>NZ_CABQJR010000022.1 GCF_902464545.1 uncultured Senegalimassilia sp.
GGCATCGGCCCGGCGGCCCTCGGCGGCGGCGCGACCGCCTTGGCCGTGCACCTGGAAACCGCGCCGTGCCACATCGCCGCGCTGCCTGTGGCGGTGAACATGGGCTGCTCGGCAATGCGCAGCGCATCCATCGAGCTGATCGATTGGGGTGAGGGGAAATGAGCGAACCCGTACGCTTGAACCTGCCGCTGGACAAATCCCAGCTGACGAGCCTGAAAGCCGGCCAGGAAGTACGCCTGACCGGCCCCTGCTACACCATGCGCGATGCCGGCCATGCCCGCGCGCTCGAGGCGCTCGAGCAGACCGGAGAGCTGCCGTTCGGGCTGGCGGGCCAGACGCTTTTCTACGCCGGCCCCACCCCCGCCGCTGCCGGCCGCCCGCTCGGCAGCGTGGGCCCCACCACGGCAAGCCGCATGGACTTCGCCACGCCCCAGCTTATGCGCGCCGGCATCGCGGCGTGCATCGGCAAGGGCAAGCGCAACCAGGCCGTCATCGACGCCTGCGTTGAAAACGGCGCCGTATACTTCGCGGCGGTCGGCGGCATCGCCGCGCTGCTGGCCAAGCACGTCACCGCAAGCGACACCGTTGCCTGGGACGACCTGGGCACCGAGGCCCTGCGCCGCATCATGCTCGACGACTTCCCCGTCTTCGTGGCCGTCGACGTGGCTGGCCGCGACCTCTATCGCGCCATCGAGAACGGCGAAGATATCTAGACCCGGTTCCTATCGGTCGGGGTCGACGCCCAGGTCGCGCGATGCGCCCCAAAAGGCGAAACGACCCGCCGCCCCGACCGTATCGCCGATGCCGATTGCCCGCCCTCGGCATCGGTGCGTTGCCCCATAGGCGCAACGCACCGGATAAGCGCCGGGCGAGCCGCACGGCTCGGCACCGAAAAGCCCCACAACGCAAACAGGCCCGGAACGGATCATCGTTCCGGGGCCTATCTCGTCAAACGCCAGGCTCGGCAGGGCATTCGCCGTATGCCGTCGTTATTCTGCCGGCTCCTCGGTTTTCGCCGCAGCTGCCTTCTTCGCGGTTGTCTTCTTCGCCGCGGGCTTCTTGGCCGCGGGCTTCTTCGCCGGCGCCTTCTTCGCAGCGGCTTTGGCCTCCTTGGCCGCGGCCTTCTTCTCGGCCTCGATCTCCTTGCCCGGGCAGCTGAAGTTCGGGCACAGCTTCCACGGACCGCGCGTGGTGGTGACGATCACCATGGGCGCGCCGCAGTGCTCGCAAACCTCGTCGGTCGCCGTGATGGCGCCGTACTGCGGCAGCGGGTAACCCACGCCGCACTCGTCGTAGTTCTCGCAGCGGATGAAGCGCTTCAGGGTACGCGGGTTCTTCTGCGCGATGAGCTTGGCCTTCTTGCCGGCCTCAGCGCACTTCGGGCACTCGCCCACCACCACATCGGGTTCCTTGTTCGTCTCGCAGTTCGGGTCGATGCACAGCGTGCGCGGCTTGGAACGGAACGCCGTCACCTTCACCTGGGGCATGCCGCACGTGGGGCACGGGTCGGGCAGCGACTCCACCTTGCCCTTCGGCAGCGGGTAGGTGACGTCGCAGTCCGGCCAGCCGGCGCAGCCGATGAACATGCCGCGCGTCTTCTGGGACACGCGGATCTGCAGATCCTTGCCGCATTTGGGGCATTTGCCCACATAGGCGTCGGCCGCCACGGCATCTGCCAGGGCGTCTTTGACCTCCTCGGAATGCGGCAGCAGGTTGGCAAGCTGCTCGGAGAGCAGGTTGCGGCTGTTGGTGACCACCGCGTCTTTGGTGTTGCGGCCCTCGGCGATGTTGTCCATCTCCTCTTCCAGCTCGGCCGTCATCTGCGGATGCGTGATGTGCGGAGCGAACTTGTCAAGGGCGTCGCAAACCGCCATACCCAGCTGGCTGGGCTCGATGGGGTCGTTCTGGATGTACTTCACCGTGTACAGGCGCTCGATGATGCTGTGGCGCGTGGACTTCGTGCCCAGGCCCAGCTTCTCCATCTCCTGGATGAGCTTGCCCTGGCTGTAGCGCGCCGGCGGCTCGGTCTGCTTCTTCGTGCACTCGGCGCCGTTGAAGGCGACCTTTTGCCCCTCGCTCATGGCAGGCAGCTGCTCGTCCTTCTTCATGCCGTACGGATAGATGGCGCGATAGCCCGGCGTCACCAGCACGTCGCCCTTGGCAGCGAAATGCTCGCCGCCCACTTCGAGCGTTACCTTCGTACCCTCCACCACGGCCGCATCCGACAGCGTTGCCAGGAATCGGCGTGCGATGAGGTTGTACAGCTTGTAATCCGCCGGCGCCAGGTCGTCGGGCGTGGCCTTTGCCGTGGGATAGATAGGCGGATGGTCGGTGGTCTCCTTCTTGCCGCGCGTGGCGTGCAGCTCGCCAGCGGAGAGCAGCTGCTGGCAATACGGGGCGTACGCCGGGTTGCCCGAGATGGTCTTCACCACTTCGGCCAGGTCGAGCGAGCTGGGATACACCGTGTTGTCGACACGCGGGTAGGAAATGTAACCGTCCATGTACAGGCTCTCGGCGATACGCATGGTGCGCGCCGGCGAAAGGCCCTCTGCCGATGCCGCGGCCATGAGGCTGGTGGTGTTGAACGGCACGGGCGGTTGCTGCTTGCGCGTGCGCTTCTCCACCGCCGCCACCGTGGCGCTTGCCGCGCCGGAAACGGCCGCCATGGCCGCCTTCGCCGCCGCTTCATCCTTGAAGCGGGCTGTGGAATGCGGCGCCGTGAAGGCAAACTCGCCGTCGCCGGCGGTGGGGCCGGAGGTCGCACCGGCGTCGAAGGCGCCCTTGATCACCCAATAGTCCTCGGGGATGAACGCCAGGCGCTCGCGCTCGCGCGCCACGATCAGCGCCAGCGTGGGCGTCTGCACGCGGCCGGAGCTGCGCACGTTGCCATAGCCGGCGAACTTCACGAGCGTAAGGTAGCGCGTGAGCACCGCGCCCCAGATCAAGTCGATGTCCTGACGGGATGCGCCGGCCGATGCCAGGTTCGTGTCAAGCTCCACCAGGTTGGAGAACGCGTGCGTGATCTCCTCTTTCGTGAAGGCGCTGTAACGGGCGCGGGAAACCGGCGCCGTGGGATTGACCTCCTGGATGCACGACAGCGCATCCGAACCGATCAACTCGCCCTCGCGGTCGAAGTCGGTTGCGATGACGATGGAGTCCGCCTTCTTCGCCAGGTTCTTCAGGCTGCGGATGATCTCCTTCTCCTTCGGAAGCTTCTCGATGGGCGCGTAGATCAGATATGGCAAGGCGTCCATCTTCCACGCCTTCAGCTCAACGCCGTCCTCGATAAAGGGCTTCTTCTTTTTAAACGGCGGGCGCGCTAGGCTTGCGGGCAGCTGCGCCGGGATGGCCTCGCCCTCCGCGGTGACGCCTCGCCAGCCGCCGCGCTTCTTATATATAAGAGTAGGCGTGAAATCGGGCTCTAAGATATGGCCGCGCAGGCCGATGGTCACCCATTCCTCGCCGTCCACCTCAAACCGGTACACCGGCGTGGAATACACCTTGTCAGCCTTGGGCTTTTTCACGCCCAGCAACGCCGCGATCTTCGTCGCCGCGTCGTTCTTCTCGGTCACCACCAGCTTCATGCGGCACCCTCCTTGCCTGCTCCGGCCGCTCTTGGGCCTGCTCGTTCACACGGTTGCCCCATTCGTAGTTTTACGTGTGCGGGGATAGGAGCGCCGCGCGGCGAAACGTCGCGGGCGGCGCAGGGGGTACTATACACGATTGACGGCGAAGATGAGCTTGCGATTCCGCACGAGCCGCCCGCACGCGCCCCGAACGACGCAAAACCGGCCGCCTTATACACGACGATACCGCGAAATTGCAGAATGCGTGTTGATTTCGTCGGCGGAGCGCGAAGGAACCGCGACGGTTTCGAGAACCTTGGTCCCCGCTGCCCGCCTTCGCGTAACCTTAGCATCAAGGAGCCGTCGAACCGCCGCATCTTCGCAGCGCAATCGCCGTATCACAGCATCATCGACGGCATCCTGCCCGTACGTAGCAACATGGAGGCCGCCCATCGGGCGGAAAGGGAGCGTCGCATGGTACGAAAAGCACTAGGAGTTTGCCTTGGGAGCATTCTGATCGTTTGCGTGGGCATAGGCTGCGCAAGCGCGTTATTGCCCGCCACGTCCACCGCAGCCCCGGTTGCCAACGCAGCAAGCAGCGTGAAAGCCACCGCCATGAACTCCGCTATCGACGCATCGGGCGTCAAAGACGCCGTTTCCGATGCGCTTCTGGCCCACACCTGGGACATCGCCAACGCCACGGGAATCTCGTCCTCGCAAGTGCAAACCTGCATCGAGAACCTCGACATCAAGGATTGGCAGGTGGCCGACCTTCCCGCCAACGCCGTACCCGCTAGCACCGTGTCCGGTTCCGCCGCGGGCGTCCCCGCCACGCTCACCACGTACAACACCCCCGGTTACGTCACGGTAAGCGCTTACGGCCAAAGCATCGACCTTGCCGTTCCAGCAGCCGCGCAGCAATACCTGCCGCTCATCGCCTGTGCGAACCAGTAGACGCATCGCGAAAGGCGCAAAGCCCTTTCTAACCGAAAGCTCGAAAGCCTGCCCAAGCATCGCCTTGGGCAGGCTTTCTCTTTGCACGCGTTGCAATCTCGTTCAGGCTCCGAAGCCTAGGCTTCTAGGGCGAGCGTGTGTCCCGATACGGCGCGTTAACACAGCGAAAAGGGAGGGCGGCTTGCGATTCCCTCGCAAGCCGCCCTCCCTTTCGTTTATCAAACCTGTCCCGCCTACGCTTGAGCGCTTCTAGCCGCGGCGGCGGCCTTCGCCGCTTCGAGCTCTTCGCGCTCAAGCACCTGCTGCATGGCGGCGATGGCGCACTCGAGCATGCCGTCGTCGGGCTCGTTGGTGGTCAGGTACTGCATCTGCATACCCGGCCACAGCACCACCTTCACCAGCGGGTTTTCCGGATGGCTGCCCGCCCAGCGCACGGTGATCTCGTAGCTGATGCCCGCGATCACCGGCATCAGCGCTATGCGCGCCGCAATGACGAGCGCCAGCTTCGGGGCGCCGTCGGGCACGCCCCACGCCGAGATGAGCGCATTGAGCGGCGTGACGGTGTACACCAAAATGGCGATGATCATCACCATGATCAGAAACGCCGTGCCGCAACGCACGTGCAAGCGCGGGAACTGCCTCGCGTTTTCCGGGGTGAGCGGCAACCCATGCTCGTAGCAGTGGATGGTCTTGTGCTCGGCGCCGTGATAGCCGAACATGCGCTTGATGTCGCTCATGCGCCCGATCAGCCAAATGTAGAACACGAACACGGCCACGCGCAAAAGGCCGTCCACGATGTTCCAGGCCAGCGTGTGCGCATCGTACTCGCCCACCAGCAGGTTCGTGATGAGCGCCGGCGCCACGATGAACAGCACCACGCCCATGACCAGGCCCAGCACCATGGAGAACGCCATCTCCTTCTTGCCGAACACCGCATCTCCGTCGGACTTCGCTGCAGGCTCGCTTGCGGCCGCAGCGGAGGCAGCGGGTGCGGAGACCGGCTCGGAAACCACCTCTAGCGAACGCTGCGCACCCAAGGCGTCGATCATGGTGTCAGGGCGGCCGAAATCGTCCTTCCAGGAGAACGTTGCATCGGCGGGCGTAGGCGCAGATGCTTCACCGTAAGAGTCGCAAGCGGGCAAATGCGCTGGCGACTCCACATCGGCATCGCCGACAAGCGGATGCGACGAAGCGGCGCCTACGCCCGCCGCGTCCTCCGCCACCGAAGGTTCAAAGACCGCCTTCTCCTCAACGTGCTTGCCGGACCCGAAAGCTTCCGCCTGCCGCATCGAAGCTGCAGCCTTCGCAGCGATTCCGTCGGAACCGGTCACCCTCGCCCGCTGCGCGGACGCGGAATCGGCCTCGTCTTCCTCATCCTCGCTGAACGCATGGAGCGCGGCGATCTCGAGCGCCTTGTAGCCCAGCACCAGCGATTCCACCATCGCGCGGCACCCGCGCACGCACGGCCAGTACATCCAGCCGTTCTTCGCACGGCCGCTTGCCAGGTCGTGGGATTCCTCATACACGCCGCCATCCGGCTCGCGCACGCCCACAGCCCAGTTGTACTTGCCGCGCATCATCACGCCCTCGAGCAGCGCCTGGCCGCCCACGTGCGTCTTGCGCGCACCATCCTCGGAAAACGCGCGGGAAAGGTCGCTCTTAGGTTTCGCCACGTTACTCACGCACGACCTTTGGATACGGGTTGCCGCAGGTCATCTTGCCCTCCGGGCACGTACCGCGCACGCATGGCGCGCCGGCGTCGGCGAAGATGAACGGAGCCGTGGGGCGCGCCAGCTCCAGCATGCGGTGCGCCATATCGCGGATCTCCCACTGAGCGCGGTTGCAGCAGCGCAGGCTGAAGAAGTGCAGCAGCTCGCGAACGTTCATGGTGATGACGATCTTGCTCTCCGCGGCGTTTGGCAGCAGATAGCGCGCGTCCTCGGCGGGCACGCCCGCCTCGAGCAGCGCATGATAGGCATCCACTGCCGCCTGAATTGCCTTGTCGAACGCCTCAGATGCCTCGGTGTTGCCCGCGATGCTCTCGGGCTTCACCACCGCAACCTCGCCCGTGAACTTCACGTAACGCTGGCTTTGCTGATTGAAGCTGGCGATGCGATGGCGCACAAGCTGATGCGTGAGCGCTCGCGACACGCCGTCGACGGCGAACGTATAGCTTGCATGCTCAAGGGTGCTGAAATGCCCCGAGGACATGATGGTGGTGAGCACGCTCTTGATGCGCTCGGGCGGCATGGTCTCCATCAGCTCGGCGGCGCCTACAGGCGCGTAGCACAGGCGCGCAGCCGTGGCGATGGCACGCTCCGGATCAGGGGTGTGGTAGAGCAGCTCTACATGCATGGTATGCTCCTTATCTGAGAACGATTGCCCGGCCCTCGCATAGCAAGCCCCGCAATCGGATACTATGGTTATACGTGCTAACGAATATATCGGCTGCACAGCCGTTTCATGGAAGGGATGCTCAAAATGGCCGGAAACAACACGCCCGAACCCGCTTCGTCCTTCAAGCAGACGAGGTGCTCCCAACTTGACCTCACGGGCACATCCACCGACCAAACGGACGGCAGCCGACTCGACCGAACCCCGGCATCCACCGAGTCATTCGGCTCAAACGCCCCGGCCGACAAGATCGACGTCGAATCCGCCATCAACGTGCAGCCCTTCACCCCGATCCTCACCACCACCGATTGGAACGCGGAATGGATGGCTCTGCAGCAGGTACGTCGCAAAGCCGATGACCCCTCCTACTGGGATTCCCGCTCCCACACCTTCCCCACCAGCACCGAACCCAGCGCTTACGCGCGACGTTTCATCGAGCTGGCGGATATCCAGCCCAGGGAAACCGTGTTCGATATGGGATGCGGCACCGGGGCGCTTGCCGTGCCGCTCGGGCTGGCCGGCCACAAGGTGGTCGCCGCCGACTTCTCGCGCGGCATGCTCGACCGTATGTCGGAGGCGCTTGAACAGGCCGATGTCCACACGGTCTTCCCCATGCAGCTGAGCTGGGAGGAAGATTGGGCCGCCAAGGGCGTGCGCCCGGGCATGGTGGACGTGTGCACCGCCTCCCGCAGCATCGCCACCGCCAACCTGCGCGACAGCCTGCTGCGCCTGACCGACATCGCACGCCGGCGCGTGTGCATCACGCTGACCACCGGCTCAAGCCCTCGCACCGACGAGCGCATCATGGCCGAGCTGGGGCTTAAGGATGCGCTGTGCCCCGATTTCCTGTACGCCATCAACATCTTGGCCGCCGAGGGCATCTTGCCCCAGGTCGACTTCATCTGCTCCGAGCGCAACGATACCTACGACACCCCCGATCAAGCCGCGGACAGCTTGCGCCGCATGATCGACGGGGCCGCCGGCGCCATCGTCGGCGAAAAACAGCGCCAAGCCGCCTATGCGCGCTTGCACGCTTGGCTCAACGACAACCTCGTTCCCAACGAGCGTGCCGGATCGCCCGACGGCCACGGCGGTGTGCAAAAGGCACTGCGTCTGCGCAACCCCCGCGTGATCACCTGGGCCTTCATCGCCTGGGACAAGTAGCCCGCGCAAACGAGCGCACCCGCAAAACAAACGGCCGCGGAACCATCCGCGGCCGTTTCTCATTTCGCTATGCAGGAGAGCTCAAGCAAACCGTCACCCGGACACTTTGGGGACGTAGCCCTATCTATCCGTTCGCGACGGAAAACCCGCACGCCTACGCGCTCTTGCGCAAACCCGTTTACGCCACCTGCGTCTTCGGGGCGTACTGCTTCGACGTCTCGCCGAAGAACACCTCGTACCAGCACAGGAAGCAGTACACGTTCCAGATGCGCATCATCTTGAGCTTGGAGCGGCCCTCCTGCGTGCTGAAGTCGGCGCTGCGGTGGTCGTCGAGCATCTTCATCAGGTAGTCCACGTTGAAGAACTCGTGCGCAGCGGGGCTGGTGAACGCCTCTTTGATGCGCTCATAGTACAGGTCGGTCTGCAGCCACACGGTCAGCGGCGTGATGAACGGCTGCTTGGGCATATCGGCCACCTTCTGCGGGAAGCCCAAGTGGGCAGCCGCACGACGCAGTGCGTACTTCGAGTGCTCGTCGGTGACGCGGCAATCGGTGGGCAGCTGCAGCGCCACGTCGAGCACCTTCTTATCAAGGAAGGGAACGCGCAGCTCAAGGGAGTGAGCCATGGACATGCGGTCAGCCTTCAGGCAGATGTCGTAGGGCATGTAGGAGACCATGTCCACATACTGCGTCTGCGTAATCACGTCGCCG
This sequence comes from uncultured Senegalimassilia sp., assembly GCF_902464545.1. GTDB lineage: Bacteria > Actinomycetota > Coriobacteriia > Coriobacteriales > Eggerthellaceae > Senegalimassilia. Next base: position 8,789 of record NZ_CABQJR010000022.1, read on the forward strand.
CCGCCCGTCTGCACCGCAGCCTCATCGAAGTGCGGCTTGCACCATTCCCACGGCTTGCACGGGCCGTTGTAGCCCTTCAACACATGGGGCACCTCGTCCCACATGTAGTTCATGCACGCGCGCTGGTAGCTCTTCTCCGGGCCGCCCGAACCACGCATGGCGAAGTGACGCCCGTGGAACGGCGGCAACTTCTGAGCAACCGCGCCGCCGGCCGCACGCAGCGCACGGGGCACCTTGAAGTACTTGGAGAACTCGTACTGGTCGTGGTAGATCCAGTAGCCGCCGAACAGCTCGTCGGCGCCCTCGCCGGACTGCACCACCTTCACCTCTTTGGAGGCAAGCTGGCTGACGAAGTACAGCGGGATGGCCGACGGCGCACCGAGCGGCTCGTCCATGTGATACTGCTCGGTGGGAACGATATCCAAGAACTCCTTGGCCGTGACCTGCACATCCTTATTGGAAAGCCCTGCCCACTCGGCGAACTCGCGCGCATCTTTCAGCTCGTCCAGCTTGATCTTGAAGCCGGCGTTCTCGGCCTTGTCGCGCTGCTCCTCGCTGCCGGTGATGTCGTAGCCCACGGAGAACGTCTTCACGCCCTCGTCGTGATGCTGGCCCATGCAGTACGCAGCCAGCGAGCTGTCGATGCCGCCGGACAGGAAGCTGCCGATCTCCACGTCGGCGATCTCGTGGGCACGCACGCTCTCGTCGAACGTGTCCTTGATGATGTCGGCCCATTCCTCAAGGCCCTTGGAACGATCGATCTTGTAGGTGATCTTGTAGAAGCACTCGATAGTGGCCTTGCCGTCCTTGAGCACCATGAAATGACCGGGCGTCATCTTATGGACATCCTTGAACATGGTCTGCGAGTCGTTCATATACTCGAAGCACAGGTACTGCGGCAGGGCCTCGCGGTTGAGCTCCTTCTTGAAGCGCGGGTGCGCCAGGAAGGACTTGATCTCGCTGCCCCAGATAAGACGATAGCCCTCATGCTGGTAGTACAGCGGCTTGATTCCGAAGATATCGCGCGCAAGCACCAGCTGCTTTTCCTTGGCATCCCAGATGGCGATGGCGAACATGCCGCGCAGGCGCTCGAACACGCCCGTACCCCAGGCCTCGTAACCATGCACGATGGTCTCGGTGTCGCCGTTGGTCTTGAACTGGTAGCCCATGCCCTCAAGCTCGGCGCGCAGCTCCTGGAAGTTGTAGATCTCGCCGTTGAACGTGACGGTCACGCTGCCATCGGCGTTCTGCATGGGCTGGTGGCTGCCCTCAAGGTCGATGATGGACAGGCGGCGAAAGCCCATCGCCACATCATCGTTTACGAAAAAGCCCTCATCATCAGGGCCGCGATGGATAATGCGATCCGCCATGTCCTTGACGATGGCGCGATTGACGCCCTCATCGAAATCAACGGCGGTGAATCCCACGAATCCGCACATGCTTTGGAAAGCTCCTTCTCTTACAGGTTCGCCGACCGGCGTTTTGCATTCGCCCATCATACGCCACCGGCCCGCCCTATGGGCACTTTCCACGAAACGCGCGTCACGCCTACGCGCGGCTGCCGGCGTGTGCGATAATGCAAGGCTGCATACGTTATCGGGTCTCAAAGGAGATTTCATGACCGCAAACGTCGATCCCGCACCTATCACCTGCACCGAAGATGTTGCGCGCCTGCTGCAACCGGTGGTGGTAGGCGGCGATATCCTTGCCTACAGCTACGTGCGCGAACTGCATCGCGCCTTCGGTATCGAAAGCACCATCGTGCTCGCCACGCAAAACATCAAGATGCTCTCCGAAAGCCGCTTCACCGACTATCGTCTGGAGCCGCATATCCACGAGCAAGAGGGCCTTTACAACGCGCTTGAGCGACTCGCGAAGGAGGTCCACGGCGCACATCCCGAGAAGACGCTGCTCATCTTGGGCTGCGATGACTGCCACGCCCGCATGCTCTCGCAGGGCAAGCAACGCCTGCAGGATCTTGGCTACGTAGTCCCCTACATCGATTTTCCCCTGCTCGATGACATCACGCAGAAACGCCGATTCTACGAGATCTGCGAGGAGCTTGACATCCCGTTCCCGAAAACCTGGTACTTCGATTGCGGAAACGGCCCCGACGAGCTTCCCGTCAACGAGTTCCCCTACCCGCTGATCGCCAAACCTTCCAACTCGGCCCAGTTCCAAGACGCCGAGCCCACCATCGAGGGCTGGCGAAAGATCTACGAAATCGAAAGCCCTGAGGAGCTTGCGCAGGTTTGGCGCAGCATCCGCACGTCGGATTACAACAACCTGCTGGTGCTGCAGGACTTCATCCCCGGCGGAGACGACGCCATCCGCACGCTCACCACGTTCTCGGATGCCTCCGGCGACATGCGCGTGGTCGCAGGCGGCGTGGTATGTCTGCAGGACCACGACCCCACCGCGCTTGGCAACCCGCTGTGCATCATGGGCGAGCGCGAGGAAGCCATCATCTCGTGCGCCAAGCGCTTCCTGTCGCATGTGGGCTATCGCGGATTCGCCAACTTCGACATCAAGTACGACAGCCGCGACGGCAGCTTCCGCTTCTTCGAGGTGAACACGCGCTGTGGGCGTAACACCTACTACATGAGCCTTGGCGGACAGAACTTCGTCGAGCTGATCGTGCGCGAGTTCGTCATGGGTCAGCCGGTGGAGTATCACGAGGCCTATAACCCGTTCTTGTACTGCTGCGTACCCGCCTATGTGCTCAAGCGCAGCATGGACAACCAGGAGCGCCTTGCTCAGGCCCTGAAGGCCCTGAAGGCCACCGAAGAGCCTTACCCGTTGCATTACGCACCCGATTCCTTCAAGCACAACATGTGGGCGAAGATCATGCACCTGAACCAAATTCGCAAGTTCAAGCGGTTCTACTGGGACACGAACGGAAAGCAGCTGAAGTAAAAGGCCCTTGCCAATTCTCTTCCCGTAAAGCTAAGGGGTGCAGCGCATATGCACGCTGCACCCCTTTACTATGCATACTGCGGGATCGCTGTTGCCTAAGCTCCCATCGGCACGACCCGTCTGCCGTACCAGTGTCTTGCCTGACACTTCACAACCCACAGCAATGATTCGCGAGCGAGTGCTCGCCTTTTTACAGAGGACGCCTATGGTCCGGTTCGGTGGTGAGAATCACGAGACCGGATTCGGTGATGGCGACCATCTTCTCGAAGTGGGCACTCGGCTTTCCATCGCGCGTGCTCACCAGCCACCCATCATTGCCCTGAAGCACCTTTCGGGTACCCATATTAATCATCGGCTCAATAGCCAGCACCATGCCAACCTGCAGCTTCATTCCCAAGTGCCTATGTCCGTAGTTGGGAACGTTGGGTTCTTCGTGCATATTTCTACCCACGCCATGGCCAACATACTCGCGAACAACTCCGAAGCCGGCATTCTCAGCAATCGATTGCACAGCATGACCGATGTCGCCTAAGTGATTACCCGCGACGGCGCAGTCCAAACCAGCCCACATGCACTCCTCGGTAACCTTAAGCAGCTTACGCTTTTGCTCGGATATCTTCCCTACGGGAAATGTCCAGGCGTTATCCCCCACCCAACCGTCAACCGTGGCACCGGTATCAACGCTGAGGATATCGCCGTCCCGAAGCACGACATTTTTCGAGGGAATACCATGAACGATTTGCTCGTTCACTGATGCGCAGATGGTCCCCGGGAATCCGCCATAACCTTTAAATGCCGGGATACCACCGTGCTCACGGATATAGGTTTCGGCAAACTCGTCAAGCTCCAACGTAGAGACGCCAGGCTTCACAAGCTCCCCTACCTTGCGCAGTACTTCTGCTGAAAGCTGCCCTGCAGCCTTCATAGCCTCAATCTCACCCGGAGACTTCAAGATAACCGACATAGCCCATGCTCCTAACCCAATAGCTTCAAGAACTGCAATCCGCAATCCGCAATCCGCAATCCGCAATCCGCAATCCGCAATCCGCAATCAAGACAATGGTACCAAACTCGCACTATGTCAGATGCAAAAGCAGTCTCGTCATGGCATTCCAACAAGCACAGATCGGCAAAATGGCGCTAAGGAGTACTACCCATCCTGTAATCATTGGCCCTTCAACAAGCCACATCCATGCACGCTATTAGAGCCGCCAACATATACAAAAGGAGCGGCCCCAAAGGGACCGCTCCTTAAAAGCTGAAATGGCTGAGATGTTTATTCAGCAGCAACCGTGTAGTTCTTGTTCACGGAAGAGTCAACAGCAACGCCCGGGGTCATGGTGCCGGAAACGCTGACGGACTTGACGTACTTGCCCTTAGCAGCAGCAGGCTTCATGCGCAGAATCTCGTCATAAACAGCGCCGTAGTTCTCAGCGAGCTGCTCGGGAGTGAAGCTAGCCTTACCGATGATGACATGAGCAATACCGTAACGGTCAGCGCGATACTCCACACGGCCGCCCTTGAGCTCCTTGATAGCCTGAGCAACGTTCGGGGTGACGGTCCCGAGCTTCGGGTTCGGCATCAGACCGCGGGGGCCGAGAATCTTGCCCAGACGACCGACCTTGCCCATCTGGTCAGGAGTAGCAACAGCAGCGTCGAAGTTGAACTCGCCAGCCTGGATCTGAGCAGTCAGCTCATCGGTACCGACGATGTCGGCGCCAGCCTCACGAGCAGCGTCAGCTGCAGCGCCCTCGGCGAAAACAGCAACACGGACGGTCTTACCAGAGCCGTTCGGCAGGGAGACCGTGCCACGCAGCTGCTGATCAGCCTGACGGGTGTCGATACCCAGGCGGAAGTGAGCCTCGATGGTCTGATCGAACTTGGTGGTGGCGACTTCCTTCACCATTGCAAACGCCTCAAGCGGAGCGTAGGTGGCATCGCCGATCTTCTCGACGGCAGCGCGGTAAGCCTTGGAATGCTTTGCCATGATAGTTCCTTTCGTGGTGCGTAGCGAGCTTATGCGGCTTCTAACGCAAAGCCCTTCCACTGTCCAAAATCAAATGCATCAAACGATGCGAAATTCTTAAGCCTCGCCCCTGAGGATAGCGGCCAGCTTCTTAGAAGGCACGTAGGTCTTCTTCATCTCAACGCCCTCGACGCGCACGCCCATGGAACGAGCGGTACCGGCAACGATGCGCATAGCAGCATCGATGTCGTTAGCGTTCAAGTCGGGCATCTTGATCTCAGCGATCTCGCGGAGCTGATCCTGGGTAAGGGTACCCACAAACTTCAGCTGCGGGATGCCGGAAGCGGACTTCAGACCCAGCTTCTCTTTGATCAGCACGGCCGCCGGCGGGGTCTTGCAGACGAAGGTGAAGGACTTGTCCTCGTACACCGTGATCTCAACAGGGATGATGGTGCCCTTCTGCTCCTGCGTCTGAGCGTTGAACGCCTGGCAGAACTGCATGATGTTGACACCCTGAGCACCCAGAGCCGGGCCGACGGGCGGGGCCGGATTCGCAGCGCCAGCAGGAATCTGCAGCTTAACGAAGCCGGTAACTTTCTTCTCAGCCATTCTAATTACCTTTCAAAATGCTTTTGCACTATATATCTTCACAGCCTAAGGAATGAGAAGCCCCGGTCCACGCGGGCACGCCTTAAAACTGCAGAGACCATTCTATATGCAGGAAACCTGATCGAACGAAAGCTCCACCGGGGTTTCACGACCGAAGATCGAAACCATGACCTTAACCTTGCCGGCATCAGGCATGACCTCAGAAACAACGCCATCGAACTCGGCCAGAGGACCGGAAACGACCTTGACGGCCTGCCCTGCTTCAAGATTGGTAGAGGTCTTCTTCGGGGCCTCATGACTAGTACGTTTCATAATCTTATTGTACTCGTCACGAGTAAGGGGTGCAGGCTTGCTATCAGCACCGACAAAACCGGTAACACCGGGAGTGTTGCGAACGGCAGCCCAGCTACGATCATCAAGTTCCATGCGAACCAGCACGTAACCAGGGAACACCTTCTTTTCGCTTTCCTTACGACGACCGCCCTCTTTGATCTCGGTAACGGTTTCGGTAGGAATCTCGATAGCGAAGACATTGTTCTCAAGACCCATGGTTTCGATGCGGGTTTCAAGGTTCGTCTTCACCTTGTTCTCATAGCCGGAGTAGGTGTGAAGCACATACCACTTCTTCGACATGCCTTAAGCCCCCAATCCGGAAATCAAAAACAACAGCGGCGTGATAATGCCATTGTCAAGAACAGCAACGTAAATACCAAAGAAGAGAAGCGCGGCAACCACCACAACACTCCAACGAAGAACGTCCTGACGGCTAGGCCAAGTAACGCGCTTCATCTCAGCCTTGACATCCCTAAGGAACTGGAAACGCTTCTTCTTGGGCTTAGCAGCTTTCTTCTCAGCCTTCTTTTCAACAGCCTTGCTCTGCTTAGCGTCTTTTGCAGAATCAGCAGCCTGAGAAGATTTACCGAACAGCTTCTTCTTAGGAGCTTCGGTATCAGCGCTTTCGCCCTGGGCTTGCTTCAATGCCTCGGCTGCTGCTTCGGCCTGACGAGCTTCCTTACGAGCGGCACGAGCGGCAGACGCCTTCGCACGCTGAGTTTTTGATTTCTTAGCCATCTGATTCCTTTAGGGATCGTTTTACCTCTAAACGCCAAACAAGCAGCCTGGCATCAAGCTGCTGATCAATTTAGCAACCTGACTACAAGCTGCTCGCTATTCGAGCTGGCAGGCCAGGAGGGACTCGAACCCCCAACATGCGGTTTTGGAGACCGCCGCTCTACCAATTGGAGCTACTGGCCTATGCCCGTGCTAACCTCTGAAAACTATCGGGTTTCCTTATGCAGCGTGTGCTTCTGGCACCACTTGCAGTACTTCTTCAACTCGATACGATCAGGGTTGTTCTGCTTGTTCTTCTTGGTCGTGTAGTTACGGCGCTTGCACTCCGTACACGCCAAGGTAACCATCGTGCGCATGAACTCTCCTTATAAGCCGTATTCAAACAAGCTTGAACGCATACACATGAATCTTAAGAAAGGGCCCGCCCGTAAGCGGGCCCTTTGAAAGCTGCAGCTTAAAACTAAGCGATGATCTTGGTCACTCGACCAGAACCAACGGTGCGGCCACCCTCGCGGATAGCGAAGCGGAGGCCTTCCTCCATTGCCACCGGGTGAATCAGCTCAGCAGTGATGGTCACGTTGTCGCCAGGCATAACCATCTCGGTGCCCTCGGGCAGGTGAGCAACACCGGTGATGTCGGTGGTGCGGAAGTAGAACTGCGGACGATAGCCATCGAAGAACGGGGTGTGACGGCCGCCCTCTTCCTTGGTCAGGATGTAGACCTGGCCCTCGAACTTCTGGTGCGGGGTAACGCTACCAGGCTTGCAGAGAACCTGGCCACGCTCGATGTCCTCGCGCTTGATGCCACGGAGCAGGCAGCCGATGTTGTCGCCAGCCTGAGCCTCGTCCAGCAGCTTGCGGAACATCTCGATGCCGGTGCAGACCGTGTTCTGGGTCTCCTTGATACCGACAATCTCCAGCGGGTCATTCACATGCAGAACGCCACGCTCGACACGACCGGTAGCAACGGTACCACGGCCGGTGATGGTCATGGTATCCTCGACAGCCATCAGGAACGGCTTGTCAACGTCGCGCTCCGGCGTGGGGATGTAGGAGTCAACAGCGTCCATGAGCTCCCAAACCTTGTCCTGCCACTCCTTGTCGCCCTCCAGGGCCTTCAGAGCAGAACCGCGGATGACCGGGATGTCGTCTCCGGGGAACTCGTACTCGGTCAGCAGCTCGCGGGTCTCCATCTCGACGAGCTCGATGAGCTCCTCGTCGTCGACCATGTCGCACTTGTTCAGGAAGACGACGATGTAGGGAACGCCGACCTGACGGGCGAGCAGGATGTGCTCGCGGGTCTGAGCCATGGGGCCGTCGGTAGCAGCGATAACCAGGATAGCGCCGTCCATCTGGGCAGCACCGGTGATCATGTTCTTGACGTAGTCAGCGTGACCAGGGCAGTCAACGTGAGCATAATGACGCTGATCGGTCTCGTACTCGATGTGAGCAATGGAAATCGTGATGCCACGCTCGCGCTCCTCGGGAGCCTTGTCGATGTTCTCGAAGGCGGTGAAGTCAGCATGAGCGGTGCCATGGGAGCCATCGTTCTCGGACAGCGTCTTGGAAATAGCAGCAGTCAGCGTCGTCTTACCGTGGTCAACGTGACCGATGGTGCCGATGTTAACATGCGGCTTGGAACGCTCGAACTTCTCCTTAGCCATGTTTCATCCTCCTTATAAGGATCGCTTTCGCGAAACGAATCTAAAATAAAGCGCCCGATAAATCGGGCGCAGTGTAAGTATTGGTAGCGGTGACTGGATTCGAACCAGTGACGCCACGGGTATGAACCGTGTGCTCTAACCAACTGAGCTACACCGCCAAAAAGCTGGAGCCTGCGATCGGACTTGAACCGACGACCTCTTCCTTACCAAGGAAGTGCTCTACCGACTGAGCTACACAGGCGAAAGATGGTGGGCGCGCTAGGATTCGAACCTAGGTAGACAGAGTCAACGGGTTTACAGCCCGTCCCCTTTAACCACTCGGGCACACGCCCATGTTTCGCTGCTTAATTCATGTGCATTTATCAAGCTGCCTGCTTGCGGATCGGTGAGAACCCGAACGCGCGAGCAGTGGAATCATACGCTAGCTAAGAAACCGTGTCAACCCTTTACACGGCCCCGGGTGTATCCTCTTCAAACCTTCACAAAGTTTTGAATCCTCATCACCCGTTGCTGTAAGCTGTTCGGCTTTCCAGCAGGCGTTCCACTTCGAAGCTCGCTGTCGTGAGCTCCGCAAGCGAGGTAATATATTACGGGATAGTGGACGTTGTGGCAACCCCTTTTTTCAACTTTTTTTGAAAGATGGAACTTCTCTTACGTGCGCTGAGCCTCTCCTTCGTAAAGCAGGGATTGTTTTCCCTGTTCAGCTTTATCCTATAGCGGCGTTGGCATCATTTGAGCGAAGCCTATTCTCTTCCCTGCCATGCGTAACGTTATCTGTAATGAGAGCTCCGCAGCCTTTGGAGCCATAACTTCCCTCTTAAGGCATTGCACATGGCCTATTGATCATGCGTTCTAAAACAAATCGGGGGAAGGCCCGTATGCCTTCCCCCGATTACATGCTAATCAGGCTATGTCTTCTAGAGTCTATGCCTTCTAGAACTGCAACGCGTTCGTGAAGTTCGACCACGAAAGCGAGTCGGTATTGCGGACGCATGCGCCGAACGTGGGAGCATGCACATAGGGAGTTCCGCCGTAGCCGCCGGCGATTCCCACGTGGCCGTAACGCCACAAAACATCACCCGGACGCGCCTCGCTGACGGATACCACTCGAGTAGCACGAGCCATCTGAGCCTCGCTTTGATGCGGCAGTTCAATGCCAAGCTGACGATATGCCCACGTGACCAAACCGGAGCAATCGAACGAATCCGGTCCCTCAGCGCCCCACACGTACGGGCAGCCGATACGCGAGCAGGCGTAAGAATACGCAGCGCTGTTGTCGCCAGCGGAACCGCCGCCGCCAGGATAGACGATGGTGCTGCCACCGCTGCTGCTTCCGCCGCCGCCCTGGTTGCCGCCATCATTGCCGCCGCCGTTGCCGCCACCCTGATTGCCGCCATCGTTGCTTCCACCACCCTGGTAGCCGCCGTCGTTTCCGCCACCGTTGCCGCCGGCAGCTGCAGCTGCAGCCTCGGCCTCGGCCTGTGCCTGGGCGGCCGCTGCAGCAGCGGCCGCAGCCTGCTCCTGCTCAAGCAGGGCACGCGCCTCTTCGTCGAGGGAGTTCATGAGCTCGGTGGCATTTTGCACCTTGACCTGAACCTCGTCGTGGATCTGCTTGCATTCTGCGGCCTTCTGGGCAGCGATCTGTTCCTGACGGGCGAACTCGTCTTTGGCTGCCTGAAGCTGCTCACGAGCGGCCTTGGTCTGATCGACCAGATCGGCGTCGTTAGCGTTGATCTGATTCAGCAGCTCCCAATTCTGGGTAAACTCGGCGAAAGAGGAGGCACCGAGCAGAAAGTCGATGAACGTGGTGGAGCCGGAACGGTACATGCTGCGGGCGCGCGTGCTCAGACGATCTTGCAGACCTTCGATTTCCTCGGTGGTCTCGTCGATCTTTACCTGCTGCTCCTCCATGGAGCGTTGGGCGCTTTCCTGCTCGTCGAGAGCTGCATAGTAGTTTTCGCCGGCGGTTTCCAGGTCGGCCTGCAAGCCGACCAGCTGGTTGCGAACGGCATCCGCCTCGGCCTGCTTTTCAGCGGCCGTTTCAGCAAACGCGAACTCGGGGATGATAAGCGACGTGGCGCCAAGCGCTGCTGCGCCGCCGATGAATGCTCGCCTGCTGAGATCGATAATAGATTGGCTCATCCAAGAACCTCCTAGATTGAGCTTAAGTACTGTGATTACGGGCAATAGCATCGCATATGATAGCACGGAGAACGGTTGCAGGAAAAATGCTTGTGTGCTTGCGTTCATAAAACCAGTTCATGCGTATGCTTTTACGCAAACCTTCCCAAACGTCAAACGGGGAAGGAAACCCAAGGTCCCTTCCCCGTTGAAACACCTATATATGTATCGCAGTTGCTATGCGGCCGCAGGATTCACATCCTCATCCATGCGAGCCTCGGTGTAGTGATCGAACTCATCATAGATCTCCTGCGAGGGCTCTGCCGTGAGCTTCGACACCACGAAGATGCACACGAGCGAGATGATGAAGGCAGGCAGAAGCTCGTAGATGCCGAACACGCCGCCGAGCGGCTTGATGAGGTTGTGCCAAACCACTACCGTGATAGCTCCGCCGAGCATGCCCGCAAGGGCGCCGGGCAGGTTCGTGCGACGCCAATACAGGCTGCACAGCACGAGCGGGCCGAACGAGGCGCCAAGGCCGGCCCACGCATAGGAGACGACGCGGAAGATGACGGAATTCTCGTCGAGGGCGATGACGATGCCGATGATCATGACCACTGCCAGCGTGATGCGGGAAACGATCATGACCTGACGATCGGTGGCATCGCGCTTGATGATGCCTCGGAAGATGTTCTCGGCAACCGAGGAACCGGTGATGAGCAAATACGACGAAGCAGAGGACATGGACGCCGCCAGGATGCCGGACACCACCACGCCGCACATGAAGGCGGGCAGAATCATCTGGGCGATGACGATGAAGATGTTCTCAGCAGCCGCATTGGTGCCGAAATAGGTGGGCAGCATGGCGCGGCCAATGAAGCCGATGCACAGGGCGCACACCATGGAGATGACGACCCACACCACGGCGATGATGCGCGACTGGCGAACCTCTTCAGCCGAGCGGATGCCCAGGAAGCGAACGAGCACCTGCGGCATGCCGAAGTAGCCAAGGCCCCAAGCCAAGGTGGAGATGATGGTGAGGATGCCGTATTCGGTAGGTTCGCCGAACAGCGGCTGATCGTCCTGGACCGCCTGCAGGCCGGTATCCGCGTCGATGATGGGCGTAGTGAGCTGCCCGCCGTTCAAGAAGCCGGGGATGTTCTGCAGGAAAGCCACCGTCACATCGACACCGCCAACGGAGGCGATGGAGCCGATGAGCACCACGGCCAGGGCGAAGAACATCAAGCAGCCCTGGATGAAATCGGTTGCCACAACCGAAAGATAGCCGCCCACCAGCGTGTATGCGAACACCACCACGGCGCCGAAGATCATCATGGCCGCATAGTCGATGCCGAACAGCGTGTGGAACAGCTTGCCGCAGGTGACGAAGCAGCTGCCCGTATATACGCAGAAGAACAGCAAGATGATGGCCGCCGCCACCGTGGACAGGATGTTCTTCTTGTCATGGAAGCGGTTGGAGAAGAACGCCGGGATGGTGATGGCGTGCACGCGCTCGGAGTACTGGCGCAGGCGCTTGGCCACGAACAGCCAGTTCAAATACGTGCCGATTGCAAGGCCGATACAGGTCCACATGGCCTCGGAGGCGCCGAAGAAGTAAGCAAGACCGGGGATGCCCATGAGCAGATAGCCCGACATGTCGGACGCTTCGGCGGACAGCGCCGTGAACCACGGCCCCACCTTGCGACCGCCGATGAAGTACTCGTCGGTAGAGGAATTCGAGCGCTTGGCGTAGGAGAAGCCCACCGCCAGCACCACGACGAAGTAGATAACCATGGCCAAAACGACCAGCAAATCATTCGTTTCCATGTTCTGTGCCCGCCCCTTATGCCGTTTTCAAGCCCGTCCCCCAGGCAAGCCGCACGGCCCTCCAGCCGGCATCGCCGAAATACGGGAAACGGACGCATTTAACGACCGGTCGATTGTTTACGTTGACGCTGGGATTATACTTGACTTCGCCTACCTCAGGTAGGTGTTTTCGATTGTTCTTACCCCGCAAACGGCGAAAGGATGCACCACGATGCCAGCTTACGCAGAGCTTGCCCATGAAGCGTTGGAATCAACGCGCGATGCGCTCACCCGCGAATACGAGTCTTTCAAGGCGAAAGGGCTGGCTCTGAACATGGCGCGCGGCAAGCCTTCCCGGGCACAGCTTGACCTGAGCATGCCCATGCTCAGGTGCATCACCGATGTCGACGACTGCACCGCCGAAGATGGCACGGACTGCCGAAACTACGGCGTGCTCGACGGCATTCCCGAGGCGAAGCGCCTTATGGCCGTTATGCTCGACGACGACGCCGAGCATGTGATGGTGTTCGGCAACTCCAGCCTGAACATCATGTACGACACCATGGCTCGTTGCTGGATGTTCGGCACGCTGGGCCATACGCCTTGGTGCAAGCTTGATGAGGTGAAATGGCTGTGTCCCTGCCCGGGTTACGATAGGCACTTCGGCGTGACCGAGGCCTTCGGCATCAAGATGATCCCCGTTGCCATGAACGAGGACGGCCCGGATATGGACGAGGTAGAGCGCCTGGTGGCCGAAGACGCTTCTATCAAGGGCATCTGGTGCGTGCCGAAGTATTCCAATCCCAGCGGCGCAACCTATTCCGACGAGGTGGTACGCCGCTTGGCAGCCATGTCCTGCGCAGCCGATGATTTCCGCATCTTCTGGGATAACGCATACGGCATCCATCATCTGAGCGACGACGCATCGCAGCAAGATCAGCTGCTCGATATCCGCCGCGCCTGCGATGATGCCGGAAATCCCGACCGCTGCTTCAAGTTCGCTTCCACCAGCAAGGTAACCTTCCCCGGTGCGGGCATTTCGGCAATGGCGGCAAGCAGCGCCAACATCGCGGACATGAAGGCGCATATGAGCCCGCAGATCATCGGCCATGACAAGCTCAATCAGCTGCGTCACGTGAAGTTCCTGCACGATGGGAAGGGCCTGACGGAGCACATGGCCAAGCACGCCGCCATCCTGCGCCCCAAGTTCGAGCTGGTGGACCGCAAGCTGTCCGAAGGCCTGAGCGAAATCGGCGGCTGCACCTGGAGCAAGCCGCGCGGCGGGTACTTCGTCTCGTTCAACGCCCCCGCCGGATGCGCGAAGCGGATCGTGGAGCTTGCCAAAAAAGCCGGCGTCACCATGACGGGCGCAGGCGCCACCTGGCCGTACAAGCAGGACCCGGCCGACAGCAACATCCGTATCGCCCCCAGCCTGCCGCCCGTTGAGGAATTGGATGCGGCGCTTGACGTATTCGTTTGCTGCGTGAAGCTGGCGTACGCGGAGAAACTGCTGCAGGATTAAGCCGGAAACGCCGATCAGATGCGCCAACTTGTTTAGCCCGAATCGATACCTGCCGCGAGCGCAAGCGCGCAAAGACGTAGGCAGGCTTCTCTTGCCTATATTGATTCTCCCTTGCAAGCATGCTCGGCATAGAATCGTGTCTAGGAACTTTTCGCGGCCGATACATTTATAAATAGGTAAGGCCCGCTCGATCGAGCGGGCCTTCATTGCGTTTGCTTCAGTTTGCGTTAGCTAGCTTGCTTCGCAGCGTTCCATGCTTGCACGAGCTCTTGGGCGGCTGCATGCGGGTCGGGCGCGGCGCATACCGCGGATACCACGAAGAAGCCATCGACGCCGGTTTGCGCGACGGCGGGGATATCCGCCACTTTCACTCCCCCGCCAACCACGATGGGAACGGGGCTTGCCTGATGGAGCGCCGCCAAGTCTTCGAGGCTTTTCGTGATAATGGTACCGTCCGCCGCCAAACCGCAGTCGGTTTTCGTGGGCGTCTCATGCAGCGGGCCGACGCCCAGATAATCGACCAGCGACATATCGGCGGTTTTCACGTACTCGAGCATCTCGTCCGCGCGAGCGGAAAGGCCGACCACCGCATCAGGGCCGAGCAGGGCACGGCACGCCTCGACGGGGATATCGGTCTGGCCAACGTGCACGCCATCGACCTTGACGCCCTGCTGACGAGCGGCATATACCGCATCCAGGCGGTCATCGATGAGCAGCGCCACTCGGTCTTGCGCACCGGCCTGCCGTATGACCTCGGATGCCTGGGCCGTGCAGGAGATGAGCTCGCGAGTCGAGCACTCCTTCGAGCGGATTTGCACGCAGGTGAACCCTGCCGCGATGGCCTGGGCCACCACATCGGCAACGGGTCGGCCCAAGGTGTTTTCCGGGCCCAGGACCAGATATGCGGAAATATCCAGATTATCTCGCATGCTCATGCTATTCTCCCTTTTCGGCATCTCCGTCGGCAACGTTGCTTTCAAGAATTGCGTCAACGCTTCGAACCTTCTGCTCCATCATGTTCTCGAACCCAGGACGCACGTCGGCCTTCAGAATAACCTCAGTGCGGATGCCCTTCCGAGCCAAGACGAACGTGGCGTTGCGAACCACGGCCATAACCTCGTCCCATTCGCCTTCGATCTCGGTGAACATCGAATAGGTCTTGTTGGGCAGACCCGATTCACGGATGACGCGAACTACCTCGGCCACCTCGGGTGCAAGCTCATCGCCCACGCCGAACGGGGCGATGGCCACGGCAACCAGCGTGTTCACGATGCTATGCCTCCTGGATCTCGATGGAGTTGCCGGCAACCGCCTCGGGGGTTGCACGGAACAGCTCGTCGATGAAGGCCACCTTGAAGCTTGCCGGAGCATCGGCGGCGGCTGCAGCCGTGACACCCGCCAGATTGTAGTGGTTCACCGCGGCAACAGCAGCCGTGAACGGATCGGTTTGCGTAGCATATACGGCAAGCACGCCGCCCTGCGAACAGCCAAAGCCGGTGACCTTGCCCATAAGCGCGCTGCCGCCATGGCTGATGACGACCGAATGCCCGTCGGTGACCAGGTCGGACTCGCCGGAGATGACGACGGCGCCTTCCGTATAGCGAGCCAGCGCGATAGCAGCCGCGCGTGCAGCCTCCACCGTATCGGCGGTGTCGACGCCGCGGGCGCGCGAAAGGTCGTCGGCCGTGCCCTCGAGACCCCACAGGCCGGCGAGCGCGATGATCTCGGAAGCGTTGCCGCGCACGATGGCGGGCTTATACTGCTTGAGCTCGGACAGCAGCTTGGTGCGCAGGCTGCCGATGCCGATTCCCACCGGATCGAGCACCCACGGCTTGCCGGCGGCCTGAGCCGCGGCCGCCGTGCGCGGGATGGTTTCCTCGTAAATAGGGAACAACGTGCCCATGTTCAGGTACACGGCGCCGCCTGCGGCAACCAGGGTTTCACCCTCATCGGGCAGATAAACCATGGCAGCCGATCCACCGACGGCAAGCTGGGCGTTGGCCACGAAATCGATAGTGACGGTATTGGTGATGGACCCGGCCAGAGGATTGTTGGCGCGCACGTTGGCGGCGGCCTTCGCGATGGATGCCTCGAGCTGATTTTGTTCGATCATATTCTCTCCTTTGCAACGAAAAACGAGGACGCTACCGTAGAAGATGGCGCCCTCGTCCGTGCACGAGAGATGCTCCCTACGCCAGCGTTACCTGGACAGGTTCAAAGGGTTAGGCTTGCGCCCTCTCAGCGCCGACGTTGCCGCCGGGCACCCCTGCATCGAATCTGTTGGGCATATATTACACCGGCGCGCAAACCGCTCGCCTGTTAAACCGCCGAACGGACAAAGGAATCGCACGAGCCAAGCGACCGGCTTTACCGCGCACGCCCTTTGCACGCTAAACAGCCGAACGGATGCGGAAAACCGAAAACAGCGGAACCTTTCGCCTTACCGTGCGCGGCGGGGCTTGCGGGACAGACGCAACGCCGCGATTTCGGCAGCCACCGCGCAAGCGGTGAAAGCAGCGGAGACGAACGGCATCGCCAGAAGCGGCATGCAGGTGATGAACACGCCCGCGGCGAACGACCCGAGCGCGCTGCCGAGCTGCAGCGAGGAGTTCGACAAGCTGACGGCGAACGCCGCCTCATCCCCGGCGTTGAGCATGATGAACGAATTCTGCGCCGGCAGGAATCCCCAAGATATGCCCGTCCACATACACGCCGCCGCCAGCGCCGCAAGCCACGATCCCGTGCCAAGACCCAGCCCCACCAGCGTTACCGCTTGAAGCGCAACGCAGCCGATGACCGCCGAAGCCGAGCCGAAGCGATCGGCTGCCCAGCCGCTTGCCTTCGAGCCGATCATGCTCATAAGCCCGAAGGCGAACAGGGAGCCGCTCACCCACTCCGGCTGGGGAAGCACGCTTTCCATGAACGGCGTGATGTAGGTGTTCATGGAGGCGTACCCCACGAACATGAGCATAGTGCAGATCAGGGGCAACACCACGCAAGGATTGCGGAACACGCGCAGCGCATCGGCGCTGTGACGGCCCTGCGCCGCCGGCGAGCTTGGCGCTTCAGGCACGCGCACGATAAGCGCTATGACCGCGAACGCGACGCATGCCGCAACGACGAGCACCCAATACGCCTGCTGCCAGGTGATGACGTTGCGCAGCATACGCGCGGCGGGAAGCGCGAAGACGAACGAAGCGCTGAAACCCAGCGCCACATTCGACATGGCCGAGGCGGCGCGCGAAGGGCCGGCGATGCGGCTTGCCGCGATGTAGGCGGTTGCCGCGAAGGTTCCGTTGCCCACGCCCATGACGGCACGGCCCGTCAAAATGACGGGATAGATGGGGGTGGCGGCGCAAATGGCCATGCCCACCGCCATAAGCGCGAGGCTGACAAGCAGCAATGCCTTCGGGCCGCGCGAGGTGAGCGCCATGACCAGAAGCGGCGTGCCGATGGCGTTGCACACGCCGTAGACGCCCATCATGAGGCTAACTTGGGAAAGATCGATACCGGCGATTTGCGCGACCTGATCGGGCACGCCCAAGATGTACTGGTATGCGCATCCGAACACGAAGCAGCTGAGCGCCAATACCAAGATCATGAGGTTGCCACGAGCGCGACTGGGCGCCTCCACCGCGGACGCTGTCTCGGAACCGCTCATGCCCTCACTTCCTGCGCCCCTTGAGGAGCAGAATCCACGCGAATGCGCAGCAGATCGCCCGGCTGCAATGCGATATCGCTGGTGAACGCATAGGTTTCCATGGTGCGATTCGCCACCGGCACGGGCTCGGGAGACGGGTTGGGACGATCTTCGCTTGGCTGCACCAGCCAGGTGAGGCCCCTCACCTTCGCCGTTTCAATGGCCTTGCGCGGAGAAAGCGCCTCGAGCTCATCGCCTTCGCGGAACCGGTTATGGCACGTGGCCTCAATGCGCCACCCGCCCTCCCCTTCCGGGCTGCATGCGGTGACCGTGGCGGCATGCAGGTAATCCTTGTCATAGCCGTCACGCTCCTGGCGTTGGCTTGGCTGGCCGAAATAGAAGCCAGTGCCATAGGGGCGATGCGAAATGGCATGCAAGTCGGACATGACCGTGGACGGGTCGGCGCCATCCATGACCGCCCGATAGGCATGCACCACCGTGGCAACGTAGAACGCACGCTTATTGCGGCCCTCTATCTTGAATGAGCTGACGCCAGCCTGCGCCAGCTCGTCGAGATGCTCGATCATGCACAGGTCGTGCGCGTTCATGACATAGGTGCCGCGCACGTCCTCCTCAATGGGGTAATAGGCGCCGGGGCGTTTCTCCTCCACCAGCGCATAGCTCCATCGGCACGGCTGCGCGCAATAACCCTTGTTGCCCGAGCGCCCCGTCATAGCGGCAGACAACATGCAGCGCCCCGAGAATGCCATGCACATGGCGCCGTGCACGAACGCCTCGATCTCAAGATCGCGCGGCGCCTGCGCACGCAGCTCGGCGATATCCTCCACGCTCATCTCGCGCGCGACCACCACGCGCGATGCGCCCAGGTCATGCCAGGTGCGCGCAGCTTCGGCGTTCATCACGGAAGCCTGGGTGCTCACATGCAGCTCCATATGCGGAGCATAGCGTTTCGCCAGGGAAAATGCGCCGAGGTCGCTTACGATGAGCGCATCGGCGCGCGAGGCGTCAAGGGCCTCCAGATACGACGGCAAGGCGGCGATATCCGCCTGGTTCATAAGCGTGTTCACCGTCACGTACACCTTCACGCCCGCTGCGTGCGCGAAGGCGGCGGCGGACGGGATATCGTCAAGCGTGAAGTTCTCGGCACGTTGACGCATGCCGAACCTGTCGGCGGCCAAATACACCGCATCCGCCCCGAAACGGACGGCGGCCTCCAGCTGGCTGCGGCCGCCCGCAGGCGCAAGGAGCTCGGTTGTTGAAAAGTCAGTCATCGGTAGCAATCTTCGTAGTAATCGATCCAGTACAAACACGAAAGCCGCCGCGCGGCCTCGAACCCATCCAACCGGACGCCGCACGGCAAATCCGGCACCCTTTGCCCTAGGCCCGGTAAAACGCATCTTGCATCAGGCCAGACCGGGCGCGGCCTTTCGGCCACGCCCGCAGGGTTGAGAATGGGAACGAAGCGGCACAGCGGCCAACAACGTCGGTTTTAGCCTACTTGACCTCGGAAGGGTCGTAGCTGACGCGAGCACCCTGAGGGGTGTCCTCAATGGTGAAGCCCAGCCCCGTAAGGCCATCGCGCACGGCATCGGCCACAGCCCAGTTCTTCTCGGCACGCGCGGTGGCGCGGGCATCGAGCAGGGCGTCGACAGCCTCATGAGCATCCGAGCCTTCGTAGCCGGCAACCTGTTTCGCCAGGTCGACGACCTCGGCCGGATACGCATCTTCCTGCGCATCCTCCCAATCCTGAGGAGCAACCTCCACGCCGAACACGCGCATGAGCGTGGTGATGGTCTCGCGCAGATCGCGCACGGAGGGGACATCGGAGAGCGAAAGCGTCTTGTCGGCGATCTGGGTGTTCGCGAAACCGACCAGGTCGAACACCTCGCCCAGCGCGCGCGGAGCGTTGAAGTCGTCGTCCATGGCCAGGACGAACTCGACGCGCGTGGACTTCGTCTGCTTCAGGATGGCCTGGGTATCAAGCGGGCTGGGCACATCCTGGGCGTTCTTCATCTGCCAATCAAGGTTGCGCACGGCGTTCTCGATGCGGGAAAGCGCGGATGCAGCCTCGTCAAGACGCTCGTCGGAGAAATCGAGCGGGCTGCGGTAATGGGTTTGCAGCATAAGGAAACGCAGCACATCGGGGGACGTGGTCTTGAGGATGTCGCGCAACAGCAGGAAATTGCCCAGCGACTTGCTCATCTTCTCGTGGTTGATCTGCAGCATGCCGCTGTGCATCCAGTGATTGGCGAAGGTGCAGCCGCATGCGGCCTCGGACTGGGCGCGCTCGTTCTCATGATGTGGGAACACCAGGTCGGCACCGCCGCCGTGGATGTCGAAGGGCAGACCCAGGTACTTGCGCGACATGGCCGAGCACTCGATGTGCCAGCCGGGACGACCCTGGCCCCA
This sequence comes from uncultured Senegalimassilia sp., assembly GCF_902464545.1. Lineage (GTDB taxonomy): Bacteria > Actinomycetota > Coriobacteriia > Coriobacteriales > Eggerthellaceae > Senegalimassilia. The sequence goes on from NZ_CABQJR010000022.1 coordinate 28,533, forward strand.
CGGGCTTTCCCAAGAAGGCTCGCCGGGCTTGGCGGCCTTCCACAGCGCGAAGTCGAGATGGTCGCGCTTGCGGTCTTCCAGGCCCTGGCCGTCGGCGCGCAGCTCGCGATGACCACCTTCCATCTCGTCGATGTTGCGACCGGACAGCGCACCGTAATCAGCGTAGCTGCGCACGCTGAAGTAGACGTCGCCCTCGACCTCGTACGCGTGGCCGCCATCGATGAGCTCCTGGATGAGCTGGATCATCTCAGGGATCTCCTCGGTTGCGCGCGGGCGTACATCGGGGTCCTGCACGTTCATGGCGTGCATATCATCAAGGAATGCCTGCGAATACTCGGCGGCAACCTCGGCTGCGCTGCGGCCCTCTTCGTTGGCCTTCTTGATGATCTTGTCATCGACGTCGGTGATATTGGAGACGAATTTCACGTCGAAGCCGCGCCAGGAGAGGTAGCGGCGGATGACGTCGAAGCTGACGAACGTACGGGCATTGCCGATATGGATGTAGTTGTACACGGTGGGACCGCACACGTACATGCCGATCTTCCCGTGCTCGAGCGACTCGAAAGGCACCTTTTCACGAAGTTTGGTGTCGTAGATCTTAAGCATTTGCATTCCTGTTCTATGTGCATGCCGCATGGTGCGGCGGGTTGACGAAGGCTGCGAAGGGACCGGGCGTTGCGAAAACCGCGCCCGAACTAGCTACATCGCGCCAGCAGGGCCACGGCCGTGGCGGAGATGCCCTCCTGACGGCCCTCGAAACCCAGGTGCTCGGTGGTGGTCGCCTTCACGCCGACGTTGTCGACCGCGATACCCATGGCGGCTGCCAAGTTCTCGCGCATCTGCTGGCGATGCGGCGCCATCTTCGGCGCCTGAGCTGCGATGACGCTATCGACGTCGATGATCTGGTAGCCCTCTTCGCGTACCTTGTCCGCTACAGCCGCCAGCAGCTTCATGGAATCGGCCCCCTCCCATTCGGGATCGGTGTCGGGGAAGAGCTTGCCGATATCGCCGCCGCGGATGGCTCCGAGCAGCGCATCGGCCACGGCATGCGCGAGCACATCGGCGTCGGAGTGACCGAGCAAGCCCAAGGCATGCGGGATATCCACCCCGCCGATGATGAGCTTGCGGCCCTCGACCAGCTTATGCACGTCGTAGCCCTGCCCTATGCGCAGGGCGTTGAATTCCAGGCTCATTGCTCCTGCTCGCCTTTCTGCTTGAGATAGCGCTCGCGCACGGCGGCGACGAGCATGAGGTAATCCTCCGGCACAGTGAGCTTGATGTTGTCGCGCTTGCCCTCCACCACAAGGACGCGGCCGCCGAGACGCTCGATCAAGGAGCTGTCATCGGTGCCGACGAAGCCGTCGGAAAGCGCCGAGGCGTGAGCACGGCGGTAGATGCCCGCGCGGAAGACCTGCGGGGTTTGCGCGTTCCAGAACACGCTGCGGTCTGGCGTGCCCACGATAACGCCGTTTTCCACCACCTTGAGCGTATCGATGGCGGGATGGGCCACCACAGCGCCATCGGCGTCGATGTTGCCCTTGAGCGTGGCGATGGTATGGGCGATCAGATCGGCCGAGATGAGCGGGCGCGCGCCGTCGTGCATGACCACGTACTCGAACTCCTCGGGCACCAGCTCAAGGCCGGAAAACGCTGATTCCTGACGCGTGGAGCCCGCCGCGGCGACCACGATGGGCGTGGCGAACGAGAAGGGGTCGACGGCCTTGCTCAGGTACTCGCCCTGACGTTCGGCCGGGCAGACGATGACGATGAGGCCGATGTCGCCTACGGCGTCGAAGGCCTCGACCGACCAGGTGAGAATCGGCTTGCCGCCGATTTCCACCAGCTGCTTGCCGCCTTCCTTGCCGAAACGCTCGCCCGTGCCGCCGGCCAAGATGATGGCCGCCGTCTTCGGGTTCTTGTCGACCTTGCCCTCAAGGCCGGCCAAGGATTGCGTGAGCGCATCGATGTCGAGCGCCGTGGCCAGATCGGCCGCGGCGAGCACCGAGGACGAGAACACCGGGTCAACGGTCTTGGGCATGGTTTCCTCTTTCCGTCGAAAACAAATGAGGCGGCCCCTTTCGGGACCGCCTTACATTCTAAAGCAACTGCCGCGTTTTCGCAGGCACGCTACGCGCTGTATGGAAAAAGAGCGCGTGGCAGGCGCTCCCCAGCCGGCCCAAGCAGGGCGCAGCGGGAGCAACCGGAACCTTAATCCGCAGCGCCGCCGCTTGCCGACCCGCCCGAGCCGGAGACGCCGGCGTGGCCCAGATCGAAGTTCGTGAGAAGAAGCTCGGCGTCGCGCGCGATGTTATCGTGCTTGCGCGGCGCAGGGATGGAGCCCGTGCCGGGGGCGAACGCAAGGCTTTCGCCGTCCTCGGAAACGTTGGCCTGGATGACCGAGCCGGACGTCCACTTGCCCTCGAGCAGCTCCTCGGACAGCGGGTCCTCCAGCAGGCGCTGGATGGCGCGGCGCAGCGGGCGGGCACCATAGGCGGCGTCGGTGCCTTCCTTCGCGATGAGCTTGTAGGCGTCATCGGTGAGGTTGATGGTCATGTTCTGGGCGATCAAGCGCTCGCGCAGGTCTGCCACCATGAGCTTGGCGATCTCGACGATCTGCTCCTGCGTCAAGGACTTGAACACGATGATCTCATCGATACGGTTCAAGAACTCGGGCCTGAACAGCTTTTTCACCTCGCCCATAACGCGGGATTTGATCTCCTTGTCGGAAAGGCCCGCCTTGCCCTCGGGGCTGAAGCCGAGCGTGGTAGGCGCGGAGATCTCGCGGGCACCGACGTTGGACGTCATGATGATGACCGTGTTGCGGAAATCGACCGTGCGGCCCTGGGCGTCGGTCAGACGACCTTCCTCCAGGATCTGCAGCAGGATGTTGAACACATCGGGATGAGCCTTCTCGATCTCGTCGAACAGCACCACCGAATACGGGCGCTGGCGCACTGCCTTGGTGAGCTGGCCGCCCTCGTCGAAGCCCACATAGCCCGGAGGCGAGCCGACCAGACGGCTGACGGAGTGCTTCTCCATGTACTCGGACATATCGAAGCTGATGAGCGCGTCCTCAGAGCTGAACAGGAACTCGGCGAGCGCCTTGGACAGCTCGGTCTTGCCCACGCCCGACGGGCCCAGGAAGATGAAGCTGCCGGCGGGGCGCTTGGGGTCCTTCAAACCGGCGCGGCTGCGGCGGATGGCCTTCGACAACGCGGTCACGGCCTCTTCCTGGCCGATGACGCGCTCGTGCAGCACACCTTCCATGCGCAGCAGCTTCTCGGTTTCGGCCTCGGTGAGGTTGGACACGGGCACGCCGGTGGTCATGGAGACGACGTCGGCAATGTCCTGCGCCGTTACCTGATGCACCGATTTCTGGGAATCTTCGGCCCACTTCTTCTCGGCCGCGGCGCGCTCGTCTTTCACGGCGGACTCCTGGTCGCGCAACTTGGCGGCGCGCTCGAAGTCCTGCTCGGCGATGGCCTTGTCCTTATCGGAGCGGATCTGGCGCAGCTTGTCGTCCATCTCGCGCAGCTCGTCGGGCAAGGTCATGTTGCGGATGCGCATGCGGGCGCCCGCCTCGTCCATGACATCGATGGCCTTATCGGGCAGGAAGCGGTCCTGGATATAGCGATCCGACAGCGTGACGGCGGCCTGAAGCGCCTCGTCGGTGAAATGCACCTGATGATGCGCCTCGTAGCGGTCGCGCAGGCCCTCCATGATGCGCAGCGCCTGCTCCTCGTTGGGCTCGCCGACCGTGATGGGCTGGAAACGGCGCTCGAGGGCGCTGTCCTTCTCCAGATGCTTGCGGTATTCGTCGATGGTGGTGGCGCCGATGACCTGGATCTCGCCGCGCGACAGCGGCGGCTTGAGGATGGCGGCGGCGTCGATGGAGCCCTCGGCAGAACCCGCGCCGATGAGCGTGTGCATCTCGTCGATGAACAAGATGATGTCGCCGGCGTCCTTGACCTCCTTGATGCACTTCTTCAAGCGGTCCTCGAACTCGCCGCGGTACTTGCTGCCGGCCACAAGGGCGGACACGTCGAGCGTGAGCAGGCGCTTGCCGCGCAGGATATCGGGAACCTGGTTGGACACGATGAGCTGCGCCAAGCCCTCGGCGACGGCGGTCTTGCCCACGCCGGGCTCGCCGATAAGCAGCGGGTTGTTCTTCTGGCGGCGGGAGAGGATCTGCATGACGCGCTCGATCTCGCCGGCGCGGCCGATGACCGGGTCGAGTTTGCCGTCGCGCGCTTTCTGCGTAAGGTCGGTGCCGAACTCCTTCAGGGCGCTGTCGGGCACGGTGCCGGCCGCCTCAAAGGGGTTGCGGCCCGCGTACACGGGGCTTTGACCCACCAGGTCGTTGAGCGCGGTGCGGATATCGTCGCCCTTCACGCCAAGGCGCGAGAGCACGTCGAGCGCCGTGCCCTCGTTCTCGCGCACGATGCCGAGCAGCAGATGCTCGGTGGAGATGTAGCTCTGCCCCATCTGCATGGCCTCGCGCAGGCTGTTCTCGAGCACGCGCTTGACGCGCGGGGTGAACGAAAGATGGCCGGACACGTCGGCGCCCTCGTCGATGGAGGCCACCTCGCGAATGCCCTTCACCACGGCGTCATAGGCCACGCCCAGACGCTCGAGGGCCTGGGCGGCAAGGCCGTCCTTTTCCTGGATGAGGCCAAGCAGGATATGCTCGGTGCCCACATAAGGCTGATGCAGGGCGCGTGCCTCGTCCTGGGCCAAGACGAGCACCTTGCGCGCCTTGTCCGTGAACTTCTCAAATGACATGAAGCCTCGATTCTCGCGGCATATGATTATGGTCTCGGTTGTTTATGTTAGCACTCCCGTCAAGGGACTGCTAAGCCGTTTATGTATCGTATACATAATAGGGTAGCCCGGAGCCGCACAACGCCCGTTGCCCCCGCTACGTGCAATCCGCACACACCGGAAGCGCTTTTAGACCCCTTTTGCCCCTTTTCACCCGGATTCCGCAAGCGGTTCTTCACGAAAGGTCGACAAGCGCGCAAACACGGCGCCTTGACCGATGCACACGCTTATACTGGTTGCGAAACGCGCAGCAGCGCGGCCCATCCCCCTTCAACCGACAGGATCGCATGAACAGGCACACCATACGCTACGCCCTTATCCTTGTTGCCGCCCTTGCCGTGGCGGCGCTGGCAGTCGCCCGATTCGACGACCTATGTTCCATCCTATCAACCGTCTGGTCCGCCCTTGAGCCCCTGGCCATCGGCGCGGTGCTGGCATATCTGCTGAACTTCATAGCGGCGGCGCTCGAATCTCGGTGGTTTCCGCGCTCGAACAGCGCGCTTGTGGCGAAAACGCGCCGCCCCATCTGCGTCATCCTGGCCATCACCGCCGTCACCTTGGCGCTTGCGGAGCTGACCGCGTTCGTGGGCGGCGAGTTCAAATCCGTGGGCGCCGCCATCATCACCGGCGTTTCGGAAGCTGCGGCCATGGCATCGCAGGCCATCGCGAACCTTCCCGGTGCGCAAGCCATCCCGATCTTGGACAACGCCACCTGGAACTCCATCGGGCAAAAGGCCCTGGACGCCATGGGCGGCACCGACCAGGCGCTGCGCATCGTGGCGCAGACCAGCGGCGAGGTGGCCCACCTGACGCTTTCCATCCTGCTGGGCATGGTGTTCGCGCTGTACCTGCTGCTTGATAAGGACCGCGTGCACGCCGGCGCCATGCGCGCGGCCAGCTTCATCCCCAGCGAGGCCCTGCGTCGCCGCGTGCTGCACGCATGCAGCATCACCAACGACTGCTTCTCGCGCTTCATCCGCGGGCAATGCATCGAGGCCATCATCCTGGGCGCCCTGTGCGCTATCGGCGGCACCATCCTGCAGTTCCCCTATGCGGCCTCCATCGGTCTTATCGTGGGCGTGTCGTCGCTCATCCCGTTCGCCGGCGCGTGGATCGGCGGCATCATGGGTGCAGCGATGATCCTGTCGCAAGATCCTATGCAGGCCCTGCAGTTCATCGTGTTCCTGGTGGTCCTCCAGCAAATCGAGGGGCACCTCATCTACCCGAACGTGGTGGGACAGTCGGTGGGCCTGCCGAGCATCTGGGTGTTCGTGGCCGTGATCGCCGGCGGGTCGCTGTTCGGCCTTCTGGGCGTGCTTTTGGGCGTGCCCGTCATCTCCACGATCAGAACGCTTGCCATGGAGCACTTCGCGCAAGTTGATGCCGAAAACGGCAGCGAAGACGAAAGCGACGCGGCTATCAAACCCGCAACACTGGCATAACGTCATCCGCAACGGGACGATCCTATGGCGCGGCACCGCGTCATAGGATCGAGCGGCGAAACGCAACCGCACGTTCGCCTTCCACCAAACAAAGAAAGCCCGCCTGGGTTAACCCAGGCGGGCTTTCTTGCAATCACGATATAAGGTTTGCCGCTTAGTACAGCTTGGCGCCTGCCGGGATACGGTCGGAGACCATGAGCAGGTTCAGACGCTCCTCGGTGGTGTCGTCATCGACCTTCTCCTCGTGCACGGCGGACAGCAGCATGCCGCAGGAGGCGATGCCCATCATCTTGCGCGGCGGCAGGTTGGTGATGGCCACGAGCGTGCGACCCACCAGCTCCTCCGGCTCGTAGTAGGCGTGGATGCCGGACAGGATGGTGCGATCTTCGCCCGTACCGTCATCAAGCGTGAACTGCAGCAGCTTCTTGCTCTTCGGCACGGCCACGCAATCCTTGACCTTCACGGCGCGGAAGTCGGACTTGCTGAACGTGTCGAAGTCCACCTCGTCGGCGAACAGCGGCTCGACGACCACCTTGGAGAAGTCGATGGGCTCCTCGGCGGGCTGCTCTGCCGGAGCAGCCGGACGTGCGGCGGGCTTGGCGCCGGCAGGGGCTTCGTCGCGCATGTGCGGGAACAGCAGCACATCGCGGATGGTCGGAGAATCGGTGAGCAACATGGTCAGACGGTCGATGCCGATGCCCACGCCGCCTGCCGGGGGCATGCCGTACTCGAGCGCGCGGATATAGTCGGCGTCGTAGCCCATGGCCTCGTCGTCGCCCATATCCTTGGCCTCGACCTGCGCACGGAAGCGCTCGGCCTGGTCGACCGGGTCGTTGAGCTCGTTGAAGGCGTTGGCATACTCGTGACCGCAGATGAACAGCTCGAAGCGCTCGGTGAGCTCGGGGTTGTTCGGCAGCTTCTTGGCCAGCGGGGAGATCTCCAGCGGATGCTCGGTGACGAACACGGGCTGGATGAGCTTCTCCTCGGCCACGGCCTCGAAGATCTCGGAGATGAGCTTGCCCTTGCCCCAGGCGTCCTCGGCGTGTCCGCCGTTCTTCTCCAGGATGGCCACCAGGTCCTCACGGCTGCGGTCGAAGGACACCTCTTCGCCGGCGTAGCGCGTTGCCAGACCGCACATGGTCTCGCGCGGCCACTGGCCGGACAGGTCGATGTCGACGCCCTGGTAGCTGACCTTGAGCGTGCCGCAAGCAGCCTCAGCTGCCGCCTTGATGAAGCCCTCGGTGAGGTTCATCATGCCGTTGAGGTCGGAGAAGGCCTGGTATGCCTCCATAGTGGTGAACTCAGGGTTGTGGTACGGGTCCATGCCCTCGTTGCGGAACTGACGGCCGATCTCGAACACCTTCTCGAAACCGCCTACGAGCAGACGCTTGAGCGGCAGCTCGGTGGCGATGCGCAGAAAGTAGTCGCGATCGAGCGCGTTGAAGTGCGTGACGAACGGCTTTGCGTTCGCGCCGCCCAGGATGGGGTGCAGAAACGGGGTTTCCACCTCGTAGAAGCCCTGGTCCTCCATGTAGCGGCGGATGGCGGCGACGATCTTGAAGCGCTTCTCGAAGACCTGCTTGACCTCGGGGTTCATGACCAGGTCGACGTAACGCTGGCGATAACGCGTCTCCTTGTCCGCCAGGCCGTGGAACTTCTCGGGCAGCGGGCGGATGGACTTGCTGAGCAGCTCGAAGGACGAGACGGCCACGGACAGCTGGCCGCGACGCGTGCGCATCATAGCGCCCTCGACGCCGATCCAGTCGCCCACATCAAGGTCCTTCAAGCGGCCGAAGGCCTCTTCGCCCAGCTCGTTGATGCGGCAGAACAGCTGCATGTCGCCTGTGGCGTCGCGCAGGCCCAGAAAGGCGATCTTGCCCTGAACGCGCTTGGACATGATACGGCCGGCGACCTTAACCAGGTCCTCGGTGGAATCCCCGTCCTCAAGGTGCGCGTACAGCTGCTCGAGCTCGGCTAGGTGATGGCTGTAGTCGAACGCATGACCATAGGGGTTCTGGCCGGCATCGAGCATGGCCTGGCGCTTGGCCTTGCGCACCTCGATGGGATCGTCTTCGATAACTTCAGGGGTATTGCTCATGGGAAAGCCCTTCTAAGTACAGGGATTTGATTGAGTAAGCGAGAGCGGCTGCGGTGCGCCGGGTTTGACCGAAACGAGCAGGCATAGGCCCGTAGCCTTGTCCGTGGAACCGAATGCGCAAGCGACGCGGCACAGCCAGCCGCAACATCGAGATGTTCCGCTTACCCACAGGCAAGCGGAACTTGCAAATCTGCTAGTGCTCGATGTTGACGATCTTCATCTTGATGACGCGGCCGGTCGGGCCGGTGGTCTCGATCTCGTCGCCCTTCTTGTGGGCCAGCAGCGCGGCGCCCACCGGGGACTCGTTGGAGATCTTGCCGGCATGGCTGTCGGCCTCGGCGCCGCCCACGATGGTGAACACGCGCTCACGGCCGCCCATGTCGACGGTGACGGTGGAGCCGATGTGCACGGAGTTGGAGCGCTTCGGGGTTGCCACGACGGTGGCCTCGCCCAGGATGCGGGTGATCTCGGCGATGCGCGCCTCGAGCATGCCCTGCTCGTTCTTCGCGTCGTCGTACTCGGAGTTCTCGGAGATGTCGCCGAACTCGCGCGCTACCTTGATACGCTCGCCCACCTCGGCGCGCTTCTCGGTTTCCAGATAATGCAGCTCCTCTTCGAGCTGCTGCTTGCCCTCGGGGGTAAGAATGTAGTTGTCAGCCATGTTGTTCACCTATCTATACGAAAAAAGCGGTATGCGCCGGGCCGCAGCCCGTTGCGCATACCGCGTACCAACCTTGTGAAGCTGCGATCTACTCGCTCTTCTTGCGGGCAGCGGTGGTCTTCTTCTTGGCGGCGTCCTCGTCGCCTTCCTCGACCTCGACCTCGTCGGCCTCTTCCTCGGCCTTCTTAGAATCGCCCATGCCCTCGCGCAGGTTCTTCACGGTCTTGCCCAGAGCGCTACCGAGTTTTGGCAGATTCTTCGGGCCGAAGATAAGCAGGATCACCACGAGGATGATCAGAAGCTCAGGCACGCCCATTCCCAGAAATTTCATGTGTCCTCCAAGTACTCGTCCCAGCCCGGGCATCGGGCCGTGATATGCAACGCCGCGTACTTTAGCATAACCGCAGCTTGCCGACGCACCTTCGATGAAAAGCACACGCGCTTGCGCAGCACTCCAACGGATATGCACGGTTGCACGAAAAAGGCTCGGTGCGAACACCGAGCCTTGACCATGCAATGGTCGGGATGACAGGATTTGAACCTGCGGCCTCTGCGTCCCGAACGCAGCGCTCTACCAAGCTGAGCCACATCCCGATTGCCGCTTTCGCAGCGGGGAATATATTAGCATAACCATCCGGCATCCGCGACGACTTTTTTCAAAATTTGCGGCCGAATGCGCCCCTACCGCTTGAAATTCGACAAGATTCCCGGTCTGGCCTGGGGTTTCGACAAATAGATGAAACGCGGTTCGAAGTCGAACAGCTCGGCGGTGCACACCTGTGGGCTTACCGTGATGCACTTCTTCATGCACGCATCCACGCACAGGCCGCATTGCACGCACTCGGCGCAGGAGAATTCCAGGAAGCTGCCGCCGTCGGGCGTGCCGTCGGCGTTGGGACTGGGTTTGATGGAGCTTTTTGCAAGCGCACCCGTAGGGCAGAACACCGCGCACATGCCGCACGAGTTGCACACGGAGGCATCGATCTCCACCCTGCCGAACAGGCGCGTCTCGACCTGCTCGACCGCAGGCTCGCCCAAACGGTCCATGGCATCGAGCACCTGGCTGCGGCGCCGCTCCTGAAACTGGGGCAGCGTGCCCGATGCGCCCGCCCCCAGCTGTTCGCGAAGCGTGGCTTCCTTTGCCTGCATCCCCAGGTTTTTGCGGATGACCATCTCGGCGGTCTTGCCCGCCGCGCTGGCCGTCCACGAGGTTGCGCTGGTGAAGAAGCCACGGCGCGCCTCGCCGAGCAGGCTGTTGGCGTTCTTGAGCGCCAGCCCTTCGGGGAACTCCGACGCGCGGGAGACCATTGCCGGCGCCCCCTGCGCCTGCATCAGGTTGTTAGCGGAAGCGATGGTTTCGTCCACGCCGGGCGAGGTCGCCCTGAACCTGCACGTCTTGCAGCACCCGTCCACCAACACGATGTCCTTGGCGCCGACCGCCGCCAAGCCGAGCAGCAGGCTTTCGTCGACGCGCGCCAGGCAGGGCACCTCGGCAAACTTGTGCGGGTCTGCCAGGCCCTTGGACGCGATGCGGGCGCAGGCGACGACCGCGCGCCCATCAAGTGCGGCCATGGCCTCTGCCGCCGCCTGCTCAAGCGACTCGTCGGCAGGGCGAACGGGGATCAGGGCCTCGGTGGGGCAAACAACCGTGCAGGCCCCACACGCCACGCAAGCCTTGTGATCGACGCTGAGCACGTTGTTGTGCACGCTGATGGCATCCGCCGGGCAGGCATCGATGCACTTGCGGCACGAGGCGTTACGGTTGCGTACGGCCACACAGCGTTTCGAAGCTGGCACGACGGCCTTGTCCTCAAGCTCCTCGGCCACTTCTATGATGTCTGCGATGTTGGGCATTCGCCTTCCCCCTCGTTTAGTCCCGCGCGTATATGCCGCGGCGAAGATTAGCGTACGACCGCTGCACGCGACGAGTTCGCATCATAATCTGCGCGAAATCGGCGCGGGTCGGACGCGGGCGCTTCACATGGCGCTACTCGCACTCGATGCGCTCCTGCACGATGCGCTCGAGCGCCGCCAGCTCGTCGGGCGTGTTCGCGTTCATGAAGCACCCGCCCATAGGCTCGGCCTCAAGCACCTTCTTTTGCGGGAACTCGCACACGTTGACCTGGTTGAAGAACACCTGAGCGCGCTTCTCTCCCTCATTGAGCGCCTCGCGCACGGCCGGCAAGCAGCCCGAGCGGCGGTAGATCGCGTGAAACGGCTCGAAGCCATGCTTGTTGACGGGCACCACCACATCAGCCCCCGTCCTGGTCATCTCGAGCGCTTCGGCGACCACGAGCGACGGCGACGCGAGCACCATGTCGCAGGCCACAACGGCCACGTAGGGGTTGCGGGCGCAGCGAAGTGCCGTGTAAAGGCCCGGCAGCGCGCCGCGCTCGTTGATGACGTCGGACTCGAAGCGGATACTCAGTTCGGGATACTGCTCTTGCAGAAACGCAAGCTCCTCCGGCTCATTGGTGGTGATGATGAGTTCATCGGCCACCGGCGAGAGCCTCTCGACCAAACGGCAGATGAGCGGCCGGCCGCAGAACGGGACCGTTGCCTTGCTGCGACCCATGCGGCGGCTCTCGCCGCCGGCCTGGATGACCATAGACACGCGCGGACGCGCGAAGCTCGCCTGCAGAAAAACCGCCAACCCTGCCACATCGTTGATATCGAACGCCGGGATGCCGTATATGCCGGCGGCTTCAGCAGCCAGCGGGATGTCGGTGACCACCGCGACCGTTGCGGCCGTGGGCATCTTGTTGGAGATGTCGGCATGGTCGGGATAGCTGCGCGCGAGGCGGTCCTCCTCGACCTGGTCCAAAGGCTGCGCCACGGGATGATCATCGGGGTGGACATCGGCCGCATGAGGCACGGAGCCGCGTCCGAACTGGGTGAAATCCGTGCCGAGCGCCCATCCCTTGCGAGCACCCTCGACGAACACCTCGGCGGTTCGGGCATCGGCCTTGTTGCCGGCGCGCATGATCTCGATGGTGGGCAGGCCGCTCTTGCGATAGCCCTCGACGATCACCACATCGTGGCCGGGCATGCTCGCCACGATGTCGGCGCATTCCGCTTCCCCATCGGTGGTTTGGATGCGCGCCATCTGGCCCGGAGCCGCGATAACCGTCTCGCTGGCGCCGGCGTGGCGATGCCGCCACGAGTCTTTCCCGGGGATGTCGATATCGAACCCGACATGGCTGTGGTGCTTGACGCTGCCCACGTCCAGACCGCGACCGACCAGCTCGGCGATGAGCTTCTCGATAAGGGTTGTCTTGCCGGAATTATGACGCCCGACGATGGAGACCGCGGGGCTGGGAAATTTGATCATGCGCATATCCTTTCGTACGAAAAAGTATAGCATGTGCTTTCCGACGCACACCCCGCGCACAAGACCAGGCCCAGGCGTTCCATGTACTTCATCTAATGAAGTGCTTATGATTGATAGATTTTATTGATATTCCGTGAAGAGATTGCTATAATGAATTTGCTTTTTTCGATGGCTTCGGCTTCGTTAAAAGGAAGAGAAGGGATTCCGTTTTTTGGAGGGGGCGGAATCCCTTTTTCTATGCCAAAACGCCGCCATCAGGCGAAACATGCAGGCCCCGCAGCTGTTCGGCTGCGGGGCCCGATTCGCTCCCATGGGTTTTGGCGCTACGGAAAACGCACGCAACGGAGACTGCGCTACAGCACGCGCCTTGCCTCAAGCGCCCGTCCGAGCGTCACCTCGTCGGCAAACTCCAGGTCGCCGCCCACGGGCAGGCCGCTGGCAAGACGCGTGACCTTGATGCCCAGGGGCTTGATCAAGCGCGCAAGATAGGCGGCGGTGGTCTCCCCTTCCACGTTGGGATTGGTGGCCAGCACCACCTCCTGGATATCCTCGCTGCCCAGACGCTGCATCAACTGGGGGATGCGAAGGTCATCGGGCCCGATGCCGTCCATAGGCGACAGAGCGCCCCCCAGCACGTGGTACACGCCCTGGAACACGGCGGTGCGCTCGATGGGCGGGATATCGCGCGGCTCGCTGACCACGCACAGCAGCTGCTGGTTGCGGCTGGTCGAGCGACAGATCTCGCACAGGTCGTCCTCGGCATAGTTGAAGCAACGGCTGCAGAAATGCACCGTGTCCTTCACCTCCACGATGGCCTGCGCCAAGCGCAGCGCCGTGGCGCGGTCGGAGTTCAAAATCCAATACGCCATGCGCTGCGCCGATTTCGGGCCCACGCCGGGAAGGCGTTCGAGCTCGTCGAGCAGCTTTTGGATTGCGGGAGCCGATTGCACGGAACCGCTTCCCTACATCAGGCCGGGGATGCTCATGCCGCCGGTTGCGGCGTTGATGCGCTGAGCGCCGAGCTCGGCCACGCCGCGCAGCGCCTCGTTGACGGCCGCGGTGATCATGTCCTGCAGCATCTCCACGTCCTCGGGGTCCACCGCCTCGGGGTCGATGGTCAGGCTGACCAGGCTGTTGTCACCCTGGGCGACCGCCTTGACCATGCCGCCGCCGGCGGAAGCCTCGAAGGTCATGTCCTTGATCTCCTCCTGCGCGCGGGCAAGTTCGACCTGCATCTTCTGAGCCTGCTTCATCATGGCGCCCATGTTGCCCATGCCGCCGCCGGGGAATCCGCCTTTACGTCCCATATCGTTTCCTGTTCTAATCGCGAATGTACGGGTTTCAAACCATTGCATTGTACCGGGCGCGAGCCCGGATGTGCGCTATTCCTTGACTTCTTCGAACGTCACGCCGCCGCCGAAGCCCGCCTGCAGCACGGCCTGCAGCTCGTCGGGGGTTTGCGGCGCGCCCTCGCAGGAAGGCGTCGACTGGGCCGCGAAGGGAGCGCCGGCAGGCTGCGGTACAGCCGCAGGCCGCGGTACAGCCGCAGGCCGCGGCGCGGGAGCCGGCTGGGCCGGGGCCGCGGAAGCCGGTTTGGCCGGGAAAGACGCAGCAGCAGGCTGCGCGGGGGCCATGGGGCGCGGTGCGGCCTGAGGCTGCGGCATGCCAGCCTGAGGAGGCGCCGGTCGCTGCGAGGCAACAGGCGCCGCCTGCGGACGCGCCGCCGGACGAGGAGCCCCCGCAGGATGCGGCTGCGCGGAGCGCGCGGGGCCGGCCGGCGCGTTGAGGAGCTCGTCCTCAGGCATGGGCGCGTCCATGTCCCCATAGGGAACCTGGTCGTCCTCCCACGGCGGCACGTCAGCCGCAGCCCGTTGCGGGCGCTGCGGCGCCGCGGGGGCCGGCTGGGCCGCGGGCGCGGCCGGACGCTGCTGAGCCATAGGGGCCGGCGCCGCCGCGGGTGCCGCCGGACGCTGTTGAGCCGCCGGCATCTGGCGTTGCGCGGGCTGAGCCTGGGGCTGCGGGCGCGAAGGCGCGGGCTGCGCGGGCATCTGCACCGCAGGACGCGCTTGCGCGGGCTGCGGGCGAGAGGGCGCGGTGGCCGCCGCGGCGACAGGGGCCGCACCTGCCTGCTGATATGCGAACGGCACCGCCTGGCCCGCGCACGACTGCGCCAGAGCCTCGGCTACCGCCGTTTGCACATCCGGCTTCTGGACGGCCTTGAACGCGAAAGCGTTCTCCTTCGGGAACTCGATGGCGAGCATGCTCGTCTGCGCATTCCACACGGCCTTCGTGCCCAGGAACAGCACGCCGTAAGCGGCCTTTTTGCGCTTGAGCTCGGCAAGCGCCGCCTGCCACATGCGCTGCAGCGCCGCAGGGTTTTCCATGGTGGCCGCCAGCTGCGGGTTCGCACCGCCCGCCGCAGCCGCAGCGGAAGCGGGCGCGGCCGCCGGGGCCGACGGAGCGGGTGCGGGGGCCGCAGGGACCGGAGCCGGAGCCGCCGGGGCAACGGGCGCGGCGGGAGCAGGAGCAGGTGCGGGCGCAGGCCGCTCGGGCGCAGTCGGACGAGGCACCGCCTGCGGTG
>NZ_CABQJR010000023.1 GCF_902464545.1 uncultured Senegalimassilia sp.
GGGGAAGGGGATGCCGCGCTCGCGGCCGACACCCCGTCAAAGCCTGGTGATAACGCGGTCTGCGAGGCCCGCTTCGACGGCTTCCTCTGCTTCGAAATAGGTGTCGGATGCCGTAAGCTCGAAGACGCGCTCGATCGACATGCCGCTGTGCCGCGCGATGACGCCGGCCGTGATGTCGCGGATGCGCATGAGGTCGTCGGCCCGGGCTTTCACGGAAAGCGCGCTGCCGCCGGCGCCGGCGCCGATGAGCGGGTCGTGGATCATGACCCGGCTGTGCGGCAAGATTTCGCGCTCATCGCCGGCGATGAACAGCAGCGCTCCCATGCTTGCCGCCATGCCAAGGCAAACGGTGCGGATGGGGCAGCTCACGGCTTGCATGACGTCGTAAAGCGCCAGGCCGGACTGGACTTCGCCGCCCGGGCTGTTGATATAAAGCGTGATGGGCGCCGTGGGATCTTGACGCTGAAGATGAAGCAGGCCGCGGATGACGACGGCGCAGGATTCAGCACCCACTGAGGTCATAAGCTCGAGTTCGCGTTGGTCGAGCATCTCGTCGCGGATGTCGAGGCGATTGAGGCCTTCTGCGGTTTCGCGGATGATCTGAGGTTGATAGACGAATGCATATTCGCTCATGACGAGCTCCTTCCGAGGGTGAGACGTGACAACCTAGGACGCAACAGGGAAAGCGCAAATCGGCAGCAAGCTAGCATGAGCTACCACGCGCAGGGCGCCGCTTATAAGGTTGTATGGGAAAATCCGATGCACGGCAGCTGCATCGGCAACTCCTATAGGCGCAAGGCCTATCTGCCAGGAGGCGGGTCTCGCGACCCTCGGGTGCTTATGACAGTAGCATGCGTCAAAGCAACACGCAAGTGGGGAAATGGAAAAGTTCCGAGGCTTGGGGACCGTGCCCGGCGATTGCCGCGCGACCTAAGCCTGGCTTGCCGCCCGCGCCCACCGTTTGCGCTCGGTGCCCGCGCTCGTTGCTTGTACCTTGCGCCCTCGCCATGCGACTTCTGGGCGGTTTTGCAGGTGGTTTTGGCTTGGAAGGACGCGGGGCGTCGGCGTTTCCCCAAGTCGACGATGTCTGTAGCGAGCCGCGCCTGCAGCAAACCGCCCAGAAGCCCAGACTCATGTCAAAATCAGAGCCCATTTTCTGCAAAACCGTCCAGAAGTCGTGGGGTGCTGGCATTGGGCATCGAGCGGTTGCGGTTGAGGCTGATTTCCGGGCGCCGGTGTGCACAATGGAAGGGTGTACCTTGCCAGGGTCTCCTTCTCTGTGTTTTTGTTCGGTAAAGCGATCTTGCCTGATCATGCGGAGCTGGCGGGCTTCCCGTGGCACCGTGGGCGCTTCGGCCGGTCCGCCGCGATTGCCATCGTCCCCGCCGCTCCCGGCGCGCCGTCTCTCATTCGCCTCCTTCCCCGTACTCCGAAAGCGGGGGCAATACAAGACTGCAATCGTTGAGCGGAATGGGGTACGCTGGCACCTGAGAACTGAAGCGGTCCCGCTGCTGCGGTACCGGTCGGTTCTCGTCACAAATCCCATGTGATGCGTCGTTGGACGCGGGGATGGGACGCATATTCGACCGAACGATCACCCGCCCAGTTGAACGCCAAGGTTGTATTGGAGCCGCCCTTCGGGGCTGCAACCTTGCCGATCATGAACAGGCGAAGCTGCATTGGAGCCGCCCGTAAGGGCTGTAGCTGCGTCTTTTCGAATCCGGGCTGGGGTTGATCATCTCGTTCACAGGGGTTTGCGATACCCCTTTCTCGGTCTGCGCAACGATTCGGGGGAATCTTGCGCTGCTCAGCTTGATCTGAACTGCGCCGCGTCGCTCAAACGTGGGGAAATCCAATATCACTTGCTGCGTTTTCGCAGTTCTCTTTCCAAAGGAGAATGTCATGGCTATTTCCACCGAGATCGTCGGGAAGACCTTTGGCCCGTTCGTGCGCGATTACACCTTCAAAGACCTTGAGATTTGCGCGCTTGGTTGTGGCGCCGGCTGGGACGGCCGCGTGGACCTGGAGTACGTCAACGAAGGCGACGCCAAGAACCCGGACCTGAAGGTTCTGCCCATTTTCGCCGTGCCGCTGACCGTCAACGAGGAGATGACCACCACCCTCGACTACGGCTTCGACTACTCCGGCTCGCTGCACTACGGCATCGACGTGCATTTCCATGCGCCGTTCAAGATGAACGACCACATCGAGACGTTCGTGACCCAGGAGGCCATCTGGGACCGCGGCGAGGGTCGCGGCTCGCTGTCCAAGCAGGTCGGCAAGTCGTATTCCGCCGACGGTACCCATCTGTGCACGGTCGACACCTACGACTGCTGCATCTACGATGGCGGTTGGGGCGGCGAGCAGCCGCCGAGGGACTCCGTGGAGTACCCCGACCGCGAGCCCGATTTCACGTACGAGGAAACCTACGGCTACAACTGGCCGCTGGTGTATCGCCTGATGGGCGACTGGCATCAGCAGCACATCGACTGGTCCTACACCGAGCAGACCGGCCTTGAGCGCCCGATCGCGCACGGCGTCAGCAGCGCCGGCGTGGCCATGCGTCACGTCATCTCCCTGCTGTTCCCGGGCCATCCCGAGGCTATGACGCGCTTCAAGTGCCGCTTCACCTCCCCGGTGCTGCCGGGCGTGCGCCTGCGCACCATCGTGTGGAAGACCGCTGAGGGCGAGGCGAAGTTCCGCATGGTCAACGCCGATGCGCCCGACTCCAAGCCGTTCCTGAACCACGGCATCGTCGAGTGGGACCCCGCTCGCGCCTAGCGGTTTTGCGCCGCAGCCGGGCGGCTGACGGCTGAGCGGCCGATCGATGCCGCGTAAGCTGATGACGAAGCGGCTCGCCCGGGCATTGGCTTCGTTTGAACGCGGGTTGCGCTTGAAACGGTAGCGACTTGAGCTCGGTTACGGCTTGGGAAGATCGTCCGTGGGTCGAGGATGGCTGAGACCGGGTTTCGGCTGCGAACGAAATATGATTTGCAACGTGTGGCAGGGATGCGTCCCTGCCACACGTGTTTTTGCCTGGCGTTTTACCGGCAGCGCCGGGGTGTTTTGCCGTGTCTGGCGCCAGCGTGCCCGTGTGCTCTTGTTTTCTAATGCAAATGTTGGGCTATCGGGCGGCATCGATCCTGTTAATGAGCGAATTCGCCCACGCGATAGCGTCGTCGACTTCGGGAATCAGGTTTCCGTCTGGCAACTGGTCGGCATAGATGGTTGCCCATTCCTGGCCTCCCGCAATAGTGGGAGGCCATGCTTGCATCTTGCGGTAGGCGAACAGCCTCATGCAGGTTTGACGCACGTCGGAGTAATCGCCTTCGTAAGCCTTGTCGAGCAGCTGCAAGTCGATGAGGTCGTGAGCCCGCATGCTGCTGGGCGCGCTCACGGCGTGTACCTTCTGGGCGATTTGGTGGCGCAGCGCCATGATGGGAATCGGGCCGAGCGGCGGAAACCCCAGGCCTTTGAGGATAGCGTTGGCGTCTTCGGGCGAAACGAAGTCGGGTTTGTCTGCGTCGCCGATTTCGTTGTGGCCTACTTCTAGGTCGATGGTTACTCACGGTTTGCCGTTGTATGATAGCTTCACCGAGAAAGGCTGCATCACATATTGCGGGGGAACGCCTTTGGGATGCGCCTGCCTCTCCTCGACCAACGCGCCCGTGAAGCCCTCCCATCCGGTTGCCAAAGAGCCGGCGAGCTGTTCGGAAAAGTCGTCTATGGCCGAGGCCCGCGCGATGTCGAGGTCGGTCGTGAAGCGCGTAGCCCCATCGCCCAGGCGCATCTTGATGGCGCTACCTCCCTTGACGGAGCCGTCCGGCAGCATTTGGGCGACGATCGTGTTCGCCATGATTGCTCGCTTAGCGATGAGATTCGGCTTCCCGACGAGTCTTTCGAGCGCGACGTCGAGGTTTCTCCTGCTATTCGGCCGTTTTGCTGACATCTGCGCCCTCCAGTTCCTTCTTCAATGAACGAAATTCTTGCTTGCTTACGAAGCCTTGCTTTCTGGCGGTTTCGGCTGCTGCCAGAAGGCGCTCCGGCAGCATCTTGCCTTTGCAAGCGATGATGGCGTCGTATGCGCTTTGGCACGGGATGCCATCGTACGTCGCGCCCGGTTCGATTCCGTCCACCCATTCCACCTTGAGGTTCTCCGGCAGCGCGCGGCGGCAGCGGCGGGGGGTTGCCACGAACGTGCGGGTGGGATTCGTGGGGGCCAGGCCGAGCATGGCGATGACGGATTCGCCGTAGAGCACGGCGCTCGGCCCGACGGACATGACCGCCCAGGCATACGCGTCGTTTTGCTCGGGGACCCACTGCGTGAGCTGGTAGAGGCCGTGGCCGACCTTCGTCACGCGCCCGCGCTTGGCGTATTGCACGAGCTCGTTGTTGGTGATGCCCGCTTCGCGAGCCTGGGCGGAGGTGATTAGGCCGTGGTTGTCGGCCGCGATGTCGAATATGTCTTCGTATTTCGTCATGGCAGGAGTATAACGAAAACATAATACATTTGACAACAATTGACTGTCGAAGAGGGGGTCGTCTTCAAGGCGCGCCTTCCCGCCTGAGCGCCTATGACCGCGGCGCGGGTGCCGGGGAAACTATTGTCGCGAATATGTCTCAGATTGCGAGTTTTCCGAATGGCGAACGCGGCACGGCGTGCGGTGGCTTGCGCTTGGCGCGACATACGCATCGCTCGTTACATCCCGCAAGCGAAATCGACCAGCAAACGCCCTCCCTGTCGCCGGCAAATTCGGAAAACTCGCAATCTGTGGCACGAAACGCTGAAAACGTTCCCGCTCTTCCTTTTTTTCCGCGGGGTTAACTCGGTTGTACAATGAGCGCGTTCTCTATATCGCTTGATGGAAGCGCGCGCGAAAGGATTTCGCTATGGGTACGGACATCGCTGCGGGCAACGCCATGGATGCTGCGGATACCGCCACGGACGTCGCTATGGACATGAAACAGGCTATGCGGCAGCGTCACACCGTGCGGAAGTTCACGTCCGAGCCGCTTTCGCCTGAGCTAATCTCGCAGCTTGACGACCGCGTTCGCGCAAATAACGAGCGCCTTGGGTTGGCGATCTCGCTGAAGGTGGGCGACAAGTCGGCGCTGCCCGGTGCGCTCAAGCTGTTCTTCGCCAAAGGCGTGCGCAACTATTGTATGCTGGCCGGCAGCGACAGGCCCGGGCTTGACGAGGACCTCGGCTACGCAAGCGCCGACTTGATGCTTTTTGCGCAGACGCTCGGGTTGAACACGTGGTGGATCGGCGGCACGTTCAGTCGCAAAAACGTCGAGCGGGCTGTGTCGGGGAAGAAGGTCATCGGCATCGTTGCCGTGGGTTTCGGCGCTACGCCGGGCGTTGCGCACAAGAGCAAGACGGCGCCCGAGGTCAGTTCGTACGAGGGTCCAGAGCCGCAGTGGTTTGCGGATGGCGTGCAGGCGGCGCTTCTAGCCCCGACGGCGCTCAACAAGCAGTGCTTCCGAATCGCCGGCGCAGGCAACAAGGTTTCCATTAGCGAAAACGGCGGCGCGTTCAGCGGCGCGGACATCGGCATCGTAAAGTACCACTTCGAGTTAGGTGCCGGCAACGAATTCGATTGGGCGTAGCCCTCCGCGCGTGACGCTTGTGAGATCGGGGGAGACGAGCATGGCGAAAATCGATACGGACGAGCTGCGCGATTACCTGGAGGACTATTGCGGCACGGCGGCGTCTTCTGGGTTTCCTGCGGCGTTGCTCGATGTTGCGGACATCGAGGACATGGACGGCTACGAACTCTGCGAGAAGGCGGAAGATCTCGAATCGACCTGGGGCGATTCTGGGTTGACTAGTAGTTTGCGCGCGGGTCAAGCGGGCGCGTTGGCGTTAAGGCGCTGCGACCTTTGACGCGCAAGCGCGTAACAAGTTCTCAGCAAGAAGGCGATGCGAATCGTTCCGCATCGCCTTCTTCGCGTTGTCGGGAGCGCCGCGCCGGCAATGGGCCAAGGGCCGCGATTGCGACCGCGTACCGGTTCGCAAAGACGCCTTGTGCGGGAAGGATATCTTGCATGGGGCAGATCACGCCCGCGCGGGCACGCCGACAAAACGAAAGAGCTCCCGTACAGAAGCTCTTTCGTTTTGTCGTTAAGGCTGGCTGTCGAGGTCGATCGAGGCTGTTAGCCCATGTAGTTGACGGAGTCCTCTTCGATCTGCTTGCCGGTTTTGGCGTCGACCCAGCCGTCGGGCACCTCGGACTCGGCATCCGCGTGGCAATCGGTGCAGATGAGCACCGATGCGCGATGCGACTTATGGCAGTCGCTGCACGTGTACTTGTCGTGATGCCAGGAATGCGGGTTGCGCACCATGTCGCTGGTCATCTCGGTCAGGTCGGCCTTCGTCAGCGCCTGGCCATCGCTGTTCACGTGGCAGCCGCTCTTCAGGCAGAACTGCTCGCCCGTGCCGGCATCGTTGCCGGAGTTCTGCATGAGCACTTCCAGGTTCGCCTCTTCAAGCGGGTAATAGTAGTCGCCCGTAAGGGTCGCCTGCACTTCGCCGATCTGCTGGCTGATGATGGGCTCGTGGCATGAAAGGCAGTTCTGGCCCGCTTCCTTGTGGGACACGACCAGCATGGCGCTGCTGTTGGAGACCTCGTTGCCCCATTTGTCGGTGCCCGGGGCGCCGGCCTGCTGATCGTACGTTTCCACGTAGTTGTTCATGGGCGTGTGGCAAAACACGCTGCAGAAGCTGGGGCTGTTATGCCAGGTCCAAAAACCCATGCCCGCCACCACGATGACCACAACCACAACGCCGACGATGGTGAGCTTCTTATTCTTGGGCAGCTTCTGCTTGGGCGCGGGATCTATGCGCTCTTCGCTCATTCGCTGACCTCCTCCTTGATAGTGAATCCGTTTCGTGCAAGCGTTGCGTGAAGCCCCTATCCGATTCGAATGACCGAAACTATAGGCAATCGGGAGCCTAAGGGCATCACCCCCGATGGGGGAAAGTTATGAAAGATTTGCATAATGCCTGATGAGAGTGGAGTTGAGAAGGCTTGCGGTGATGTGGGCGAGCAAGATGGTTCGCTAATCGCTGTGGCGATATCATCGCCGGGGGATCGGTCGCGAAGCGTCTGGCCGGTTTCACGTTTTCCCGTCAAGGTCGAGAGGGGCGCGGTTGAAGCAACGGCTCTTAGCGACTGCCCGACTCGGGGAGGGCCGCGATGCTACCGGCTTTCCCCGGTTGTGGCCAGGTCGATGAGCTCTTGGTGCGAATGGACCCCCAGTTTAGAGTAGATGTGCTTGATATGGCTCTTCGCCGTGTTGCGGCTGATGATCAGGTGGTCCATGATGTAGCGGCCGTTGCGCCCGTGGGCGAGCAAGCCGAACACCTCGCGCTCGCGTGCGGTCAGGCCGAACTCGTCGCTTAGGCGCGCGCAGTTCTCGTCAAGCTGGTTGGAGGCAGGCGCTGCGGCGAGGGCTTCGCGGGCGGATTCGTTCTCGATGCCCTTGCCTGCCGTGTCACCGTCCGCGGTAGCCGTGCGCTTCTCGCCCTGGCCGCACGCGGCAGACGCTTCCCCGGAAGCGTTCGGCGTTGTCCCGGCGGCTCCGCCCATAGCTGCACCAGATTCGGCATATGCTCCGTGGCCATGCCCCTGAACAGGGGATTCCTTGCAGGCCGATCGTCCGGGCTCGTGCCGGTCCGCCCGCTCTGCCTTGCTGCCCGCTGTCATTGTAGCGGCAAATGCCGCTACATCGTCCGTCGTCGCATCGGCCGGCATCTCCCCGTCGCCCGTCGCCGCGCGCACGGCATCCCCGGCGTGCTCGAAGCCGCCTTCGACACCCGCAGCCGGCGTCTTTCCGCGGCTGACCAGGGACCCTCCAGCAGGTTCGCCTTGCTCTCCGGAGCTGGGATGGCTGACCGCTGTGACCGACTCAATGGCATCGGTGAAGCTGAAGGAGCGGAAGCCGCACCACAGAAACGCGAAGAACGCGAACACCATGCTTAAGGCGAATCCGGTTGCCACGAAGAAATCGGTGTGCACGAAATCATTGGTGATATGGCCGGAAACGGCCCCGATCAGCGTGCCGATGCTGCTCATCATCTGCATCGCGCCCGCGGAAACCAGGTAGCCGTACACGTTGCGGCGTCCGATGGCCGCGATGACGGTCCAGGCAAGCACGTCGAAGCACTGCTCCCCGAAACGCAGCAGCGTGCCCGATGTGTTCGCGAATGTTCCGTTAAACGACAACGGTGTTGTCAAAAAACCTGCCATGACGATAAGCACCGAAAGAGTGAACAGCACGTCTTCGCGCTTATTTCCCCAGCTTAGCAGCAGGAAAAGAAGCAAAAGAGCCAAAAGCGGCGTGTTCGCCAGCAGCGTCGGCGGGGCGCTGGCGACTTCGTTGAACGTCAAGGCGAATCCCGAAGCTGCCGAGAACAGCAGGATGCAAACGAAGACGCCATGGAATAGCGGGAGGAACGCGGCGGGGTCGGTCAGCTTCAGGTCGTCGACCGAATCGCCGGCGCTGGTGATGTCGAGCACACGGCTTGCGGGTTTCGCAGCCCAAGCCGCCACGATGATTTGCACGGCCCCAAGCAGCAGGATGGCGTTCAGCGGCGTGCCAACGGCGCCCCTGAGCAGGTCAAGCACGCTGAAGATGAACAAACCCAATGCTATGGCGAAGCTGACCTGCTTACCGGATTCAAGCTGGAACAGGCATAATGCGAACAAACATAGGGTCAGGGCCCTTCCGGCGGATCGACAGAAGATGCCAAGCGAAAGCAGCGTGATGCTGTGGGCGCTCAGCCCTGCGGCCACGCACGCCATGGCGGCAAACGTGAACGCGCAAGCCAGCGCTACGAGCACGGGTGCGCGGACGATCCGGGGTTTTCGGTACGCGATTGCGGTTACCGCTAGGAAGGTTGCCGTGGTCACAAGCGTGGATATCTCCCTGATCCATCCGTCGGCAGAGGCGACCAAGGGGTAAAGGTACCCGTTGGTCATCGAGCCCACCAGCTTTATAGCGGCGTATGCGAATGCGCACGCAAGCATGCCCGGCGTGAAGATGGACGAGATATCATCTTTGGTGGATGCGATGCGCATGGGGCTCCTTCCTGCTTACGGTTTCGTGCATTATACTCGCTTCACGCTATCGGTGAAACCGAAGCAACCCTTCTCTCATCTGGGCAAACGTAAAGTTTCACCCTATTGGGGTGGCAAACAGGGCGCAAAACCCCTCTTTCTCATTTCGCTCCCCTTCGCAAGCTTCATCCTCTCGAAGGATGCCCCATGTGGGGTGGTGACGCTTCCGCGCCTTCTTCGTATGCTGCGGCTCAGCGTATTGCTAAAAGCCCGATCCGATTCGAACCCGTCGAGCGAGAACCATACGCATACACAATGGAGGGAATAGCATGAACGAACAGACTCGTGGGCTCAGCCGCCGCAGCTTCCTGACCGGTGCCGCCGGCATGGGCGCCCTGGCCGCATTGGGCTTGACCGGTTGCGCCGCGCCGAAGAACGCTGCTGAGCGCGCTGCCGATGTGGCCGCCATCAAGAACGGCAACGCCTCCGCCGGCGCTTCCGGCGTCGATTGGCTGGGCACCGCCCCGGAAATCGCCTCCGGTGACATCAATGAAACCGTCGAAACCGACGTGCTGGTCGTCGGCGCGGGCATGTCCGGCATCATGGCCGGTGCCACGCTGGCCGAGCTGGGCGCGAACTTCGTGATCGTGGAGAAGGGCGCTGAGTCCGCCGCCACTCATTACGACATCGGCGCCATCCATTCGCGCTGGCAGAAGGAGCAGGACCTCGACTTCGACGAGAGCCGTTGGATCAACGAGCATGCGCGTTACGCGTCCTTCAAAAACGACCAGTCCGTCCTGCGCACGTGGATCGAGAACTCCGGTGCCACCGTCGAGTGGATCGC
This sequence comes from uncultured Senegalimassilia sp., assembly GCF_902464545.1. Lineage (GTDB taxonomy): Bacteria > Actinomycetota > Coriobacteriia > Coriobacteriales > Eggerthellaceae > Senegalimassilia. Next base: position 9,907 of record NZ_CABQJR010000023.1, read on the forward strand.
CGACACGTACACGAAGCATTTCGGCCAGGAGTCCAAGGTCGTCGTAGACACCGAGAACGATAACGCCGGCGGCACTTCCTACTTCATCCCGCCCGAGTGCCATCACGTGTCCAACCCTGGCTTCGTGAACGAGCGCGGCCAGACCGAGCATGTCAAGGCCATGACGAAGGTCATCGAGGACGACGGCGGTCAGGTGTTGTACAGCCACGACCTGGTGAAGCTGGTGCAGGACGGCGACGGTGCCGTGACGGGCGCCATCTTCAAGGTGGAGAACGGGTACAAGCAGGTCAACGCGAAGAAGGGCGTTATCCTGGCTTGCGGCGGCTATGCTGCGAACGCCGACATGCTGCAGGCTCGCGACCCCGAGGCCGTGCGCTGCATCACGTCGCTGAACTACAACACGAACAACACCGGCGCCGGCATCAAGGCGGCGCTTTGGGCGGGCGCTGATATGGACGGTGTGGGCGCAACCATGGTGTTCGACCGTGGCATCGTCAAGCCCGGTCAGGACGCCGGCATGGACGAGTCTGGCAATTGGGCGACCAACGGCCAGTTCAACCTTGGCTCCCAGCCGTTCCTGAAGGTGGACCGCAACGGCGAGCGCATCGCCAACGAGTCCGCGAACTACGACGCCATCCCCTTCGCCGCCGCTTCGCATCCCGGCGGCGTGTGGTGTCAGGTGTTCGACGTGAACGCTCCCGCTGACGTGCAGATCTTCAAGACCCAGGGCTGCTCGGCGAACACGTGGAAGAGCGCCCTGAAGGACAAGACCGTCGACGAGGCGTACAAAAAGCAGCTGGACGGCGGCCTGATGATGAAGGCCGACACGCTTGAGGAGCTTGCGGGCAAGCTCGGCTTCGAAGGCGATGCCAAGGAGCAGTTCCTGAAGACCGTCGAGAACTACAACGCCATGTACGATGCGGGCGCCGATACGCAGTTCGGCAAGGAGGCTTATCGCCTGTCCGCTATTCGCCAGGCGCCATTCTATGGCGCGTGGTATGGCGGTTCGCTGCTGACCACCATCGACGGCCTGCGTATCAACAAGCATTGCCAGGTCGTCGATAAGAGCCGCAAGCCGATCAAGGGCCTGTACGCCGTGGGCACCTGCTCCGGCAGCTACTATGCCGGCAACTACCCGGTGTACCTGGTGGGCAACTGCCTGGGCCGTCAGGTCACGTTCGGCCGCTATGCCGCCCGCCATGCGGCCGGCGACATCGCGTAAAGGCCGCTTGTTACGGCGGGGCGCTGGCGGCAGCGTGCGTCGGCGAGGCCCCGGAGGCCGGTGACGCGGGTTCCGGGCGCCCTCCTTGAGGGGCGTCGGCATCGGCGCTGTGGGTGCCGACGGCGACCGGAGCAGCGGGCGCCGCGCCCGCTGCCGTTAGCTCACGCACACCACGTGCAGGACGTCGCCGTCCACGGTGAAGGCGACGTCCAGGCCCGCGTAGGCCAGGTGGTAGACGCGAGTCGGCTCGTGCTTGCTGCCGGCGCGCCGAGGGTCCTGGCGCAGCACCTCCGTCAGGCCAGGCAGCTTGCCGGCGGGCACTTCGGCCTGCAGCTGTTCGGGAAAGTCCACGTCAAGCTCGTGCCAGGGCGCGTCCTCGATCCACCCGCCGCAAGCGTCGGGGTGGCAGTCGGCGAAGGGGATGTAGGGCTTGATGTCGTAGATGGGCGTGCCGTCGCGCAGGTCCGCGCCCAGCACGTGGATGATGGGGCCGGCGTCCGTGAGCTCCACGCGGTCGAGTTTCACGCACGTCAGCCCGATGGGGTTCGGGCGGAACGGGCTGCGTGTGGCGAACACGCCTACGCGCTCGGCACCGCCCAGCCGCGGCGGCCGCACGGTAGGCGACCAGCGCGCGGGCTTGGGGGAGGCGGCGGGTGCGTGCCTGCTCGCTGCCGCCGCGGCGGCAGCTCGCGTGCCGGCGACGTCGGCGGCGCCTCCGCCGGGTTCGCCGTTCTCGAAACGCCAGAGCAGCCACAGGTGCGAGAAGCTGTCGATTCCGGCAACGGCGCTGTTCAGCGCGTATTCCGGCTCGAACACGATGCGCCCCTGCAGATGCGGGGCAAGGAAGCTGTTGCGGGGGATGCCGAACTTCTGCGGCAAATCGGTATGTATGTGAGCGATAGGTTTCATGCGCGCTATTGTATCGCGGCGCGCTGCGCCCAGCCGCGCCGCTCGCCGAAGGTTCTGCGGCATTTGCGTTGGAATCCGCTGGCATTTACTACTATGAAAGTATCAAATGCGGCGTCTGACGCCGTGCTCGGCGAAGGAGGCTTTCATGGCGGATTCGAAGCGGCTGTTGGCGGATGCGCTCACGGGCCTGATGGAATGCAAGCCGCTCGACCAGGTGCGCGTCGCCGAGATCGCCGCCGCGGCCGGCGTGAGCAAGCAGACCTTCTATCACCACTTCTCCGACAAGTATCACCTGATGGAGTACTGTTTCCGCGACATGTTCGCCGCCCCTTTCGAGCGGATGGGGACGCTTGCGCCCTTCGACGAGTGCTACATCGAGTTCCTCCAGCTGTGCCATGAGCGCAAGACGTTTTTGCGCAACGCCTTCACCTCCCAGGACGTGAACAGCCTGTATCGCGTGATGCACCACGCGCTGCGCGACGCGTTCGGCGCCCGCGTGCGCGTGCACGGCGTGCTCGATGAGGGGGAAACGGGGTTTTGCCTGGACTTCTTCTCGAAAGGCTGCGCAGGCTGTACGCGCCATTGGTTCGACCAAGGTATGGATTCAACGACGTCGAGCTGGTAGGCCTCATCCGCCAGTGCATCCCCGTAGGGGCCGCAGGGTTTTTCGAGTAGCTGGCTGCTAGGGGCGTGAACAGGGGACGGAGGTGTGTTCACGCTAGTCTTTTGGGAGCGCGGCGCATCGCCGTGAACACACCTCCGTCCCCTGTTCACGCGCACAGCCCATTTGCATGCGTTGTGTCGGGAGTTCCTAGGGCGTAGTTGCCGCTACAGTTCGACTTCTGGGCTGTTTTGCAGGTTTTGGCCCTTGTTTTCGCCTTGAAATCTCACTTCTGGGCGGTTATCGCGCGTCATTTTCGCGTTCGTCAAATAAGCCGCAAGAAAACCCCTGGTCAGGAAAATCCCAATGATGCGCTTATGATTTCGCGGCCTGCAAAACCGCCCAGAAGTAACGGGGTCGTGGTAGACGGGGGCGTGAACACGCCCTCAGCACGAAATCACGTGGTGAACAAGTTGACGAATCGCGTAAAACGTAAAGTACACCCTTTACAAAACACTGTTTGGGTCCATTCCTCCCACAATTCACGCTCCCTATAATCCTCCTCGTAGGGTCGAGCGCGCATAGGGCGTTTGCTCGAGGCGCCCGCGAGGTTTAGCGCTTTCGCCGGGGCGCACGTTGCCTGCCTGCTCCGAAGGGGGCTGCGAACCGCCGCGCTGAATCGCGTCGGCGACGCGGCAAAGCAGCAGGCGGGCGCAAGCAAGAGGAAGGAACAACATGGACAAATCCGGAATCAGCCGTCGTAGCTTTCTGACCGGCGCCGCCGCCATCAGCGCGGCGCTTGCCGGCGCGGGCCTGACGGGCTGCGCTCCGAAGGTGGTCGGCGTAGCGGGCGGCGCCGCAGGCGCAGCCGGCTCGGGCAGCGGCCAGACGATGGGCTTCGACGGCACGGGCACCATGCCGTGGCTCGGTGAGGCGCCGTCCATCTCCGACAGCGACGTGGCCGAGACGCTTGACGCAGACGTTGTGGTCGTAGGCCTTGGCTGCGCGGGCGTCCCCGCAACGCGCGCGGCCGCCGAAGCCGGCGCGAAAGTCATCGCTATCGAAGCGTCCGCCCAGCTCAACAGCGTGGCCAGCGACATGGCCATCCTGGGCGGCGAGACCATGGCCAAGTGGGAGCGCGGCGACGGCTTCCTGGACAAGCACATGGTGATCAACATGCACATGGAGGAGGGCAGCCACCACTCCAACTTCGGCATCATCAGCCGTTATTGCGACGAGTCGGGCAAGGCGTTCGACTGGTTCGTCAAGGGGTGCCCGGACATGTACATCGCGTCCGAAAGCTATGAGGAGGTCCCCGAGGCCAACCGCGCCCACTATCTGTTCCCGTACTTCTATCCCATGCTGGAGACGTACGACTACACGAAAGAGGACATGCCGTGCTACCCCACGTCCGTGGGCTTCTCCAGCCTGGCCACGGCCATGGCCGACAACCTCAAGCGCGCCCAGGAGGCCGGCGCCGAGGTTCGCTACAACACGAAGGGCGTGAAGCTCATCACGGCCGATGACGGCAGCATCGCGGGCATCTACGCGCAGGACACCAGCGCGGGCAAGTACCTGAAGATTAACGCGAAAAGCGTCATCCTGGCCACGGGCGACTACCTGGCCAACGAGGACATGATGAAGTACTTCGCCCCCGCGTGCGTCGAGAACGGCAACCAGATCCTGTCGCTGGACCTGGACGCGCAGGGCAATTACACCAACGTCGGCGACGGCCACAAGATGGGCGTGTGGGCCGGTGCGGCGGTGGAGCAGTGGCATGCGCCGATGATTCACCACATGGGCGGCGGTGCCGGCTCCGACGGCCGCGGCGTCATCGGCAACAACGGCTTTCTGTGGCTCAACCTGCGCGGCAAGCGCTTCATGAACGAGGATGTGCCTGGTCAGCAGCTCGAGAACCAGGTGGAGCTGCAGCCGCAGCGCACGGCCTACCAGTTCTTCGACAGCTCCTGGCCCGAGCAGCTCAAGTACTTCCCGGCCGCTCACGGCATCGCCTGCATCTACAAGGACGAGGCGATGCCCGACTGGACGCCGGCGGGCCTGAGGATCAACGTGCGCTGCCCGGCCGATATCGAGGCCGCCGTCGCCGAGGGCCGCTGCCTGAAGGCCGACACCCTCGATGAGCTGCTGGCGAAGATCGACGGCATGAACGCCCAGGTGGCGAAGGAGTCCATCGAGCGCTACAACCAGCTGGCGAAGGCCGGCTCCGACGACGATTTCGGCAAGAGCAGCCAGCGTCTGTTCGCCCTGGAGAACGGGCCGTTTTACGCCGCCGAGTGCGGCGTGGCGCTCACGCTGGCGAATCTGGGCGGCCTGGAGTCCGACAGCGACTGCCACGTGTACAACACCGAGCGCGAGGTAATCTCTGGCCTGTACGTGGCCGGCGCCCCGCAGGGCGGCCGCTTCAACGTGCAGTACCCCATCTCGCTCAAGGGCCTGTCCGCCGGCATGTGCATGGTGTTCGGCAAGATCGCCGGCGAGAACGCCGCGGCGGGCAAGTAGGAGGCTGCCATGACCGACGAGAACAAGGTTGCGGAAATCGTTTCCGCAGATGAGAAGGTTGCTGGCTGCGCCGGAGCGGGCGCGACCCCGTCGCGCAAGCGCAGCTGCCGCAAGGTGACGGCGGTTACGGCCACCGTGGCCGTGGTGCTGGTAGCGGCCGGGGCGGGTTTCATGGTGTGGCATGAGCAGCCCAGCTTCTGCAACGCGATCTGCCACACGCCCATGGACGGCTACTTGACCACCTACGAGTCCACGCCGGGCGAGGCCGCCACGGACAAGTGGGGCAACCAGGTCGCCGACGCGTCCAGCATGCTGGCGCCGGTGCACGCTCAGGAGGGCATCACGTGCGTGGGCTGCCACGTGCCGCAGATGTCCGAGCAGGTCACCGAGGGTTTGGGCTGGCTGACCGGCAGCTACAGCGTCGTGCAGACCGCTGATGAGCGCTTCGTGCCCGAGGAGAAGTCGCTGTCCGACCTGACCGCGGCGCGCGGCATCGCCAGCGAGGCGTTCTGCCTGAACTCGGGTTGCCACGTCAACGACGACGGCTCCGCCATGACGCGCGACGACCTGGTGGAGAAGACCAGCTACATGAAGCGCAACCCGCACGTGCAGGAGCACGGCGAGGTCGCCTGCAGCGAGTGCCACAAGGCGCACCGCGCGTCCACCGTGTACTGCAGCAAGTGCCACAGCGACGCCACCATCCCCGATGGCTGGATTAGCTACAAGGAAGCCGAGGCCCTCGAGCCCACGGCGGTCGAGTAGGAAAGGAGCACGCCCGCGAGCGTGCTGCGAGTCCACCCCGCTTGCAAGCCCCTGCCGGGAATCCCAGCAGGGGCTTTTTTGCTGCCAGGTGAACAGGGGGGCGTGAACAGGGGACGGAGGTGTGTTCACGCTAGCCCTTTGGGAGCGCGGCGCATCGCCGTGAACACACCTCCGTCCCCTGTTCACGCGCGTTCATCTTTGCCACCTAATCGTTACCGTGAGCGTTGCGATTTCTCCGGTAAACGGCGTGCGGTAGCGGTACACTGACAATAGCTGTAACGGTGCGGGCTTCGTCAGGGGAAACCGCAAAGTCCGCTCATGTGAAGGGGGTGCCGCCATGGCGGTCAATCGTTTCGTGCTCAACAACATCTCGTATCACGGTGCCGGTGCGATCGGGGAGATTCCCGGCGAAATCGCGCGCCGCGGCTTCGCGAAGGCGTTCGTGTGCTCCGACCCTGACCTGGTGAGATTCGGCGTCACGGGCAAGGTGACGGCTAAGCTCGACGAGGCAGGCATCCCGTGGGAGCTCTACGACCAGATCAAGCCCAACCCCACCATCAAAAACGTGCAGGACGGCGTGGCTGCGTTCAAGGCTTCCGGCGCCGACATGATCGTCGCCGTGGGCGGCGGTTCGGCTATGGATACCGCCAAGGGCATCGGCATCATCGCGGAGAACCCCGAGTTCGCCGACGTGGTCTCGCTTGAAGGCGTCGCGCCCACGAAGAACCACGCCACGTTCACCATCGCCGTCCCCACCACGGCGGGCACGGCAGCCGAGGTCACCATCAACTATGTGATCACCGACCCGGAAAAGGTGCGCAAGTTCGTGTGCGTCGACGTCAACGATATCCCCGACGTGGCGGTGGTCGACCCCGACATGATGGCCAGCATGCCGGCGGGCCTGACCGCGGCCACGGGCATGGACGCGCTCACGCACGCCATCGAGGGCTACACCACGAAGGGCGCGTGGGAGCTGTCCGACATGTTCCATCTGAAGGCCATCGAGCTGATCTCGAAGAACCTGCGCGCGGCATACGCCGAGGCGAAGTCGGGCAAGCCGGGCGCCGGCCGCGAGGGCATGGCGCTTGGCCAGTACGTCGCCGGCATGGGCTTCTCCAACGTCGGCCTGGGCATCGATCATGCCATGGCGCATACGCTGTCGGCGCACTACGACACGCCGCACGGCGTGGCGTGCGCAATGCTGTTGCCAGTGGCCATGGAGTTCAACAAGCCGGTGTGCGCCGAGCGTCTGGTTGACGTGGCGCGCGCTATGGGCGTCGACGTTGCGGGTATGAGCACGGAAGAGGCCGCCGATGCGGCCATCGCCGCCGTGCGCCAGCTGTCCGCTGACGTGGAGATTCCGCACACTTGCAACGGTTTGGTGGCGGAAGACCTCGAGCAGCTGGCAACCGACGCCATGGCCGACGCCTGCTTCCCGGGCAATCCCCGCGAAGCCGACCACGCCCAGGTGGTCGACCTGTTCCGCAAGGTGATGGCGTAAGGTTGCGTTTCCGGGTGCGGCCTCATGGATAAGACTGCGCGCGAAGGGTCGTAAACGCAGGAGAGCGTGAGTACGCCGCCAAAGGGCCAGCAGTTTGAGCGACGGTAAGGGCCAGCAACTCGTTTCGAGTTGCTGGCCCTTTTTTGGCGGCGAAGCGGTGTGGGCGCCGATGACGTCACGGTGGTGCGTCGGTGGGGTCGCCACGATGTGCTTGTTCGAGCTGCATGTTCGATATCGAGCTCGGTCTGGTGCTGCTTTGGGGTTTTGCGGCGCGGCGCGGGTTTCCGCTTTGCGGCCCAAGATGTCCTTTTCGCTATGGGGCGTGCCAATTACCAGGAGAAACCGTTCGTCGATGAAGTCATTTCGGCAATCTTGGGCATAGCTGTGCGTTTGCTATGCTGAAGCCCCCCAATTGAAGGAGGCGACATGCGCAAGAACGGCAACATGCTTGAATGGGCAATTGAGGTTGCGGTGGTCGTTGCAATCGTGCTCTTGCTGATGGGAGCATGCTTTTGGGTGGTTCCGCATCTTCAGAAAATGGATCGCTCAGCGTCGCCTACGTTCTCGGTCTTTGACGCCGAAGATGCACAATCGAAAAGGGGAAGCGTTCCGCAATCCGACGATATGGTTGGCGGTATCGACGATGTGGTCTTTCATGGTAAAGGGGTTGTGACGTCTTTGGACGCCGCCGCGCTCATTGCGTGCATTCGCATAACGTCAGAGGATTCTTATGGTCTTGAGCAAGGCGGAGAATATCGCTTCAATTTCGATGAGCGCTTCGAGCAAGTAAAGCTTACGCTCGATGGTATCGATGTTGGCAGCGTTGTGGATTTTCGCTATCGAGCCATTACCTGCGACAAGGAAGGAACCCTCGTGGGCGAGTTCATTACGCTGGCGCTATAGGCTGCGGAAGGGTTTCGCGGTGCCGCTTGTGTTTGGGTGAACAGGGTGGTGCGGCGCTTCCGGGGGTGTCTGCGGTGCTCGTGGCCGAAAATGCGAGAGATGCGCAACTGCGGGAGGGTTCGATAGGGTACCCGTGTGCAGTTGGGCAGCAAATGCGGCGTTCAAGGTCGATTTCGCCGCATCGAGACCCGGATTCGGCTCCAATCCGGGTCGTGTCGGTGCAACGCTCGGTTTTTTGTCCATCACGCGGTCTTTTACCAAGCGTGTTGCCCTCGAAGGGTCGCGTCCGTCGGGCGAGATTAGCTTTGGGGTGCTCTTGCGTGCTTCAAAGCGCGGACAGCAAACGCGTCAGGCGAACGAGGGGCGTCGGGCGAACAGGGGACGGAGGTGTGTTCACGACAGCGCGTTGCGCTCCCGAAGGGTTAGCGTGAACACACCTCCGTCCCCTGTTCGCCGTCTGCGGCAACCGACAGCCGGCAACTTGCAGCTTTGCGAAGCAGATCACGCCCAGGTGGTCGACATGTTCCGCAAGGTCATGGCGTAAGGTTGTTGGCGCTAGCCCCGAGCCGAGGCGCTGGTGCAAGACCAGAATGGCTGCGATAAAGGCATAACCTACTAGGGGTTGGCCCCGGAAAAACTCCGGGGCCGACCCCTTCTCGTTTGTTAACGATTCTCATGTGGGCTGCAGTGCATTTCGGTGGCCCTTGGGCGGATCGAATCCGGGTTTGGCTTAGGCCTCGAACGGGTTGCCTTCGCCCTCGGGTTTCTGCTGGGCGGCTTGCGCTGCAAGGATGTCCGGGAGGATCGAGGAGGAACCCTCGAAGCCTGACGGGAGCAGGATGGTCGAGGCCTTGCCGGATTCGGCGAACGACCCCATCATCTCCACCCACTGGGTGTACGTGAACAGGTCGTTCGCCTCCTTCGCGGACACGCCGGAGGACTTGATCACGTCGAGCGATGCGGCGATGCCGTCGGCGATGGCCTTGCGCTGGTTCGCGATGCCGATGCCCGTCTGCTCCATGGCCTCGGCCTGGGCGCGCGCCGCCACGACGGTCTTGGTGCGCTCGGCCTCGGCAAGCGCCTTCGCCGCCTCCTGGTCGCGCTGCGCGGAGTTGATCGCGTTCATTGAGCGCTCGACGTCCTTCGGCAGCTCGATGTCGGTGATGAGCGTGGTGATGATGTCGTAGCCGTAGCCCGCCATGAGCTCCGTCACGGAGTCCTTCACGTTCTGTGCGATGAGGTCCTTGTTGTCGAACACCTCGTCAAGCGTGTAGCTGGGGATGGCCGAGCGCAGCGCGTCGGCGATGTAGCTTTCCATCTGGTCGATGGGGTTGCTCAGGATGTAGTAGCTGCGGTAAACGCCCGACTGCTCGACGGTCTGGGCGGGCATCTGGTCGACGCGGAACTGGACCGAGACCGCCGTGCCGATGGTCACGTTGTCCTTGGTCTTGCCGTTGAGCGAGTAGCGCGCCTCCTGCGTGCGCAGGTTGACCTCGGCGGCGCGGCGCTCGATGATTGGGATCAGGAAGTGGAGGCCCGGCTGCACGATGCGGTTGAACTTGCCGAGGCGCTCGATGATGGACGCCTCCTGTTGCCGCACGACGAACAGCATCGGTGAGCCGGCGACCGCGGACCCGACGGCAGCGATGACGAACAGGATGAGCAGGGTAAGTACGATCATGGTGCTTCCTTTCTGCTTGGATGAGCTGATTCTACCGGATAGGGGCGCCCGGCAACGTAAAATCTCGCGCACGTCTCGTTCGCGAATGCTTTATCCTGCCTGGTCGACCTGCTTTTGTACGAGCGCCGTGAGCTCTTTCTTGCTGTGCACGTCCAGCTTGGCGTAGATGCTGCGGGTGTGGGCTCGGATGGTGTAGATCGACACCACTTCGCGGTCGGCGATCTCTTGGGCGGTCCGGCCGCGCGCCAGGCCAAGGAACACCTCGGTTTCACGGGCGGACAGGCCCGCGGCGCGCGCGACTTCCTCGCAAGCAAGCTTCCATCGGCCCGGTTGCCTAGCTGCGCCGATACCCGAAGCATCGTTCGCCGAGTCCGCGCCGCCCTCGTCCACGGGCAGCAGCATGCCGTTGATCTGCTTCTCGGAGAAGACGAACAGCACATCGATGAGCACAGCCACGCCGATCAGGGCGATGATGGCCTTCATCGCGTTTTCCGAGATGTGCGACGCTTGATACGCCATGGCCAAAAGACTTGCCACGAGCGTGCCGCCCGACAACGCCGCATTGCCGAACGCCACGATGCGCAGCGCGCCGCCGCGCCACTGATACACCAGGTAATACAGCATGGCCCACACCACCATGTTGTAGCACGTGCACACTACCCAGGCGCCCGACGCCACGGCGGGCGTGTTCAAGGAGAACATAGCGATGCACACGATGAGCACCGTCAGCGCACAGGCGGCAACGGAGTACATTTTGGCGAATCCGTCGCGTCGGGATTTCGCGAGCAGCACGGCGGCCATGATGGCGATCATGAGCGGGACCTCGATGAGCTGCGAAACCACGTTCGCGCCGATAGCGTACATAGGCGGCACGCTGATCAGCACATATGCGCGAATCAGCTCAAGCGCCGTGGAGCACAGGCCGATGGAGGCGAGCAGCACCCAGAATCTGCGCGTCAGCTTCACCGGAGTGGCGAGCACCTGTTTCTCGCCGCGCACGTCCTTGCGGCGTATGCAGAAGAGCGCCGCCCCTATCACGGGCAGTGCGATGAACGCTGCGACGGCGATCGGCTGCGGGCAGCCGTTCAACACGAAGTAGATGGCAATCGAAAATAGCGTGCATTCGGCCAGCCGGTAGAGCGCGCGGTGGGGCGGCAGCGTGCCGAACAGGGCGGCGGCGCGTACGAACAGCATGGTGGTGCCGATGCCTGAGAGCACGCAGCCGGAGTTGAACAGCACGGTGAGCGCGGAGTGGGGGACGGCTGCGCCCAGCACTTCGCTACGCGCGTTGCAGATGAGGAGTGTGCCCACAGCTGCCACAAGGCCGCCGATGAACGTGGTCCGGTTCTTCGCGACCCATTTGGAGAAGCGGTCGGCGAACAGCGCGACGAGCGACAGCGTGATGAAGCATGCCAGCAGGTGCACGAGCATGAGGTTCTCGGTGATGTTGCTGTTGTCGGTCTCGTGCAGCCAGAACGATCCGGAGAACGCGATGGTGTTCCACGCGATCCAGCAGCCCAGGCCCAGATACGTCAAGCTGGGCGCCTGCCGGTCGATGGACGCAAGCGCCGTCGAGAATCGCTCGGAAACGCTCGCGGTCGCCTTCCCTTGCGCGCGCTGGTTCTGCGTTGTGTCGTCCTGTTCGCGAATTGCCATATCCCCCCGATTCCCGATTGGCTTTCGTGTTGTTGACCGGAAGAAGGTGTGACGCCACCGGGCGAACAGGGGACGGAGGTGTGTTCACGTGTTAGGCCCTTGGGAACCCGAGATTCCGCCGTGAACACACCTCCGTCCCCTGTTCACGTGCCCCCTTCTTCGTCTACCTATTCTAAACCCCTACGTCCATATTCGACTAGTTAACAACTGACCATACAGCGGTATCAACATCGTTAACTAGTGACGTAGCTGGGGTTTTGCGGAAAACGTAAGGTGGTGACCGTTCCGAGACGAGGGGGTCATCATGAATATCAAGAACAAGCCGCTGCCGAGGTTCGAGGTTCCGTCGAGCTACGAGAAGTATGCGGAAGGCGGCTATCTGATGGATGTGCGCGAACCCGAAGCCGACAGCTTCGGCGATCGCAAGCCCACCATCGCCTCGGGCGCGGGCGCTGCTGCCGTCGACCCCGCCGCCATCGCGCAGGGTGCGGGCGCGGATGCCGAATACGAGCTTCCCGACGCGCCCACGTTCGCTGATCGCGTGAACGCGGTGGTCATGTGCGTCGGCTCGCAGAACGCGTTGCGCGAAGCGCTGTACAAGACGCTGGCGTTCTGCCAGCAGCCCCATGAGTTCACAGAGGTAGAGGACTTCATCGCTCAGACCGACGAGTTCATCTACAGCCACATCATGCAGACGCCGTTCTCCATGATCCAGATGCTCATCGATGCCGGCGGCCTTTCGCAAACGCCGCTCGATGGCGAAGGCAGCCCCATCGCCGAGGAGCAGCTGGCGAACCTTTCCGAAGACGAGGCCGACGACCTGATCGCCACGTACCGCATCCAGGCCACCGGCGCCGGCGTCGAAACCGTGCGCCTGCTGGCGCCCGAGCGTCGCATCGAGGCGCAGCTTTCCCTGCGTCCGCATCGCCGCGACACCTATTTCGCCGTGCTCGATTTCTGCACGCAACCGCGCAAATTCCCGGAAATCGAGGCGCTCTTCAAGACCACTCCCGGCTTGTCGCAAGACATCGTGGCCGATCATCACAAGCTTTCGCCCGACTTCTACGTCGATAAGCTCGACAAGGCCGGCGCGCTCGTGTGGCGCGGCGCCTGGGTCGCAACCGACGCGGGCAAGCGCATGCTGCAAGCCCACAAACGCGAACAGGCAACCGCATAACCGCATCCGCCGGCGAGGCGGCTGGTTGCGGGCGCGCTGGGAACTCCCGCCAGCCCGCCGATCGGCTCGCGGCCCCACGTGAACAGGGGACGGAGGTGTGTTCACGTAGATGCGTCGCACTCCCAAACGGCCATTGTGAACACACCTCCGTCCCCTGTTCACCCACCCCACCCGAAAAGCAATATGGCAGCAGGAGAAACCCGCTGCCTATCGCAATAGACGAGTAAGCAAGGATCAAAAGGAGGAGGAAGCTTTGTCTACGACTATGACACGTCGCTCGTTCATGAAGACGGCAGCGGTCACCGGCGCGGTTGGCGCGCTGGGGCTGGGCGCCGCTCACAACATGGCACCGAGCGACAAGGCATGGGCCGACAACGACGTGCACGAGGTTCGCACGTCCTGCCGAGCCTGTATCGCCAACTGCGGCGTCATCGCCACGGTGAGCAACGGCCGCGTCATCAAGCTGAGGGGCGATTCCATCGACCCGATGTCGAAGGGCCGCATGTGCCCGAAGGGCCTGTCGGGCATCCAGGCGCTGTACCACCCCAACCGCAACAAGTACCCTATGAAGCGCGTGGGCGCCAAGCCCGGCAACCAGTGGGAGCGCATCAGCTGGGATGAGGCGGCGAAAACCGTGGCCCAGCACATGATCGACATGCGCGACAAGACCGGCAAGCACGGCCTTCTGTGCACCACCGGCGGCGGTGGCAACCCGCAGTTCTTCAGCCCGCCGCGTTTCCGCAACTTCTGGGGCGCCGGCAACGTGTTCGAGCCCGGCTGCGCGCAGTGCTACCTGCCGCGTAACTTCACCATGCCGCTGGTCAACGGCATCGGCGATACCTCGATCGCCGACTCCGGCTGCTCGGAGCTGTACAAGCCGGCCAAGTACGGTGGGCTGACGGAAGTCTACGTCATCTGGGGCACCGGCCCGGCGTGGCACTCGCCTTCCACCTCCGGCCGTTGCGTGGCCGAGCTGCGTGACAACGGCTGCAAGACCGTCGTCGTCGATCCGCGCTTCACTGCCGACGCCAGCAAGGCCGACGTGTGGCTGCCCATCAAGCCCGGCACCGACATGGCCATGATGCTCGGTTGGATGCACTACATCATCGAGAACAAGCTCTACGAGAAGATCCCCGGTTACGAGACCTTCTGCGAGCAGTGGACGAACCTCCCGTTCTTGGTTGATCCGCGCGACAACGTCAGTCTGCCGCCCATCGCCGAGGACATCACCAAGGACGGCCAGCTGCTGCGCGCGTCGGCCGTGTTCGACGACGTCGACGCCACCAACGAGGGCTACGTGTACTTCGACACCGAGAAGGGCGAGGTCACGAAGGCGTTCGCCCTGGGCCCGGACAACGACGGCACGTACCACCCGCAGATGTTCGGCACCGTGGATGTGAAGCTCAAGGACGGCTCCACCATCACGTGCAAGACCGCGTTCGAGGCCTACAAGGACCGTTGTGCCGACTTCGACTTGGACACCGTGGCCGAGATCACCGGCTGCAAGAAGGAGAAGATCATCGAGGCCATCGAGCTGTACTGCTCGAGCGCGCACGGCGGCATCTCCCTGGGCGTTGCTACCGACATGTACCCGGGTTCGGCGCAGGCCGCCATCGGCGCCGCGGCGCTCGATTGCATGACCGCGCACCTGTGGCACAGCGGCTGCCCGGCCAACAAGGTGGGCGGGCAGGGCTCGAAGGGCCTGACCAGCTGCGAGTCCACCATCTTCCCCTCCGGATTCATCGGGGACACGACGTACGAGTTCCAGACCAACGACGCCATCCTCGAGCGCCTCGGCTATTGCGAGCACAAGGGCCTTGGCGGCTGGATGCACTCCCACATCCCCACGGTGCTCTCCGCCGTGCTCACCGGCGAACCGTACCAGCCGAAGGTGTGGATCGAGCGCTCCGGCAACAAGATGGCCGCGCTGGGCAACTCCAGCTCCTGGGTCGATGCGTTCCCGAAGTTCGACCTGATCGTGCACGGCTACATGTACCCGACCAGCTTCACCACCGAGGCCGCCGACATCGTGTTCCCCGTGTGCGAGTGGCTGGAGAACGCGTTCGCGCAGAACCGCTTGAACGTCAACCTCATGCGCAAGCCGGTGACGAACCTGTTCGAGGCCGCCGACGAGATCATGATGTGGGGCAAGATCGCCGAGGCCATGTCCGACCCCAGCTCGGAGCTCTACGACGCCAACATGGAGGCGTGCATGGACGACGAGAAGATCGGCAGCCCCATGGTGCCTGCGTACTGGAAGACCATCAACGAGTACTGGGATTGGGTCGCCCAGCAGGGCGGCGATAAGTCCGTCACCACCATGGAGCAGGCCATGGAGGCCTTCCCCATGAAGTGGGCGGAAGACGACGAGTACTGGGGCGGCACCACGTATGACGGATACTGCCAGGTCAACGCCGGTGCCGGCGTTGCAGGTAAGGTCGATCCGGGTATGGAAGGCTCCGGCGCCGATGACGGCAAGGTCACCTACACCGGCTTCTCCACGGCGGCCCGCGACATCAAGGACAATCCGAAGAAGTGCGGTCCGTACGCCGACACCATGCTCTACCTGGGCCGTCACGGCAACGAGAAGTTCGACATGCCCGCCGCGGTGGTGGACTACAACCCCATGCCGTACTACTTCACGCCCGAGGACCAGTCCGAATACGGCGACGAGTACCCGCTGCGCCTGACCGAGGGCCGCATCCCGTACTTCCATCACGGCACGCTGCGCAACAACCCCTACCTGCGCGAGCTGTATCCGGCTCCCGAGCTGTGGATCTCCCCGGAAAACGCCGGCAAGTACGGCATCGTCGACGGCGACTGGGTGAACATCAAGAGCCCGCGCACCGACGGCAAGGACGTGTTCCGCGACATCACCACGGGCCTGTCCACCGATACGGTCATGGCAGGCGGCAAGGACGCGAAGTTCGGCCCGAGCGAGTTCGCCCCCGGCGAGGAGCTGACGGCTAACGGCCAGAGCGTCGTCAAGGACGGCATCTTCGCCGTGGCGCGCGTGACGAAGGGCATCGCGGAGGGCACCGTGTACATGGAGCGCTTCTGGAACCCCGAGTTCTTGGAAGACGGCTCCGATGGCCGCAAGTCATGGACCACGGAGAACATGAACGTGCTGACGAAGAACACGGGCTACTTCAACCCCGAGTTCGGCACCTACACCCTGCGCGGCATCCACGTCAAGGTTGCCAAGGCGCAGCGCCCGGAGGGCATCTGGTACGAGCCGACCGACTTCGAACCCTGGATACCTGAGCCCACGGAAAACACGGGAGGAGCGTTTTACACCAAATGAGCCGCAATTGCTTAGTTGTTGACCTGGATAAATGCATCGGCTGCCACGCGTGCGAGGTGGCCTGCAAGAACGAGAACGGCATCGCCTTGGGCGAGTACTGGAACCGCGTGCTGCAGATCGGCCCGCACGGGACCTTCCCCGACCTGGAGCAGTATTGGCTGCCCGTGCAGTGCCAGCAGTGCGAGGACGCGCCCTGCGTGCACGTGTGCCCGACCGGCGCGAGCTACCGCGACGCCGACGGCAAGGTGCTGGTGGACAAGGAGAAGTGCATCGGCTGCAAGTACTGCATGATGGCCTGCCCCTATGGCGTTCGTTCGTGGAACACCAAGGAGAAGGCCGTCGAGAAGTGCACCCTGTGCGGCCAGCTGACCAGCGCCGGCCAGGAGCCCGCGTGCGTGGCCGCGTGCTGCGCGAACGCCCGCTTCTATGGTGACCTGGACGACCCGAGCTCCGACGTGTCGAAGGCCGTGGCGGCAGCCGATCCGGCAAGCGTGCACACCCTGCACGATGCCGGCAACAAGCCGCTGACGCGCTACATCCTGTCGGACAAGATCGCCACGTGGCACGACGTGGACGCCATCAAGCCGGCGTCCGACGCGCAGGACGCCGCGTGGTTCGCGAAGGAGGCGTAAGGCATGGAGATCCAATGGTCCCTGGTTTTGTTCACGGCCCTGACCGGCATGGGCGGCTGCATGTTCGCATGCGTCGCCGCCGATGAGTTCCTCGGCCGTGCGAAGGCCGCGGCGTTTCCCGCGGCTGTGGCGGCACTGGTGATCGCGGTCGTTGGCGGTCTGGCTTCCGTGACGCACCTGTCGCACCCCGGCCGCATCATGGGCGCCCTGAGCCACCCGACGTCGGGCATCTTCACCGAGGCGCTGCTGGTGGGCTGCCTGTGCGTGTGCGTGGCGGTGTACCTGGTGCTGGTCAAGCGCGGTGCCGGTGCGTCCGCCCGCAAGGCCATCGCCGTCATCGGCGCGGTGCTCGGCGTGCTGCTGAGCTTCATGGCGGGCGAGTCCTACCTGATGGAGGCGCGCCCGAACTGGTGTAGCCAGCTGCTGCCGCTGGGCTATCTGCTGACCGCAGTGCCCGAGGGCATCGCCGCCTACCTGGTGGTAGTTACCGCTAAGGCAAAGGACGCCGATGTTGCGCCGTACGGTCGTGCGCTGCTGGTCGGCGGCGTGCTGGCCGCGGTGGGTGCTGCCGCCTACGTGTTGTGGGCGGGCCCCGCCGATGGCGTGCAGTGGGCGCTGCTGGTAGTGGCGGTGCTGGGCGCCGGCGTGGTGCCGGCCGCATGCGGCGCGCTGCTCGGCAAGAAGCCCGAGAGCTTGATGGCTATGGCGGGCGGCTCGCTGGCCTGCGCATTCGTGGGCGCGGTGTCCTACCGCTGCATCATGTGGCTGATCACGGTCCCGATCGCGAACCTGTTCCTGAACGTGCTGTAAGCGCAAGGCCGGGGGAGGGGGATTCCCTTCCCCGGCCGGTTCGCCCAGCGAGCGGCCCGGAGGCCAACCGGGGCGCCGTGAACAGGGGACGGAGGTGTGTTCACGTTAGCCTTTTGGGAACGCGGCGCATTCCCGTGAACACACCTCCGTCCCCTGTTCACCCCTGTTCACCCGACGTGTAAGCGTCCCTTCGGGCTTTTCCTCCTGATGTATTCGCGGTTCGTATTCGCCTCTCCCCATCTCCCTCCCTTCCTCCGGCGAATGCGAACCGCGAGCGCATCGAGCGTGGCAACGGGCCGTGTCCGCGACGCGGCTAACGAAAATCGATACTCGGCTCTTGCGCACGGTTTGCCCGTTCGCGCGGGGCGGCAATGGACGTGAGCGCCCGAAGACAAACGGGCGCTTCGGCAGAAAGGGGCGATCATGACCGACGGTAACGCGGTGCAGGTGCAGCAGCAGGAAGAGCGCGATCAGCTGATTTCCCAGCTCATCGAGGTAAACGCTGGGCGTGCGGCGTACTACCGCATGCTGGGCGAGCTGTTCTTCCGCGAGCTGACGCAGGAACAGGTCGAGCATCTGGCGGGTATGGATTTCGCCGGAATGGACGGCGACGACGACCTCATCGCCGAGGGTTATAACGACATGCGCCGCTATCTTCGCCATGTGAATTCCGGCACGCGCCAGGCGCTGGCCTGCGATTACGCGCACACGTTCCTGGCGGCGGGGAATTATGAGACGTTCGCCGCCACGCCGTTCGAAAGCGTGTTCACCAGTCAGCTCGGGCTCATGATGCAGGAGGCGCGCGACGATGTCTACAAGATGTATTGCGAGCAGGGCATCCAGCCGCAGGCAGATTTGCATGTGCCCGAGGATCATGTGTCGTTCGAGTTCGAGTTTTTGGCGACGGTCATCGAGCGCACGAACGCCGCGCTCTTGACGGGCGATTTTGCGCGTGCTCAGGCGCTTGCCGAAACGGTCTCCGATTTTCACCGGTTGCATCAACTTAGCTGGATCGACGATCTGTGCGATGCCGTGCTCGACGTGGCCGAGACCCGTTTCTATCGCGGAGTTGCGAAGGTGACGCGCGGGTTCGTGCATATAGAGACCGAGGTCGTCGCCGACGAGCTCGAGGTGCTGCAAGGCCTGGCGGACAAGCAGGCTGCGTAGCGCGTTTCGCCTGATGGTTGACGCTCGCAAGTGCGGGTGGGCTGCTGTCGTCAAGTTCGCTGCGGGAATCGGGGAGCGTGAACAGGGGACGGAGGTGTGTTCGCGCGTTTGCCTCCGGAGGGTCCGGCGCATCGCCGTGAACACACCTCCGTCCCCTGTTCACCTGTTCACGTCGGGGCAAGCTGCGGAAAGAGGCCGTGGGGGGTGCGGCCGTAAGACGAGAAAGGATAGGGTTATGGGCGATCAGCCGAGCATCACGCGTCGCGGGGTGCTGGTCGGTGCCGGCGCCGTGGCTAGCATGTTTACGGTCGGCGGCGTGGCATACGCGCTTGAAGGCGAGGACCGGGGGCTTTTGCGTCCTCCCGGCGCGCAGGACGAGGCGCATTTCCGCGCCACCTGCTTGAAGTGCAACCGTTGCGAAACGGCCTGCCCACAGCGTTGCCTGCGCACGGGCGTGCTCGAGGACGGCGTGCTCAACTGGCGGACGCCCATCATGGATTTCCATCGCGGTGCATGCGACTTTTGCGGGATTTGCGAGGATGTGTGCCCGGCGGGTTCGATCGCGGGCGCGCACGATCCGGCGCAGGTCATCGGCATCGCGGTCGTGGACCGCGAACGCTGTATCGCGTGGTTGCAAGGCGGCTGCCAGGTGTGCGTCGACGCGTGCCCGTATGGGGCCATCACGCTCGATGATGCGAATCGACCCATCGTCGACCAGGCGAAATGCAACGGATGCGGCGCGTGCGAGAACGCATGCCCGTCGAACAGCTACCTCGCGTTCGCCGGCGGCACCGACCGCGGCATCAACGTGCGCGCAGCAGGGAAGGAGGCATAGGCGATGAGCGATAAGGAAAACAGCGCGCCCAAAAAGTCCCGCTTCCGCACAGCGCGGGGCTGGGTTGCGTTCGCGTGCGTGGGGTTCGCGCTGGCGGGCATGGCGTTTCGCGTGGGAATCGGCACGCCCTCGGCGTTCGGCATTCAACAGATTTCGGCCATTTGCCCGTTGGGCGCCCTCGAGACCATGGCGGGCGCAAAGGGCGTCATGCTGCATGCCTTTCTGCTGTTTGTGCTGGTCGTGGTTCTGATCGCCCTCGTGGGCAAAGCGTTCTGCGCCTGGATGTGCCCCGTCCCGTGGCTGCAGAAGTTCTTCCGTCCGAGAAAACGTGGCGAGGCGAAGGGCGGTGCCGGGCACGATGTCCCGGCAAAGGGCGGGGCAGGGCTTGATTCCTGGGCGAAGGGCGATGCCGGACGCGAGGCGTCGGAATCGAGCGTCCCTGGGTACGATATCCCGGCTTCTTGCGGCAACCCTGATGCGGGTTCTGCCCAGGCGAAGCCGTTGGCTTTTAGCGCGGCGCAAGCTGTTGAACCCGCGGGGAAGCAGGCGGCTTGCTCACCATCCGCATGCGCCGCGTGCGCGGGTGCGGCGGCGTGCGCGAAGGCGCTGGCCCCGGTGGGAGGTGCGCGCGACGGCGTGCAGTTGGATAGCCGCCATGCGGTGCTGGTGGGGACGTTGGCTTCCGCTGCCGTGTTCGGCTTCCCGGTGTTTTGCCTCATCTGCCCGGTCGGCTTGACGTTTGCGACCATCATCGGGCTGTGGAATCTGGTGCAGTTCAACGAGCCTTCTTGGGCGCTCATCATCTTCCCGATCATCCTGATCGCGGAGGTTACCGTGCTGCGCAAATGGTGCAGCAAGATCTGCCCGATCAGCGCGCTGGTCAGCCTGCTGTCGAACCTCAACGTCACGCTGCGGCCGCGGGTCAAGGCCGATGTATGCCTGCGTAGCCGCGGCGTGGATTGCCATGCATGCGTCGATGCCTGCCCCGAGCAGCTCGACCCGCATTCGGGCCGCATCCCCGAGTGCTCGAAATGCGGCAAGTGCGTGGAGGCCTGCCCGGCCAAGGCCATCAGCATCAAGCTGCTGAAGTAGTCGGCGGCCAGTTCGCCCTGCAAGTTCGCATTGCCCCGCGTGCTTCGCGGCGCATAGCTTGCGCTCAGCGGATGCGCTGGCGAACAAGCGACGCGTATCCCCGCGCGCCTGCCGCCCCACCTGCTTTCGTCGGTTCCGTGAAAACGACGCCCTGCGCGGGTCTGCTCCGCGGCGCGGCTTATCATGGATGGCAGACGAGAGAAACATGCGCGGTCGTCGGATGGGAAACGCCGCGCTGATATGGGGGAATACATGCTGCTGAGCGAACTTGCGCGCGGACAGGCGGGCGTGGTCGAGGCTGTGCACGGCGAAGGTTCCGTTCGCCGTCATTTACTGGATATGGGGCTTACGCCCAATGCGGTGGTCACGCTGCAGAAGGCGGCCCCCATGGGCGACCCCATCCAGGTGACGGTGCGCGGCTACGAGCTGACGCTGCGCTTGAGCGAAGCCGACAACGTGCACGTCCGGGCGCTCGACTTGCAAGACCACCCCGACGCCCTGACCGGCGTCGATGCCGCGCGATTGCAGGCCGCCGGCACCGCCGCCGCGCCCTCGGCCCGTGCCGACCGCGCCCCGCTGCCGCACCCCGGTCTCGGCGAGTTCGGTCCGGCCGAGGAGGCGTACCGCGCCCACGCGCGCCGCGCCGCCGCGAAGACCGGTCCGCTCACCTTCGCGCTGGTGGGCAACCAGAACTGCGGCAAAACCACGCTGTTCAACCAGCTCACGGGCGCGAACCAGCACGTCGGCAACTTCCCGGGCGTCACGGTCGACCGCAAGGACGGCACCATCCGCGGGCACGCTGAGGCCACCGTCACCGACCTGCCGGGCGTGTACTCGCTGTCGCCGTACTCCAACGAGGAGATCGTCACGCGCGACTTCCTGCTCGACGAAAAGCCCGACGGCATCATCAACATCGTCGACGGCACCAACATCGAGCGCAACCTGTACCTGACCATGCAAATCATGGAGCTGGGCATCCCCATGGTGCTGGCGCTCAACATGATGGACGAGGTCGAAGCCAACGGCGGCACCGTGCGCGTGAACGAGCTCGAGGCTGAGCTGGGCATTCCCGTGGTGCCCATTTCAGCGGCGAAGAACGAGGGCGTCGACGAGCTGGTCGACCACGCCCTGCACGTGGCGCGCTTCGACGAGGCGCCCGGCCGCATCGACTTCTGCCCCGCAAGCGCGCAAGAGCATGACCCGCTCGGCGCGGTGCATCGCTGCATCCACGCCACGGCGCACATCATCGAGCCGTACGCCGGGCAAGCGTCCGTCCCTGCGCGCTTCGCCGCCACGAAGATGGTCGAGGGCGACGAGCTGATCGCACGCAAGCTCGACCTGCCGGAATCCGCCGTCTCGTCGGTGCGCGAGCTGGCGGCCGCCATGGAGGCCGACGCCGGCATGGACGCCGAGGCGGCGCTCGCCAACATGCGCTTCGCCTTCCTGGCGAACCTGTGCGCCAACACCGTGGTCCGCCCGCATGAAAGCCGCGAACACAAGCGCAGCGTTTCCGTCGACAAGCTTCTGACCGGGCGTTATACCGGCATCCCGTGCTTTTTCGCCATTATGGCAGCGGTGTTCGTGCTTACGTTCAGCGTCGTGGGCGCCGCGCTTTCCGACCTGGTGGGCGCCGGCGTCGACGCAGCCCTCGAGGCGTTGGCCGCCGGTTGCGAGGCGTGGGGCCTCAACCCCGTGGCACAATCGTTGCTGGTCGACGGCATCGGCGCCGGCGTGGGCGCGGTTATCGGCTTTTTGCCCACCATCGTCACGCTGTTCTTCTTCCTGTCCATCCTTGAGGACTCGGGCTACATGGCGCGCGTGGCGTTCGTCATGGACCGCCCCATGCGCAAGATCGGCCTGTCCGGGCGCTCCATCGTGCCGCTGCTCATGGGCTTCGGCTGCTCGGTGCCGTCGATCATGGCCACGCGCACGCTGTCGAGCGAACGCGATCGCAAAATGACCACCATGTTGGTGCCGTTCATGAGCTGCAGCGCGAAGCTGCCCATATATGCCCTGCTCGTGGGCGCGTTCTTCCCGCGCGCGCTGCAGCCGGTGGTCATGATCGGCCTGTACGCGTTCGGCGTGGTGGTGGGCATCTCGTTCGCGGCCGTGCTCAAACGCGCGCGTTTCCGCGGCCAGCCCGTGCCGTTCGTGATGGAACTGCCGAACTACCGCCTGCCCGCCGCGAAAAGCGTGGCGCGTCTGGTATGGGATAAGGCGAAGGGCTTTGTGAAGAAGGCGTTCACCGTGGTGCTCGCCGCGTGCGTGGTCATCTGGTTTTTACAGACGTTCGACGCGCGTCTGAACGTGGTCGACGACGTCGACGCCAGCCTGCTCGCGGGCATCGGCGGGTTGATTGCCCCGCTGTTCGCGCCGCTGGGCTTCGGCGATTGGCGCGCGGCAACGGCTCTCATGACGGGCTTCATGGCGAAGGAGAGCGTGGTGTCCACGCTGACGCAGGTCATGGGCGAGGGCGTGGACCTCACCATGCTGTTCACGCCGGTGACGGCCATGGCGTTTTTGGCGTTCGTGCTGCTGTACACGCCGTGCGTGGCGGCCATTGCCACCGTGCGCAGCGAGCAGGGCGGCGCACGCGCGGCGCTCGAGATGGTGCTTTTGCAGTGCGGCATCGCCTGGGTGGTCTCGTTCGCGGTGTATCTAGCGGGTTTGCTGGTCACGGGCGGGATCGCAGACGCGTTCAGCCTGCCGGGCCTGGTCGCGGCCGCGGTTATCGCGGTGGGCATCGGCGTGTACCTGAAGCACCAGCGCACTGACGGCGAGCTGAAAGTAGGCTGCAAAACCTGCCCCGCCAGCTGCAAGAACTCCAGCGGCTGCTGCCATTAAGGCAGGGAAGTTGCTCCCTGCTTCCACCCAAGCACAAAAAATCGCCCCGTCTCCACTGGAGGCGGGGCGATTTCGCATACGAGGTAAACTCAACCGAACGGTAAATCGCTCGCTACGCAGCTTTCACGTCGTCGAGCTCGCGGCCGGCGTTCGGGTCGTTGAACACGTCGGCGTCCATGCGCCCGGCGCGCTTGGCCACGATGGTGGTGCACACGGCGTCGCCGGTGATGTTCACGGCGGTGCGCGTCATGTCCAGGATACGATCGATGCCCATGATCAGCGCGATGCCCTCAAGCGGCAAGCCGACGGAGTTGAACACCATCGACAGCGTGATCAGGCCGACCGACGGGACGCCCGCCGTGCCGATTGACGCCAGCGTGGCGGTGGCGATGACGGTGGCGTACTCAACCGGCCCCAGCTGCACGCCGAACAGCTGCGCGGTGAACACCACGGCAACGCCCTGCATGATGGAGGTGCCGTCCATGTTGATGGTAGCGCCCAGCGGGATGGTGAACGACGAGATGCGGCGGTCGACGCCCATCTTCTTCTCCAGCGTCTCGATGTTCAACGGGATGGTGGCGTTCGACGTTGCGGTGGAGAACGCGAACATCATCACCGACACGAACTTCTTCAGGAACTTCACCGGGTTGATGCGCGCGAACACCGTCAGCAGCACCATGTACACCACCAGGCACTGCACGGCCAGTGCCAGCAAAACGCCCAGCATGTACTTCACCATGGGAAGGAACGCGTCGAAGCCGATGTTGGCGAACGTGCGCGCCAGCAGGCAGAACACGCCGATGGGGGCCACGTACATGACCATGGAGGTCATCTTCATCATGATGTCGTTGAACTGCTCGAAGAAGCGGTGAACCACTTCGACCTTGCGGCCCATGGTGGACAGGATGATGCCCACGAACAGCGCAAAGAAGATGATGGCCAGCATATCGCCCGAGGCCAGCGCCTGGATGGGGTTCTTCGGGATGATGTTGAGCAGGGTGTCGGTGAACGACACGTCGGTGTTGGCGCTGCCCGACAGGGCGGAGGTGTCGGATGCCACCATGCTGGACATATCCACGCCGCGGCCGGGGTTGATCAGGTTGCCGATGGTCAGCGCCACGGTGACGGCCAGCGCGGTGGTGCACAGGTAGAACGCCAGCGTCTTCAGGCCGATGGTGCCGAGCGTCTTCGTGTCGCCGATGGACGACGCGCCGCACACGATGGAGCAGAACACCAGCGGCACCACGAGCATCTGCATCAGGCGGATGAAGCCCTGGCCGACAATATAGAAGATGCCGTTGACGAACACGTCGTCGCGCACCGTGCCCGCGGGCACCAGGTAATGGAAGATGACGCCGCACAAAAGGCCCAGGCCAAGCGCGATGAGGATGGATCCCGTCAGCCCGATATGCAGGCGCTTGGGCTTTTCGCCCATGTTGATCTCGGTAGACACGCGCCCCTCCTATTCCTGCGCGCCGCGGGTCAGCGCGGCAAGGTCATGCTCGGCGGCGAACGCCGCAAGGTCGTCTTCCCAGGTGGGGAACTCGTAGACGCCGGTGAGGCGGGTCATCATGTCGTCAAGCTCGATGCGGTAGCCCTGCCAGGGGTTGGCGGTGCCGCGCAGGTTGCCGGTAGGCTGGCCGGCCAGGGCGAACGCGCGCTCGAAGAACTCGAAACGGCTGGTCACGCCCGTGCATGCGGCATGGAACGTGCCGAACTCGTCGGACTCCATGGCGGCGATGACGAACTTGGCGAACGTGTCAACCGACGTGGGGCAGGCGAACTGGTTCGCGGGCACGGGCACCGTCTTGCCCTGGGAGCTTGCCAGCAGCGCGCGGCCGAGCAGGTCGTCGGGGCGGGCGGTGTAGACCCAGCTGGAGCGCACGATGATGTGGTGCTGGTTCAGCTCGTTGACGAAGCGCTCGCCGGCCTGCTTGGACTTGCCGTACACGTGCGGCGGGTTCGTGGTGTCGAACTCATTGAACGCGCGGTCGGCGTTCTCGGGGAACAGGTCGTCGGTGGACAGGTGCACCATGGTGGCGCCGACGTTGTTGCTGGCGATGGCCAGGTTGCGCGCGCCAAGGGTGTTGACCTTGTAGGCCTTGTCGGGGTTCTCGTCGGCCTCGGTGCGGCTGGCCAGTGCCGCGCAGTTGATGACGAAGTCGGGGCGGTACGATTCGGCGAAGTTCAACACTTCGTGCAGGTTCGACACGTCGATCTCGATGTCGCTGGTCATGACCTTATAGCGGCTGTGGTCCAGGAAATGCTCGATTGCCTGGCCCATTCGCCCCGCCGCGCCGGTGATCCACACGGTGTCCTGAGGACCCATTTTCATAGGGCGCCTCCTTCCGGATGTGCTGCGCGCGGCGCCTGCGGAAGGAGCGTCGCGCAAGGGGTAAGTGGTAAGCCTGCCTATTCTACCGCTCCCGAAGCCCCAGCGCAGCAGCCGTTTCGCAGTAAATTGCAATCGGACCAGTCGGAAAAGGAACCGGCTGGCGAAGAGGAGGCGAAAGGGGAGCGAGTCGGGGCGAAACAGGCTGAGGGGACGAAGGGGGAAGCGGGCACTTTGGGCCTGCTTCCCGGCTGACGGCTTGGGCTCCGCTCCTCTCCAGTGCCGCGACCCCCCCCCCGAGTTCTGGCCCGTTTTGCAGGAAACGGACCAGAATTTGACGTCCTTCCGGGGTTCTGGGCGGTTTTCCGGCTCTCCGCCGTGGTTCGCGCTATCAGCCGCGACATAATCCCAGGTCAGAAGCTTCCGCATCATCGACGTCCAGCTCTGCAGCCTACGAAACCGCCCAGAACTTCGCCCGCGCGATCAAGGCGACCCGCTACGTCCCCTAAGTGTCAGGACGGCGGCTGGGAACACCGGACCTCGAAACGCATTTGAACGTCAGCCCAAAGCGTCGGGACTGCCCGCGAAGCCCAAAACCCCACCTGCGTAGTCGGAAATGTCAAGACTCTGTGACGATGGGCGCGGCTTGGGTTGACGTTTTTCGGCGGAGTGCGAATATAGGCCCATCGAACGCAACGGGCGTTCGGGCGAGCGCTTTTGCGCTTCGCAAATCGCGTCGTTTTGGCGCACAAAGCAGGGTTTTGCGGTTTCGCCGCGGCCCGCAAACGTTAGGAAACATGATGACCTGCACCAATCTGGATATCCGAATTATCAGCTCCATTATGTAGGGTCCGGGTTGCATTTCAGCTGCCCGAACCCTAAACGGGCAGCTGATGGTTCTTCAAGCCGGAGGCTGTTTGAGAAAAACGGCCTCTGGCTTTTTTTGCGCCGTGTCCTGCGGCGCCGGCATTTTGCCTGATGTGTTTCGCCTTCCGTCTTATGGCTTTCCCACCTGGTCTTTTGCCCAAGCCTTCCGTTTTTCCCAAGCAACGTTCGCTTGCGGGGCCGGTCATCGACCGCACGTGCCGCGCTGCCAACCGGCAACGCGGCAGGAAAGGAAAGGCAAGGAAAATGAACGATCAGCAACAGCGAAAGCCCCTGTTCGGTAGGGGGAAGGCGAAGGGGGCGAACGGGCAGCTGCGCGGCGCAAACCCCCTGGCAAGCATGCCACAGCTGGGCGTGAAGCCGGCTTTGGCCGGCGCCCCGGCAGCACCCGCACCCGCGCCCGCATACGCGGAAACCTCATCCGTCAAGCTGGCTGTTTGTCAGACCCCTGCAGCCGCTACCGCCGGTGTTGCGTCCCCGGCAACTGCAGTTGCCGCAAAGCCGCAGGTCAAACGCGACTCCACCCTTGAGGTCATGGTCGCATCCATGGTCGGCACGGCCATCGAGTTCTACGACAATTACTGCTACTCCATTGCCGCGGCCAGCTACTTCGGCCTCATCTTCTTCACCGACGTCGCTAAGTCCGACCCGGTGCTCGCCACGCTGCTGGCGTTCGTCACCTTCGCAGTGAGCTTCCTGGCCCGCCCGTTCGGCAGCCTGCTGTTTGGCCACTTCGGCGACCGCCTCGGTCGTAAGAAAACCCTGGTCGCAGCCCTGATGCTCATGGGCACTGCAACGTTTTGCGTCGGCCTGCTGCCCGGATACGACGTGCTCGGTCCTGCGGCAGTCGTGCTGCTGTGCGTCTGCCGCGCCTGCCAGGGCTTGGGCCTTGCCGGCGAGTGGTCCGGCGCCGCGCTGGTGGCCACCGAGAACGCCCCGGCCGATAAGCGCGCGCTGTTCGGCAGCTTCCCGAATCTCGGCGCGCCCATCGGGTTCTTCTGCGCGTACGGTGTGAACCTGCTGCTCGATACGCTGCTGCCTGTTGACGCGATGGTCGCCTGGGGCTGGCGCATCCCGTTCCTGCTTTCGTGCCTGCTCGTGATCGTCGGCCTGGTCGTGCGCATGCGCATGAGCGAGACGCCCGTCTTCCAAAAGGCCGCCGCTGAGAACCGCACGACGAAGACTCCGCTGCGCGACCTGGTCCATCATTGGCGCCGTCTTGTGCTCGGCACCTGCACGATGAGCATCACCTACACGCTGTTCTACGTGCTAGGCACCTGGTCGCTGTCCTACGGCGTGTCCACGCTGGGCTTCACACAGCAGCAGTACCTGGGTATGCAGATGATCTCCGTGTTCTTCTTCGCTGGGTTCATCTTGGTCGGCTGCCTGACCGCCGATAAGCGCGGCCGCAAGCCCGTCTTGGTGGTCGGCAACGTGTGCACCGTGTTGTTCGCCCTGGTGGCGCCCATGCTGCTGGCCGCTCATAGCGTGCTGTCCGTGATGGTGTTCCTGTGCGTCGGCTTCGCCTGCATGGGCACGATCTTCGGCCCTTGCGGCAGCTATCTGCCCGAGCTGTTCCCCGCGAAGGTGCGCTACTCCGGAGCCGGCCTGAGCTACAACCTGGCGGCCATCACCGGCGGCGCGTTCGCCCCGACGATCGCATCGGCCCTGGTCATGAACTTCGGCATCCAGTCGCTCGGCTGGTACCTGGGCGGCATGGCCCTGGTCGCCCTTGTGGCGCTGGCCTTCTTCCGCGAAAGCAAGGACGTCGACTTCGAGCGGTAAGGGAGCGAAACGCCACGCGGCAAGACCCTCGAGTTTGCGGAAGCGCAAAAGCGCGCAAAATCGCGAAACTCGCGAGCTGTGGAGGCGGGATCAGCGGATTGCGGGCCCGCAAAAGCGTGCGAAATGGGCAACGCCCCTGCAAGCCTCTTCGGCTCGCAGGGGCGTTGCCCATATAGGAAGGGGCGCGCCGCCGTTTGCCGCGGCCCCGCCGGCCTTCCCTCGCATCCGACGGCAGCCGCTAACGCACAAGCCCCTTCGCCTGCTACTCCTGCACCTTCAGCGCCAGCGCCAAGGGCACGCGCTTGATACGGCGGATGTGCAGCAGCGCTACCGCCAGGTACGTTGCGAACCCGATGGCGATGACCTGCGCGATCGCCGTCATCGGCACGTAGATCTCGATGTTGCCGTTGTAAGCGAGCAGCATGGCGCGGAAAAGCAGCGTCAATCCGCCGATGATCAGCGGTTGGCATACTACCAGCGACACGGCAACCGTCAGCGTGATGGAGCGTACGTACAGGCGGCTGATTTCGGAATCGCGGTAGCCGAACACCTTCATGTAGCTGATCGAGCGCGCGGAGCGGTCGATCACCGATTTCGTCAGCAGGTATATGAACACCAGGAAGATGAACACGGAAAGCCCCATCAGCATACCGATCATATCGTCCATCATGCCCACGAACTGCTCGCCGATGGCATCCATGCTCGAGGGAGTCAGGTCGCTGGCAAGGTAGCGAGCGTCCAGGTCAAGCGCCTGATCGGAGGCGTATCCGTTGAAGTACCCGGCGTCGTTTCCGAAGAAGCGGTTGAAGTCGTCGAGGCTCATGTACACGGCCATGTCGGACTTCGTCCCCCAGGTGTACGCGTCGCCCTCGTAGGTCACCTCGCGTGTTCCGTCCTCATACTTGTCGTACAGGCTGACTGCCTGCCCGTCGGCGAAGCCGAATTTGTCGATCAGCCCGTTGCCGAACACCACGCGCCCGTCGCCCACGGCAAGGCCGTCCCAATAGCGTGAACCCTCGGGCACGCCGTACACGGCGATCGTCTCCGTGCCCGAGTCCTCGCCGCGGTCGTAATCCAGCGAATATACGGCGTACTTCTCGGCCTGCGCGATCTTCCCCGCCCCGTTGTCCACGGTGTTCACGGGGTGGACGTTGTCGGAATCCGCATCGATGTCGGCGGACTTCTCGACCATGTCCAACACCTCATCGCGCGATTTACCCAGGTCAGCGGCTACCGAATCGACTTTCTTATAGAATGAATCCTGCGCTGCGTTAAACGCGTCCCGCGCGCGGGCAAGGTCATCTTGCGCATCTTGCGCGGTCTGCATGGCGTCTGCGGAAGGTGCCGCGGCAAGCGCCGTTGCGGCATCCTGAAGCTTGTCGGCGGCGGTTTGCAACGCATCGCCCGAATCCTCGAGTGCAGCTCCCGCATCCTCCACGGCGGTCAGCTTGTCGCCTTCCACGCCTTGCAGCTCGTCGATGGCGGTCCACGCCTCGCGGTCGGCTTGCGTGCCGTCCAGCTCCAGCGGCGCCTTCAGCGTGTACATGTGCTCGGCCACCACGTTGTTGTGCAGGTTCTCGGCGTAGTGCGTCATGGTGGGCAAAATGGCCAGCGAGAACAGCAGCAGCATGCTGGCGAACCCGATGCCGACGAACAGGGTGGCGAAGTTGCCCAGGTTGCGCAAGAACACGCGCAGGCGGAAGCGCGTGGTGAAGCTCAGGCGTTCGGGCAGGGCAAAACCGCGTTTCACGCCGCCCTTGCTGGTCTCGTGGCGCAAAAACTCCAGCGGGGTGTGGCCCATCTTGCGCAAAAGCCCTAGCAACGTGATGCCCACCAGCGTTGCCACGGGCAGCGCGGTGGTTTGCGCGAACACGCTCCAGCTCCAGGTGGCGTGGTAGGGAGGCAGGCTGTAACTGCCGTAATACAGGTTGCGCATCGGCTCGCTCATCAGGGTATAGCCGGCCACGTTGCCCACCACGGCGGCCGCGATACCCACCGCCGCGGGCAGCGCCAGGTAGTGCGCCACCAGCTCGCGGCGACGATATCCGCTGGCCAGCAGCGTGCCGATGATGGCGCTTTCCTCCTCGATGGTGCCCGACGTCAGCACCACGAACACGAACGCCATGATGGCGATGATCATATACAGAAGCACGCCCCACATGGTGGAGTCGCCCGCAACGTCGTCGGCGGCGTAGCCGATGCCCTGATTCGCGCTCGAGTCGGTCAGGTCGTCCACGGTCGCCCCGGTATCGGAGAGCGCGCGAACCATGTCCTTCTCGGCATCGGTTCGTTGCGCCACGGTCAAGTCGCGATCGGTGAAACGCACCGAGTACGTATACGCCGGCTGATGCCCCGTGGTCTCAAGCGCCGCGAAACCGCTTTCGGAAACCTCGGCCACGCCGAACGTCAGCGTGTTCACCGTGAAATCGGAGTTGCTCTGGAACAGCGCTTGGTTATCGGAGGTCGTCATGATGCCGCACACGGTGAAGCGCTGGCCGAACAGCTCCACCTCCTCGCCGACGCTTATGTCGTTGTTCGTGGCGAACACGCGGTCGATGGCCACCTCGTCGGCTGCCTCGGGCACGCGCCCCTCGGCGTATGCGGCCAGGTCGACCTGGGTGCGGTGCTGGTAGACGCGCAGCGTGCGGTCGCGGCCGTCGTCGCCTTGCGCATGGTCGAAGTCGGCGTCGAAGGACCAGTTACGGAAGACTTTGGCGTCTCCCGCGCCGCCATCGCGTGCCGCGTCGGCGACAGCGTTCAGCTGCTCGTCGGTGGCCTCGAAGGCGGTGGTGAAGCGCACGTCCTCGATCGAGTATTGCTCGGGCATGTCGTCGATGATGACGGCGATGGAGTGCGCTGCCAGCAAAAAGCCCGACGTCAGCGCGATGGTTACGGACATCAGCAGGAAGATGCCCAGGTATTTCCCCAGGTTGTTTTTCAGCTCGCGCGGGAAGCGCTTGCGCAAAGGCGATGCCATGGCGCGCCTCCTACCAGGTCAGGTCGCGCGCGGCCATGCGCTCGACGTTCGCCGTGTCCTCGGCCAGCTTGCCGTCGCGCAGGCGCAGCACGCGGTGCGCCATGTGCTTGATCGCGTCGTTGTGCGTGACGATGACCACGGTGCACCCGTAATCGCGGTTCACGTTCTCCATCAGCTCCAGGATTTCCTTCGACGTCTGGTAATCAAGTGCGCCGGTGGGCTCGTCGCACAGCAAAAGCCCGGGATTCTTCACCAGCGCGCGGCCGATGGCGCAGCGCTGCTGTTGCCCGCCCGAGACTTGGCGGGGGAACTTCGCGCGATGCTCGTAGAGCCCAAGCGAGCGCAGCAGATCGTCTATGGGGAGGGAGTTTGCGGAAAGATGCGCCGTGACCTCGATATTCTCTCGAATGGTCAGGTCGGGCACCAGGTTGTAGAACTGGAAGACGAAGCCGAGCTTGTCGCGGCGATACTCGCCCAGTTGCTTGGACGTCAGGCTGGTCAGCTCCGTGCCGCCCACGTTTATCGAGCCGCTATCGGACGCCTCCAGGCCACCCACCAGGTTCAAAAACGTCGATTTGCCGCTGCCCGATGGGCCGAGCAGCACGCAAATCTCGCCTTTGTTGACGGTGGTGGTGACGTCGTGCAGCACCGTGGTGCGCGCCTCGCCTTCGCCGTAGTGCTTGCACAGGTCGCGGACTTGCAGGTAGGGCGTGGGGGAGGAGGCGGTATCGGCGGTGGCGGCGGATGCGGCGTACGCCGCCCCGGGTGCGTCGGTTGCCGTGGAGTTCGCGCTGTTTGCGGGGTCCGTTCCCATGTGGTGCTCCTATCTTTTAGTTGTTGCATTTGGGAGCCGAATATCGAATGCTTTCAGGTGC
>NZ_CABQJR010000024.1 GCF_902464545.1 uncultured Senegalimassilia sp.
CTGCGCTGCCGGCGCCCGCATCGGCACGCCAGCCGCCTGCGGAACCGCGCTGCCAGCCATCGCCTGCGCCTGCATTGGCGCGACGGCAGCCTGCGGTACTACGCCCGCAGCCGCCTGCTCTCCTGCCCCCGCAACCTGCACGGGCGCCATGGCCCCGGTGCGCGCGGCGCGCGGCATCTCGGCGTCGGGCGCGGCCTTGCCGGTGAGCTTGCGATGCAGGTCCATGCGGATGGACGCGTACTCGCTGACCAGCAGCACCAGCAAGATGCACATGACGATCAGGTATCCGATCACGGCGCCGGGCAGCCCCGTGAAGTTCACCAGCAGCACGGGCACGAACAGGCTGAACCCGAAGGTGATCAGGTACAGCTTGGTCACGGCGCGCTGGCGGCGCAGCACGGTGATCACCTGGTACAGAAACTCGATGCCGGCCGTCACGCCGCCCGCCGCCAGCATCACGAAGCACAGCCCGCGGTACTGCTCGAAGTCGATGCCGTACAGGAAGCTCATGATGGCAAGGCCGAACCAGCTCATGGCGCCGGCGACCACCACGGTGATACCCACGATGATCACGAACATCACCACGATGATCAGGTCGAACTTCTTGCGCTTGGCCGGGTCCGCCCAGGCGTTGGCCATCTTCAGCAGCATGGGCTTGTAGATGAAGCCGCTGGTCAGCAGGATGGCGTGCGCGGGGAAGTACAGCGCGTTGTAGTACAGCTGGTTGTCATAGGACAGCGCGCCTTCCATGACGAACTTCGGCATGTTGTCGATGAGGTTGTACATGAACAGCGCCACGAACAGCGGGAAGCACTGCTTGAGCAGGCCTATCACGCGCTTGGCGTTCGCGCTGCGCGACTTCGGCGTCTCAAGCTGGGCCAGCGGGAACGTGAACACCACGAACGTGATGGCGGCGATGACGGCCATGACGATGCTCGACACTCCCACGTTGCGCGTGATGAGCAGCGCAAGCGAGAATCCGATGAGCGCCGCTGCCGACCTGAAGGCCTGCGAGATGCCGGCAAGGTAGAGCTTGTCAACCTGCTGCAGGCGGCCTTCGTACACGTCGGCCAGGGCATCTACCGCCTTGTATAGGTACACGCCCAGGCTCATGAGCCACATCTGGTCGGCATATCCGCGGAACTTGCAGTACGTGATGCCGGCCACCAGCATGATGACCACGGTGAGCACGCGGTTGGCCTGGTAATCGGCGAACGAGTACTCCTCGTCAAGGTCGGATGCTTGGAAGTTTCGCACGCCGTAGTTGCCCGCGAACATGAGCAGAAGCGCCGTGACGAAGGCCAGCGAGAACATGCCCGCCTGCTCGGCGCCGGCCAGCTGCGTGACCACGATGGTGAGCACGGGGAACACCATGCCCCACAGACCTACGCCTATCGTGTTCCACACGTAGTCGCGTGTGGTGCGGCCGGAGGCATACTCGGCTTCCTGCTCGGCCAGGCCGTCGCCGCTTACGGCGCCGAGCACGCGCGAGCACCAGGCCTCCACCTTGCGGGTGACGAAGCTCTTCTTGCGGGGTTTGCCGTTGCGGGAGCGTTTGCCGTGCTTGCCGCGCGGCATGGCCTCGGTTGCCTGGGCGCCCGGCATGGCGGCGGTGGGCTGCTGCCCGGGAATCGCCTGCGTGGGCTGCTGCCCGTAGACGGCTTGCGTCGGCTGGGCGTCCCAGTTGTTGCGCACCTGCTGCGCGTTGCGTGCTCGGCCGTGCTTGCCGCGGCGTGCGCCGCCGATGGCCTCGGTAGGTTGCTGGCACGGAATGGCCTGGGTTTGCTGCTGCCCGGGAATCGCCTGCGTCGTCGCGGCCGATTGCGCGGCTTGTTCCGCCACGGCCGCCGCGTGCTGGCGCTGCGCCTGGGCACGTTGCTCCTCGCGCACGTTGCGCGGGGCGGTGGGGTAAGGGCTTTCGGCGGCATTGAGCTGCACGCGTTCCAAATCGGGACGCTGTGCGGCGTGCTTTCCCGCCGAGGAGCCGGTATGTTCGTAGTT
Source organism: uncultured Senegalimassilia sp. (assembly GCF_902464545.1). GTDB lineage: Bacteria > Actinomycetota > Coriobacteriia > Coriobacteriales > Eggerthellaceae > Senegalimassilia. The sequence continues at coordinate 2,002 of NZ_CABQJR010000024.1, forward strand.
GTTCATCCGACATATTATAGTGAGGTCGCTCGAAGCCGGTTGACCCTGCGTTCGATATTCACAGCACAAGCACCCCTCCGATGCCATGCCGTAGCTTGCCGTTCGTCGCTGTTTATGCATCGCTCCCACGTGAACAGGGGACGGAGGTGTGTTCAGTATCGGGAAAACTCGTGTTCCGAGCCGCGAAAGCGAAAAACCTTCTCCTCCGGGCCGGTAGGAGCGGAATCCTCCTGTTGGCATCGCGACACTTGAACCGTTCGCCAACCATCCGCTCCGTTAGCCCTGTCGCATCGTGCCTCGTTCGTTTCCAAAACGCCTGCGCTTGCTACTGAAAAACCTGCGTTTGTTCCTTCTACCAGGCATTTTGTTGCATTTGGACAAAATCTGAGGGGGGGGGGTTCTGCCTTATTGTATATAATCTGAGGTGAACAATAGGAACAGCGGGTGACCGCTGTTGCGAATTCGGGAATTCGGGAAATCGGGATCGGGGTGTACGATGGGGGCTTTTCACCTTCTTGCATTGGAGGACAACGAGGAGTACCAGAAGGTGCTCCGCAGCATGCTGTCCAAATACCCCGGCAGGTCGCGGCTTGACGTCGACATCATATCCGGCGTCACCACGTTCGAGGCGCTTATGGCCTCGGATGATCGCGTCGACATCTTCCTCACCGACATCGATTTAGGCGAAAGCAACCCCTCGGGCATCGAGCTGGTCAGCCGCTATTTTCCTGCGGGCAGCTCCACCCAGGTCGTCTATATTTCCGGCCATGTCGAGTACTGCACGTCGGTCTATCAGACCGAGCATACGTATTTTCTGCTCAAGCCCATCAACCAGTCCGACTTCGACGCCGCGCTCGATAAGGCGCTGTCCAATCTGCAGGACACCCGTCAGCTCCCCGTCGCCATCCAGCACAACGGCACGGTCACCATGGTCGACCCCGCCGAGGTGGAGTTCGTCGAAAGCGAGCGCCGCAAGGTGCGCCTACACTCCGTGCGCGGAGAATGCATCGAAACGTACGCCACGCTCGGCCAGATGCTCGACATGCTGCCCGAGTGCTTCGTCCAATGTCATAAAAGCTATCTGGTGAATATGGCGTGCATCGTTGAGCTGCGCCCGGGCAGCGTGCTGCTTCGTTCGGGCAGGGAAGTGCCCGTCAGCCAGCGTCAACGCACGTCGGTGCGTGACTCGTTCTTCCACTACGTCGGCCTCAACGCGCGGTAGGCGTTCGGCAGCATGTCCTCGCTTAAGATCGCCGTCCTTTGCGTTTTGGCGGCGTATCTGCTGGTCGTCGCCTTCAACTTCATAACGAAGCTCCGCAGCGCGCGGCTTATGCAGAAGCTGCTGTGCATGCTATTCCCCTTAAGCCAGATCTGCCTGATTGCGTATCCCTTGGCGTGCTCTGCAAGTTACGAGCTGCCGGCTGGGGTGTATGCGTCGCTCATCGTGCTCGGTATCGTATGCGGGCCGGTCGACCTGCTGCTGTTCCGCGCGCTCGACCAGGCGTGCCGATGGTTTGATTCGTCCAGCAAGGTGAACATGCTCCAAGAACAGCTGCAGGTGCAAAGCGCCTTGCGGCAACGTTCCCGCCACGAGCGCGACCAGGCCAGCGCGTTGCGCGATCAGCTTCGCGAGCGGCTCGAGCAGGCGCGCGCCGACTTGCGGGCGGATCAAGCAGGCAAGGCGGGCGAAAGCCTGGAGGACGTCATCTCCCTTATCGGAACGCGGCCCCAGCGATTCTGCCAGCACCCCGCCGTGGATGCGTTGCTGGAGCAGAAGGCCCGTGCGGCAAAGGACTTGGGTGCATCCTTCTGCGCTGAGCTGGATATCCCTGCGGATATCCAGCTGCCTGGCGTGGAGCTGTGCGCGGTGTTCTCCAATCTGCTGGACAATGCGCTCAATGCCTGTGCGAAATCACCTGACGGGGAGCGTCGCGTCGAAGCCGCCGCGCGCTTGTGGGGAATGTACCTGGTCGTCGATGTGGAGAACAGCTGCCCGCCTTCTCGGGAACGGGGACGGGTTGAAGGCGTTTCGGCGACAGGCGGCGCCGGCGGTTCGAGCCGTCCGCCGTCGGGCGATGTCGGCCATCAAGGCGACGACGGTACGGCAAGCCCGTTTCCCGATCTGTCCGTGCCGCATGGTTGGGGGCAGGGGATCGTGCGCGAGGTGGCGCGACGCCATGACGGCACGTTCGAGGCGGGAAAGGTCGACGGCGTGTACCGCGTGCGCGTGATCTTGAAGCAAGACCGGGCCGCTCAGGATGGGGGTGATGACGAATGGAGCCGATGATCCTCGGCATTCCCGCGGGTGCGTTCGTGGTGCTGTCCGTCGTCGCGCCCACGTGGCTGGTGTATCTGGGGTTCGAATCCCGCATCCTGCATCTGCGGAATCGGTGGGCATATTGGGCCGTTGGCCTGTCTCTTATGGTGTTTGCCCTGTGCGTGAGAGGGTATTTGGCCGAGTTTGCCGATCTGTTGCTCGGCGTGCTCATGGCCGCGGCTCCTTTGCTGTTCGGAAGGGGGACGTTGGCGCGGCGCGTCACCTTATCGGCGTTCGGCCTGGTTATCGTGCTGCCCGGGGATCTGTTCCTCGATATGACCTTCGATATCCTAGCGGGCGCTACCGTTCACGATTACGCAACGGTTGCAGCCAACGCCACGTTGTTCGCATGCGCAATGCTGCTCGAGGTGTTCGTGGAGATAGCGCTGTTCTGGGGCCTTACCGCGTTGGTTCGGAGGTTCTATCCGGAAGAAGGGGCCGCCGCCTCCGCGCCCTCGTCGCGCCGTTCGTCGGTCATCGCCTCGTCGTTCGCGTTGTTCTCCGTGGTCCAGGCGTTGCTATTGGCACTGTGCTTCAGCGTGGCGGTAGGGCCGTGCGGCGGCGATTCGCTGCTGCTGCGCCTATTCGGCCTGCTCATGCTGTTGTGCTTCGGCGCGGACGCCGTGCTACTGCTTGCGGTGGGCAGGTTCCGCGGCAAGGTGCGCGACGATGCCCGCGCCGCCGATTTGAACGGCGAGCTCGATCGATATCTGGCGGACTATCAGGCAACGGTCGACATGGCCCAGCGCTCGGCGCGCCTGCGCCACGACCTGCGCAACCAGGTTCAGGTGGCTAACGCTCTGGCCGAACGCGGCGAGCTCGAGCTAGCCGAGCAGCATATCGACGCCATGCTGAAGGAGCTAGACGTGCGATAGCATTGCGTGGTGAACGGGTGCGGCCCGCGCCGGGCCGAGCGGGTGCCGGGTAGCTTGATCGGCCGTCACGCCGCCGCCGCTGCCGGCAGGTCGGCGGGTTGGGCACCCGCGCCGCCTCGTGGGTCATCCGACCGGGCTCTCCGTTGCCTGCTCCCGCACGCCTTTCCGCGTTTTCATGTGCGGTTTCGGTTACTTCTCGCCGATGGCGCATCGCGTGGCGGGCAGGCGGGGCCGCGTGTGGTAGGCTAGCGGACCAAAAGAGAACGCACTCCTTCGAAAGGGGCCCGTCATGACCGATGCCGCATCCACGCTTCCCGCCGTTTATGCCGTCGCGCAAACTCCGCAGGCGGGTGCCGCAACCGCCGACCTCGTTCGCAGTTTGGGCACCGCCGCGCAGCCCGACATCGTGGCCGCGCGCCGCCTGCTCCATCGTTTCCCCGAGGTATCCGGTCATGAGTCAAACACGCAGAAGCTGCTGTGCGAACAGCTCGATGAGCTGGGCATCCCATACCGAAAGCTTGAAAACAACGGCATCATCGCAACCATCGCCGGCACCGCGCCCGGGGCATACGACGCCGATGGGCGCCCGGCGCGCCGCGTCGCCTTGCGCGCCGATATGGACGCGCTGCCCGTCACCGAGCAGACGGGCCTTGCCTTCGCTTCGGAGAACCCCGGCGTCATGCACGCATGCGGCCACGACGCGCACATGTCCATGATGCTCGGCGCCGTGCGCATCCTGCGCGATGCCGCCGATTCGCTGGTAGGCGAGGTGCGCATCATCTTCCAGCCCGCCGAGGAGATCTCCATCGGCGCGCTTTCCATGATCGATGCCGGCGCGCTCGAGGGCGTGGACGCGATTTACGGCGCGCATATCTGGAGCGAAGTGCCCGCCGGTACCGTGTCCTGCGCGCCCGGGCAGCGCATGGCCAACACCGATTGGTTCCGCATCGACATCGACGGCGTTTCGGCGCATGGCTCCATGCCGCACAAGGGCGTTGACGCCGTGGTGGTGGGCGCCGAGATGGTCACGGCGCTTCAGGTCCTGGTCAGCCGCGATGTTTCCCCGTTCGAACCCGTGGTGGTCACCGTAGGCGAGTTCCACGGCGGCCAGGCGCGCAACATCATGGCCGGCCACGCGTGGCTTACCGGCACGGTGCGCACGTGGTCAGAGCGTCTGCGCTCTGAGGTTCCCGATCGTCTGGAGCGCATCGTCAGCCGTATCGCCCACGCGTTCGGCGCCAAGGCGCACTTCACGTTCGAGCCGGGCAACGCCGGGCTTGCAAACGACCCCACGTGCGCCGAGGTGGCGCGCCAGGCGGTGATCGACACGCTGGGCGAGCAGGGCGTCGCCGACTACCGCGGCACGCTGTCGGGTGAGGACTTCAGCGAGTACCTTCGCATCGTGCCGGGTGTGTTCTGCTTCGTGGGAACCAGGAATCCCCAGGTGGGAGCCGACCATCCGCAGCACAGCTGCCACTACACCGTCGACGAGGACGTGCTTGCCAAGGGCAGCATGGTGGCGGCTCAATGGGCCTGTCGCATGCTCTCGGGCGCCAAGGAATAGCGCCGTTCAGCGAACGTGTGAGCAGGGGACGGGCGAACAGGGGACGGAGGTGTGTTCACGAGGAGCAACATCCCCTCGGGTTTGTGCGCGTGGCAGCGTTCCGCCGATCTCGCGCGCGTCCCGTGCGAACGTGAACGCATCCCCCCTCGTCCCCGGCGGCGAACACGTCTCCGTCCCCTGTTCACGATCGCTTGTTCACGATCGCTTGTTCACGACGCGCGAGAGATGGCGCCGCGCGGGTGAAGGCGGCGCGCGCGATCCCCCTCGCCCCCAGCTTAAGAATGCACCCCCCACCTCGTCCTCGGCTGCGAACACGCTTCCGTCCCCTGCTTGGGGTTTGCGCGTGGTGCGTCCTTTGCGATGGACTTGTCGATATCCGTGCCGTTTTATTCGGCAAGCGGTATAATGCAGTGGTTCAATATCATTCGCAATCGAAAGGACATGCCATGCCGGAGATGATCTCGGTCGAGCAAGCGCGTGACCTGGTGTTATCGTATGTTTCCCAGCTGCCTGCGGAAACGGTCCCCGTGTTGGATGCGGCAGGCCGCGTTGCCGCTGTCGACCTGAAAAGCGATATCGATATCTCGCCGTTCGCCCACGCCGCCATGGACGGGTTCGCCATGCGCGCCGCCCAGCTGCAGTCCGCAAGCCCCGAATCGCCTGTCGAGCTGGACGTCATTGCGGAGGTTGCCGCCGGCGACACCTTCGAGGGCGACATCCCCGAGGGTGCATGCGTGCGCATCATGACCGGCGCGCCGCTGCCTGCGGCTGCCGATGCCGTGGTGAAGTACGAAATCGTGCGCAACGTGGAAGGTGACGGCCGCCCCGGTAGCCGCGTTGCCTTCGAGGCGCCTGCCAAGCTGCGCGGCAACGTGCGCGAAGCGGGCGAGGAGGCGCGCGCCGGCGAGGCCGTCGTTCGTGCCGGCGAGGTCATCAACGCTGCTGGTGTGGGCTTTCTGGCCGGCTGCGGCGTGACCGAGGTTCCCATCCCGCGTCGTCCGCGCGTTGCCATCATCTCCATCGGCAGCGAACTCGTGCCGCCCACCCAGGTTCCCACCGCGGGCAAGATCCGCAATTCCAACGGCTATGCGCTGGCCGCGGCCGCGCGCGCCGCGGGCGCGCTTCCCACCATGCTGCCCATCGTGGAAGACTCGCTCGAGGCTTTGAAGGTTGCGGTGCTCGAAGCGGTGCGCGAGTACGACTTCGTGGTCACGAGCGGCGGCGCCTCCGATGGCGACTTCGACTTCATCAAGCCCTGCGTCGAGCAGACCGGTGAGCTGCTCATGACCCGCGTGAACATGCGCCCGGGCAAAGCGCAGACGTTCGGCCTGGTCAATGGCACGCCCGTGTTCGGCCTGCCGGGCAACCCGGCTGCGGCCTACTGCGGCTTCGAGATGCTCATCCGCCCGGCGCTGCGCAAAATGCAGGGGTATTCCAACTTGCAGCGCCCGCTCGTGAAGGCACGTCTTGCGCGCGACGCGAAGAAGGGCGACACCCGCCGCATCTACCTGCGCGCCACCATCACGAAGGACGCCGACGGCGCCTATACGGTCGAGCCGGCGAAGAACCAGAGCTCGGGCCTGTTCGGCGTCATCCAACGCAGCAACTGCTTGGCTGTCCTGCCCGAAGGCGGGGAAGGCCGCACGGCGGGCAGCCTAGTCGAGTGCATCCTGCTCGACGTCAACGAGGACGTGTGCCTGTAACCGGCGCTTGCCCGATCGGTTGACGGCGGGCCGTGGGCCGGAAGGCCTGCTGCCCCGATGATCGGGAAACGCCCGATCCTGACAAGCCGGGCTGCGGGCGGGAAGGCCTGCAGCCGAGACAGCCGGCACACGCTTCGCCGGCGCTTAACCTTTATATAAGGAGGAACAATGACCGAACACGATCACGCGTCCGCGCCCATCACGTTCGCCATCATCACCTGCTCGGATACGCGCGGCATGAAGCAGGACACCGCCGGCGCGGCGCTCGAGCAGCTCATCGCCGACAACGGCTGGGTATGCAAAAGCCACGTGGTGGTGAAGGACGAGGTGCCGCAGATCAGCGCCGCCATCGTGGAGGCGTGCGACACCATCGACGCCGACATCGTGCTCACCTGCGGCGGCAGCGGCTTGTCGCTGCGCGACGTCACGCCCGAGGCCACGCAGGCCGTGTGCGACCGCAACGTGCCCGGCATCGCCGAGGCCATGCGCGCCCATAGCTTGGCCATCACGCCGTTCGCCATGCTCTCGCGCGCGCTGTGCATGCAGCGCGGCACGCACCTGGTGGTGAACCTTCCGGGCAGCGAGAAGGCCGCCCGCGAGAACTTGGACGGCATCGTGGCCGCCCTTCCGCACGCCGTGAAGATGATGGCCGGCGGCGGCCACTAGAGACCAGCGCGCTTCCGCCGCGCCATTAAGGTTGGAGCTGCGGTAGCTACCAAGGTGCGCAGCAATGCATAGCGCGAAGGACGCCTGCTTTAGCCTATCGCGGCCGAAGCGGGCGTTTTCTTTCGTGAACTGCGAAGAATCGATCATTTTGGTCGCCTCTGGACAAGATGAACGATTCTTCGCGGGATATAGCCCATAAAAGTGCGGTTTTTGGGAGAAATGGCTCTCCATGAGCAAAAAATCGCTGAAAAGGTCCGCCACGTAGCGTGTAAACAAGCAAGAATCGCTCGCTTTGGCCACAGGTGGACAAAGCGAGCGATTCTTGCGCCGCAAACAAAACCCTGCCGGGCGAAATGTACAGTGCGTTTTTTCCGGACAGATCGTCCTGTGCTCCCAAGTGTCTGCCCGCGGGCGAAATGGTGCTGGCTTCCGTTTGCCGCAAGCTGCATGTTGAAGGCAATGCGTGCAAGGGGGCTTCGCGATTGTTGTAGCGCGAATACAGCAGCGGGTCTCGCAGCTCGGTTTGAGCATTGGGACCCGCTTTGCATTGGGGCGCGCGTTATGCTGCGGTGCCGTCTTGCGTTTCGCGATATATCATGTCGTTTCGCATTTCGTAACCTATCGCGTCGTTTCTCCTGGTGAAGCGCGTGTCGATTACTCGTCCTTTTGGGCGACTAGCAGCAGGATGCCGGAAACCATGTTCAGGAACAACAGGGTGCAAACGCCAAGGGCGACGGTATTGGGCTTTTTGCCCTTGTAGACGCCCCAAGAGCGAACGGTCATGGGAATGCCCCACGCTAAGGGGACCAGCCCGATGCCGAGCGTTGCGATGCCGCCGATTCCAATGACGACCAGGGCCACGATGTTCATGATGAACGCGATGAGGCGAAGCGTCTGATTGCTTCCCTCCACAACGTATGTTTTCTCAGGCATGGGAACGCCGTAAGGCGGCTGCGGTGTGCCGTACGGCTGCTGCGGGGCAGCGGCGTAGGGCGATTGCGGCGCGGCGGGTTGCTGAGCGGCAGCATATTGCTGCGGTGCGACCGCAGGCTGCTGGGCGACTGACGGAGCTGGCGCTGCAGGAGGAATCGGTGCGGCGGTCGCTGTGGGTGCGGCCGGCGGAACCGGCGCGGCAGGTGCGACAGGAGCTGCGGGAGCCTCGGGCGCGGCAGGTGCTTCGGGTGCGACAGGCGCTTCGGGGTCCGGCGCGGCGGTGTTCAGGGGCGTTCCGCAGTTGCCGCAGAATTGCGCGTCGGCGACGTTCTCGGTTGCGCAGTTGGGGCATAGCATGGCGGTACTCCATTTCTCTTGTCCCGGGCAGGCTTTGCGAATGGATTGATTGCGAACCGCTGCCAGCCCGTAAACCACTTGTGCTTATTGTAGCTTATCGGTGCAGTTTTTATGGACGTTCCGCCGGAATAGCGTTGCATAATCCCGGTAAACGTAGGGGAGTGGGGTGCGAAAGCGTACGTCGTACAGGCGCGTTGCAAGCCGATTGGTCGCGCCAAGCGGATTCCCCTCGGCGGAGTTCGGTATTTGAGCGGATGGTTCATGCTTCGTTCTCGGAAGGAAGGGCCTCCGTCCCCAAGCGTCGGGTTCCGGACGGATAACCCTCCGTCCCCAAGTGTCAGGCGGCGCTTTGCCTGCCGCCGGCCGGTATCTGCAGGGTTTGCGCAGAAGCGTTCCCGCATTTCCCCAGTGATATACTTGTGTCCGCTATACGACAGACCCGTCGCGCGCTGCGGCTTCGCCGCGAATCGGCATCGCCGACCTGCGCATTCGGGCAAAGCAATGGTTTCAAGAGGGTGCAGAACATGGCAGACAATACTCAGCTTCCCAACGGTTTCACCGGTTTCGCGTTCCGCAAGCCGGCGGGCGGTACCAGCGCGGCGGACGCCATCCGCGAGCGCGAAGCCCAGCGCGCGGCTCATGCCGGCCAGCCTGCGCCTGCGCAAACGCCTCGTCGCGGGGTGAACGGCTTCCTGACTGAGCGCGAAGCGGCATCCGACGCCTCCAACGAGGTGCGAGGCGCGTTCCAGTACAACCGCGATCACGAGGAAACGGCGGCAGCATATTCCGCAGACGGCGAAAACCCCGAGGGTCGCGTGGAGTTCGACCCCGAGAAGCTGGCAACCATCCCTGAGAAAGACCGCCGCTGGGCCTGGCTGGAAATCGACCTGAACGCCATCCGCCACAACGCCTCCGCCGTCAAGAAGATGATCGGCTCGGGTCGTCACATGATGGCCGTCGTGAAGGCCGACGCATACGGCCACGGTGCGGTGCGTGTTGCGAAGACGGCGCTGAACTCCGGCGCCGACTACCTGGGCGTCGCCACGGTCGACGAGGGTATCAAATTGCGCGAAGGTCTGGTTAACGCACCCATTCTCATGCTTGCTGAGCCGCCCGCCAGCGCTATTCCGCTGCTGCTCGCGTACAAAATCATGCCGGCGGTGTACTCATCCGAGTTCGCCATCAAATATGCCGAGGCCGCAGACTCCATGGGTCTGCGCGCGCCGTATCATCTGGCCATCAACACGGGCATGAACCGCATCGGCGTGCGCTGGGACGAAGTGGTGAACTTCATGCACCAGATCGGCTTCCACCGCGCGCTCGAGCTTGAGGGCGTGTTCACGCACTTCGCCACGGCAGACTGCCCGGAAACGCTCGACTTCCACATCCAGGCGAAGCGCTACATCGAAGCCGTCGAGGGGCTGCGCGCGGCGGGCATAAACCCCGGCATCGTGCACTGCGCGAACTCCGCCGCCGCTATCCGTTACCCCGACGTGCGCTTCGACATGGTGCGCCTGGGCATCGGCCTGTACGGCTACCAGCCCTGCCCTGAAACCACGCCGCTCATCGAGCTGCGCCCGGCCATGAGCGTGCACGCGCGCATCACCGACACGCGCCTGGTGCCCATGAGCGAGGGCGTCAGCTACGGGCTGAACTACCGCAGCCCCGGCAGCGTGAAGATCTGTACCGTGCCCGTCGGCTACGGCGATGGCCTGCGCCGCGGGCTGTCAAGCCGCACCGACTTCCTGGTCGACGGCGTGCGCTGCCGCCAGGTGGGCAACATCTGCATGGATCAGTGCATGTTCGAGGTCGACCTACGCAGCTACGCGCGTCGTCGCCGCGTCGATCCCCAGGTGGGCGACGAGGTCCTCATCGTCGGCCAGCAAGGCGACGCCATGGTCACCATCGAGGAGATGTGCGAAACCCTGAACACCATCCCGCACGAGCTGTGCATCGGCTTCGCCCAGCGCATGCCGCGTTATTACGTGTAGACGGGGAAGCGGGGATTGCACCGTGATGGTGAGCTAGGCTTGAGTCTTTCGACAAGTCGAGGAACGGCGAACCCCCTTTTTTCACTTTTTGGCTTGAGCGACTCTCAAATAGGGTTTCGTGGCAAAACCCAAGCGCCTCTGATGAGCGAATAAAAGCTCCCATTTCCGAACTATCGGGAATGGGAGCTTTTCTCGTATATGCAGGTTTTGGCTGAGCATGGCTTTAGGTTCGTCGGGGTTGAAGCCACGCTTTTCGATGCGCACTGCCGCCGGGATGGCGCCTTGGGAATCTTTCGGTTTCCGTTTGCGGCGCCTTTCGTCGTGGCGTTCTCTCTGGCGAGTGATGCCTCCCCGCTACTGCAGCGTGGCGTCGACGGCGCTGATGAGCGCGTTACGCAGGCCCGCGGCTTCGAGCGCGGCGACGCCCTTGATGGTGGTGCCGCCAGGGCTGCATACGGCGTCCTTCATGGCGCCGGGGTGCGTGCCGGTGGCCAGATGCAGCTGTGCGGTGCCGGCCATCATCTGCGCCGCCAGGCGATACGCGGTGGCGCGGGGCAGGCCGTTCTTCACGCCGCCGTCGGCCAGCGATTCCAGGAACATGGCGGCGAAGGCGGGGCCGCACCCGGCGACGGCGCTGGCGGTCGAGAGCAAGTGTCCCGCAACGGGCTCGATGAGCGCGATGCCGCCGAACAGCCCGGCGAACGTCTCCCATTCGTCGGCGCTGAGCGAGTGCTTCTGCTCGCAGGCGATCACGCCGCAGCCCACGGCGATAGGCGTGTTGGGGATGGTGGAAAGGTGGTGGCTGCCGGTGCCCAGCAGGTCCTCGTAGAAGTCGAACAGCAGGCCCGCGGCAACCGACACCACGGCCTTGCCGGCAAGCGCCTCGCGCGCCGGCGCAAGCACGTCGGCTACCATGTAGGGCTTCACGGCCACGATGATCAGGTCGCTTGTCTCGGCGACTTCGGCGGGAGTGTGCACGGCGTTCGCGCCCAGCGGCTTGCAGCTGGTCTCCAGCTTGTCGAAGTGCGCGGCGCAGGCGGTGATGCGGCCGCCATCGAAGCCGGCGTGCTCCACCAGCCCTTTCGCCATGGCCTGGGCCATGTTGCCGAACCCGATGAACCCGATGCGTGCGGTGCTTGCGTCCATTGCGTCTCCTTTGCCGTGTTGCTCCCGTTGTCCGCGATTCGCGTTGCAGATGATTTTACGCCATCGCCATGTCCGGCGTGTGACGAAGCGCGCGTGTGGCGAAGCGGCCGAGCGGTAAGGTTATCTGCCCAGCGCCCAGGCGATGCCCTTTGCCATACGTAGGGCGGGTTCCTTGAAGTGGTTGCCGGGGTTTTGCTCGAAGACGGTGGGCACGCCTCTGGCCTCGAACAGCTCGACGACATCGCGCGTGCCTTGCGCCACATTGCGCAAAAGCCTGCTGGGCGTGCGTGCCTCCTTGCTGCCAAGCGAGAAGTATGCGCAGGCGGGTTTGCGGGCGAACTCGGTTGCTTGCGCGTAGCCGGTGAAATCCGGGTACCATAGCGACCCCGATGCGCTTGCGACGCATCGGAAAGACGCGCTGTTGAAGCAGGCCCACGTGGCGAACAGCCCTGCAAGCGAATAGCCCGCCAGCACACGTTGCTCGGGTTTGCGCGGCGCGTCCCCCTCGACGCGAGGGATGATCTCGCTTTCAAGCAGGCGGAGCTGTTCGGCCGCTTTGCCCGCAAACGGGGCGTCGTCGGCGAACAGCCCGGGGCATTCCCAAGGCGTCAGATCGTCGTTCCAGCAATGCGGCCGTATGGCGGCAAGCACGAATTCCCGACAGCCAAGCTCACGGCACAACCGCAGCACCTCGGACCCATCGCCATCATGAACATGCAGGTAAACCACCGGAAGACTGTCCGGGAGGGCCGGGCTTGTTTCGCCGAATCGGCCCTCGTCGGCATCAGAGTGCGCTTCGCCTGCGCAATGCATTGGCACGTGCGCGGTCACGTGATTGCTGCAAACCGTGAACTCCCTAACTATGTCTTCGCTACCCATGTTTTGCTTTGAGCCGATGCATTAGGAGCGGAACGTGATGCCTTCGGGCAGGTCGTTGGGGTCGAAATCGTCCTCGTCGTCCTCTTCGGTTTCGGCGGGTGCGACGACAACGGGCTCGGGTTCGCGCTCTTCGCCGAACGCATCCTCGAACGGGGCGAGGACGGCGCGCGGCACGGCGAACGTGATGTGGCCGATGGCCCCGGGGTGCGCGGCGATCCAGGCGCGGAACAACTCGATGACCACCTCGGCATCGAAGCCCTGCGGGCCGGCGCCAAACGCGCCCACGATCAGCGTTTCAGCTCTGTTAGCTGCGGCGATGCGCAGCAGCGCCTCCACGCGGCCGCGCAACGCCGTCTCGACCTCGCGCTCGGAGCGGTGGTTCTCCAACGCATGGGTGCGGTTGGGCTCGGGGATGGCAAGCACGTCGGCGCGGCGGATGTCGCCGTCGTGGACGAACGTCACCTGGGGTAGGTACAGCGCGCGGTCGGTGTAAAGCTGGCCGGACGCAAACCCGCGGTTTGCGGCATGATACGTGTTTTTGCAGCCGCACAAAACCGGGTACAGGTTGCTTTCCGAGCACAGGATCTGCTCGGGCCCGAACGCGCCGTCCTCGTACGCGCCGCCCGGGCGCATGAACGAGCACGGGTCCACGACCACGGTCTTACCCTTCGCGCTGTGCACCGCCTTCACGGTAAAATCGCTGGTCACGCTGGTGGTAGTTGTCGCGCCCTCCTCGACTTCGGGCAGTTCCAGCTCGCGCCCTTCGCCATCTTCATAGATGATCGCGGCGTCGATGGTTTCCTGGGTGTCCTTGGAAAATGCCCCGCGCATCAGCGCAAGGTTGCTTGCGGCGGCGGCTTTTCTCTCATCGCGTGTAGGCATGGTTTCTCCTTAAGGCAGATGATTCGACTTATTTTCCATCGTAGCAGCTGGCAGGCCCGCCGCCACCCGATGTTTCCGCGATTTAACGCAACCGTTAGCAACGGCGCCCCGCTGCCCGCGGGCGGCGCGCGAACGGTGGTTTAAAACCGCCCAGAACCAGCGAGGCTTCATTTGGGCAAAAACTCGTTATCTTGCAGGCTTGTGAGCCGCCTTCGTCGATAACGAATCGGCTTTTCCGCGCGTTGTTTAGTCTGCCGCTAGTTTTCCGCTGTTGTGCTAGGCTGTTGACCAAGAAAAACGTTGTGTGCTTGCGCGGTTCGCAAACTCACCAGCCGCGCGGTGGGCACGTCGCCGTTCGACGCACGGAAAGGGGCACATCATGCCGAAACCGCATATCCCGCTCGATGAGCTGCGCGTGCAGGTGGAATCATGCCGCCGCTGCCCGCTGTGCGACGGTCGCACGCAAACGGTGTTCGGCGTGGGCAACCCTCATGCGCGCGTGATGTTCATAGGCGAGGCACCGGGCAAAAACGAGGATCTGCAGGGCGAGCCGTTCGTCGGCGCCGCCGGGCACTACCTCAATGAGCTGCTCGGGTGCGCCGGTCTGCGCCGCGAGGACGTGTTCATCGCCAACGTGCTGAAGTGCCGCCCTCCCGGAAACCGCGACCCGCGACCCGAGGAAATCCAAACCTGCACGCCGTTTCTTCGCGAGCAAACGCGTACCATCGACCCGGAAGTCCTGGTCACGCTCGGTAAGTTCTCTACGCAGTTCGTCCTGAAGACGCAGGTGGGCATCACGCGCCTGCACGGCCGCGTACAGCGGGCGGGCAAATTTCTCGTCTTTCCCATCTTCCACCCCGCTGCCGCGCTCTACGACGGCGCAAAACGCGAGGCCCTGGAAAACGACTTCGTAACCCTAGGCGAGCTGCTGCATCAACTAGACGAGCAAAAGGCTCAGGCGGCGAGAGCGGCAGAGCAGCGAAACGGGCAGTAACCGCAGCAGGGGAGAAGACCGGCAATTTCCCAACGGCCTGGAGAACCTGCGCATGCTGGGGCTTGGGTTGTCATCCCGTGCTAACCTGCTAACGAACAATGGACTTTCGAGCAAGGTGAATCCCGTATGCCGCAAACAACCCCGCAAGACTTTGATCCCATCGCCTATATCAACACTCCCCATTGGCAGGCGTCGCGCTTGGGTCTCGACCGTATTCGCGAGCTGCTGGCTCGCTTGGGCAATCCCCAGAACGATCTGCGCATCGTGCATGTTGCGGGCACGAACGGGAAGGGTAGCACGTGCGCTTATATCGCCAACGTGCTGCAAGCCGCTGGCTATCGGGTGGGCTGGTTCTCCAGCCCGTTCATCGAGCGCTTCGAGGAACGCATCCGCGTGGATGGCGAGAGTATCGGCATGTCCGACCTTAAGCGCGTCACGCTGCAAGTGCGCGAGCATGCTGAGCAGATGTCGGTGGAAACCGGTGACCACCCAACGGAGTTCGAGCTTATGACGGCGGTGGCGCTTCTGCATTTCGCCCAGGTGGGATGTCGGGTTGCGGTGCTGGAAGTTGGCCTTGGCGGGCGTCTGGACTCCACCAATGTCATCGCGGCCCCCGACGTCGCCGTTATCACGCGCATCGGCCTCGACCATACCGATCTGCTCGGCAACACCATCGGCAAGATCGCCACGGAAAAGGCCGGCATCATCAAGTCGGGAAGCGCCGTGGTTTCGTGGCCGCAGGAACCCGAGGCCGCCGAAGCCGTGGAAGCGGCGGCGCGCGCGGTAGGTTGCACGGTCGCGCAGCCCGATTTCCGCGAACTGGACATCGCGCCCGTCCGCCATCTCGACCCTGCGCAGGTCGAACCCGGAAAGCCTTCGGTCGTGCGCCCCTTCACCTACAAGGGCAAAGCCTACGAAACCACGTTGCTGGGCAGCTACCAACCGCAAAACGCCGCATTGGCCTTAGAAACCGTGTTCGCGCTTCAGCGCCGTGGTTGGGATATACCGCAATCCGCTATCGAGTGCGGTGTTGCCGCCACGCGCTGGGCCGGCCGGTTCGAGGTGCTGCCGCACGTGCCGGGCAAACCTACCGTGGTTATCGACGGTGGTCACAACCCGCAGGGTGCCCAGGCGCTCTCCGATTCGCTGGCGGACGTGTTCGCCGGCCGCAAAGCCGTGCTGCTCTCGGGCGTCATGGCCGACAAGGACCATCCCGCCATGCTGCGCACGGTGTTGCCGCATGCTGCCGCGTTCGTTGCCGTGACTCCCGACAATCCCCGAGCGCTGCTTGCCGCGGAATACGCCTCAGAAGCCGCCCGAATAGCCACGGAATCGCCCGCGATCGACGCAAACCTGCCCATTTGCGCAGCGCAAACCTACGCCGAAGCCGCCCGCAAAGCCGGCGAACTCGCCGGCCCCAACGGCATCATCTGCGCATTCGGGAGCCTGTACAGCATCGCGCAAACCAAGCAGGCCCTCCGGGAAGCGGGGCTGCTCGCGGACGAATAGCGCTCGCGTTCGTCTCCCGGCGCCAGGTTTCGCCTGGAAGCCGATTCGAGCGTTCGTTCTGCGGGGTCCGCATTAGGGGTAGGGGTTAACCATAGATTTGCCTGTGCCTCGGCCTCCCGCCGCCCGCATGGTTCACCCGCGTAACACGTATGGTTCGTACGTGTGGGACGCGGGGCAAAACCGGGTGCGCGGCGCGGCGTGTGCTACCATACGAACATTGCAATGTTTGAGAAAGGACCGCCATCATGGCTACCATCGACACCGTTAAGGAAGTCCTGGAAGAGAACCTGGACATCAACCCTGAGTCCGTTAACGAAGACTCCACGTTCGACTCCCTGGGCATCGACTCCCTGGACATGGTCGAGCTGATCTGCGACCTGGAGGAGAAGTGCGACGTGGACTTCGGCGAGCCCGAGGGTCTGAAGACCGTCGGCGAGCTGGTCGAGTACATCGACTCCCTGTAAGCCGCAACGCTTATCGAGCACGTTAGCCCCATGTTAACGTGCTCAACTGCGCAAACTAAAGCGCGATAACCGAAGCCGGCTTTTAAGTCGGATGTTGAGGACCGGCCCCGGAATTGCCCGGGGCCGGTCCTCGCTTTTCCCGTTGCTTGTTGCTTTCAAGCTGATAACGGGGAAGCGGGCAACGGAGCGTGCGAGTCGTCTTCGTCTCTTAGGGGTGCGAAGGCCCTGATGCGACTCGCGCTCATTTGCGAAAAAGCTCGAATTCGCCCGCGCCCTATTCGTACTGACCCGTAAAGTCAGGACTCGAGCTTGCTCGAGCACCATATGCCTTGCTTGTAACCGCGCACCCACGCCCACGAAAAGGGGCGGCCCGAAGGCCGCCCCTTGCAAAATGCATTTGTCCCGTACTGGCGATTCGTCAGATGCGATGCGTTCGCGCTACTCCTTCTGCTTCAGCAGGCCGTAACCGCCGTCGTCGCGGCGATACAGCACGTTGACCAGGTTCGTGTCGCGGTCGGTGTAAGCGAAGAAGTCGTGACCCAGCAGGTCGATCTGCACCAGGGCCTCTTCCTCGGTCAGCGGCGCGAACTCGATTTCCTTCACGCGGACGACTTCCTCGTCGGCGGCGAATTCAGCCATCAGGCTTTCGGGATCGAACTCGCCGACAGGGGCGACTGCGGCTTCGCGCGGCTTGCGGTCGAGCACGCGGGTCTTGAACTTGCGAAGCTGGCGAAGAACCTTGGCAGCCGCAACGTCGATGGCGGCGTACATGTCCTCTTCGGACTCCTCCACGCGTACGATGTGGCCCTTGGTGCGCAGCGTGACCTCGCAGATAGCGGGGGTGGCGTTGGCGGGGTTCTTCTCCACATGCAGCACGACTTCGGCATCCAGCGGATTGATGTCCATGACCTTCATGGAATTGCCGATTTTGTCTTCGGCGTACTCGCGCAGCGCATCGGTTACAGGCATTTTGCGTCCGGTGACGGTAATGCTCATGTCAATCACCTCTTCTTCGCGGCGGACAAAAAAGACCGACGGTGTTTTTCCTGCTCAGAACCGTAAAAAGTTCTTTCCAGATGGGTGGCAGGTTATCCCCTTCCGTCGAATCTGTAAGTACAGCATAGCGCACTTTACCTTGATTTAACCGGCGAATTCCCGGTATTTTCGGGTTCGTTCGTAAACGATTTGAAAACGTCAACGCCACGTTCCCGGGCGTGTCGCAACGCCGCCATGATAGACTGTGCCGAATCCGCGAAGCTGCCTGCAAGGCGTCTATCGCGAAGGGCGGAAAGGGGCGTTCCGAACCCCCGCCGGCTCGTTTCGCCACGGGCCCATGAAATAGCAAGCTTCGTTTCGCGGGCGGCTTTGGCGCTCCCCGCAAGTTAGGTAGGACATGACCGACAGCCGTATCTACATCAAAGAGGTGCAGGGCCATCAGCATCGCTATCAGAAGCTCATCCAGCTGACGCATTCGTCCACGAAGGCCGCGGGCGCCATGCTGCTGGCAGCCGTGGTGGCGCTCATCGTGGCCAACACCGCCGCGCACGAGCCGTTCCTGGAGTTCTGGCATTCGCATGTGGGCTTCTTCTTCGGCGAATCCGTTGTCGAGATGTCGCTTGCGCACGTGATCAACGACGTGTTCATGGCCGTGTTCTTCCTCTTGGTGGGCTTGGAAGTGAAATACGAGCTCACGGTGGGTGAGCTGACGAACATCCGTCAGGCTCTGCTGCCCATCATGGCGGCCGTCGGCGGCGTTCTGGCCCCCATCGCCATCTACCTGGTGTTCAACGCCGCCGACCCGCTAACCGTTGGCGGTTGGGGCGTTCCCACGGCAACCGACATCGCGTTCGCGCTGGGCATCCTGGCGCTTCTGGGCAACCGCGTGCCGGCCGGCGTGCGCGTGTTCCTCTCCACGCTCGCCGTGGCCGACGACATCATCGCCATCCTGGTCATCGCCATCTTCTACGGTCAAAGCCCGTCGCTGGCCTGGCTGCTGGCCGCGGGCGTGGTGCTTGCCGTGCTAGTCGCCATGAATAGGGGGCATGTGTACTCGCTGCTTCCGTATATGCTGGTGGGCGCCTTGCTGTGGTACTGCGTATATATGTCCGGCGTGCATTCCACCATCGCCGGCGTGCTGCTGGCGTTCGCTATCCCGTCCGGTTCGCGCGTGAACCTGCGCACCTTCGCCACCTGGTCCGACTCCAAGGTCCGAGAAGCGAATCGCGCCTTCGATCCCGAGGAGCCCGTGCTGGCGCAGGGCCGCTATATGGAAACCGTCCGACACTTGTCGCACGTGGCGCGCCAGGTGGTGCCGCCGGCGACGCGCTTGGAGCACAAGCTGTACCCGTGGGTGTATTTCGGCATCCTGCCGCTGTTCGCCTTGACCAACGCCGACGTCAGCTTCGTCGGTATGGACGTGGGGTCGCTGTTCGCCTCCCCGGTGTTCTTCGGCATCTTCTTCGGCCTTCTGGTGGGCAAGCCGCTCGGCATCATGCTCATGAGCTTCCTGGTAGTGAAGCTCAAGCTGGCCAGCCTGCCTGAGAACGTCAACTGGCAGCACATGCTGGGCGCGTCCATCCTGGGCGGTGTAGGCTTCACCATGGCCATCTTCGTGGCGAACCTGGCTTTCACCGATCCGGTGTTGGTGGCAACGGCGAAGCTGGGCATCCTGCTGGCGTCGCTTGCGGCGGGCGTGCTGGGCTTCACCTTCCTGCTGGTGCAGGCGCGCGGCGCCCAGAAGCAGGGCGTGGCGTTCGTGGACCCGGCTGTTGAAGGTGCCGATAGCAACCTGGAGACGCTGCCCACCGCGGCACGCGAGGCCGCGCTCGAGGGCCGCGAGATGCTGCATGATTTGGAAGCAGACGAGGAGCTCGACCCCCGCGGCGTAGCGTAAGGAGCGCAGCGCGCCGCAGGGCGCGCTTGCGAAAAAGCCGTCGGCCCGTGCTTGCTCGGTCTCGTGCATCGCTGCTCGGCTTTGCGTTGCTTCTCGGTTCCGGGCGTTGCGCCTCGGATTGCGCGTCCCTTCGACTCCTGGTGTTGCTCCTCGGCTCGCGCCCTCCTGCTTTCGCGTCGTCGCCCGGTCCCCTGCGTTCGCTCCTCGAACGCCGCCGTTTGCGACGGGGCCGCCGCCGCTGTGTGCGCAAGCTGCGCAGGCGCGGCGCGCAAGGGAATCGTTGCGGTATACTTTCCGGCAGTTCAATCGCTTGCAACGCCGGTGCGCTCATGCGCGCATCGGCCTATGGCGCCCTGCCGGCAAAACCGGCGTTCGCGCTTGCGGGCGCTGCGTATTCGCGGCGCCCGCGTTTTCGACCAAGGAGGATCGCATGGAAGCTGCCGCTATCGTTTTGGCTGCGGGCGCGGGCACCCGTATGAAGTCCAAAAAGCCCAAGGTGGCACACGAGGTTTTGGGCAAGCCGCTCGTGCGCTGGGTGGTCGACGCCGCCCACGCCGCCGGCGTCACCCAGGTGGCGACGGTGGTCGGCCATGCCCGCGAGCAGGTCATCCCGCTGGTCGAGGGCGACACGCAGGTAGTGGTGCAGGAAGTGCAGAACGGCACGGCGGGTGCGGTGCTCGCCTGCGCCGACGCTTTCGCCGGCTTCGATGGTTCCCTGTCGGTGCTCACCGGCGACTGCCCGCTCATCAAGCCCGAGACCATCGCCCGCTTGGCGCAGGTGCGCGATGAGAATAACGCTGCCGTGGTGGTGCTCACCATGAAGCTGGACGACCCCACCGGCTACGGCCGCATCATCCGCGATGCCGACGGGCAGGTCGAGCGCATTGTCGAGCAGAAGGACGCCACGCCCGAGGAGGCGGCGGTCAACGAGTGCAACTCCGGCTTCTACTGCTTCGACGCCCGCGCCTTGTTCGACGCGTTGGCCCAGGTCAGCAATAACAACGCCCAGGGCGAGTTCTACCTCACCGACGTCCTCGAGATCTGCCGCAACGCCGGCCGCCCCGTGCTGGCGCTCGCCACCGACGACGCCGCCGAGTGCCTGGGCGTCAACTCCCGCATCCAGCTGGCCCAGGTCACCAAGGTCATGCAGCGCCGCATCAATCACGAGCATATGGCCGCCGGCGTCACCATGGTCGATCCCGACCAGGTGTGGATCGGCCCGGACGTGAAGATCGCCCAGGATGTCGAGCTGCTTCCCCAGGTCATGCTCATGGGCGCCACCGAGATCGGCGAGGATAGCGTCATCGGCCCGAACACGCGCCTGACCGACACGAAGGTCGGCCGCGGCTGCGTCATCGAGGAGACGGTGGCCATCGAGGCGCAGATCGACGACGCTGCAACCGCCGGCCCGCGCGCCTACCTGCGCCCGGGCGCGCATCTGTGCGAGGGCGCGAAGGCCGGCACGCACGTGGAGATCAAGAAGTCCACCATCGGCCGCGGCAGCAAGGTGCCGCACCTCAGCTACATCGGCGACACCACCATGGGCGAGGGTGTTAATATCGGCGCCGGCTCCATCACCTGCAACTATGACGGCAAGAAGAAGTGGCCCACCACCATCGGCGACAACGTGTTCGTGGGTAGCGATACCATGATGGTGGCTCCCGTGACCATCGGCGACGGCGCCATCATCGGCGCGGCGTCGTGCATCACCAAGGAAGTGGCGCCCGACGCGCTGGCGCTCACGCGCCCCGAGCAGGTGGAGATTCCCGGCTGGGCCGCTAAAAAGCGCGCCCGTCAGGCCGCAGAAGGCAAGTAAACCGCGTCTGCCATAAGCCTTTTGCAATCCACAGGGCCGGCTGGCCGTGAAGTCCTCATAGAGGGTTCGCGTGCCAGCTGGCCTTTTCCTTTTCCGCCAGGTAAAATAACTTCCGTATGAACAACTGCGAAGCGATGCGAAGGAGCACGCGCATGACTGCGGAAATGGAAAAGCGTAAGAGGATGGCAGTGTTTTCGGGTTCCTCGAACCTGAAGCTGGCCGACGAGATCGCACAGGAGCTGGGCATCTCCCTGGGCAATGTGAAGCTGGAGAAGTTCGCCAACGGCGAAATCTACGCTCGCTACCAGGAAAGCGTTCGCGGCGCCGATGTGTTCATCGTGCAGTCCGTGTGCTCGAGCCCCAACGGCTTCGACGTCAACGACAACCTCATGGAGCTGCTCATCATGATCGACGCCGCTAAGCGCGCCAGCGCGCACAGCGTCAGCGCCGTCATCACGCATTACGGCTACGCGCGCCAGGACCGCAAAGCCGCCCCGCGCGAGCCCATCACCGCTAAGCTGGTCGCCGACCTGCTCACCGCTGCCGGCGCCGACAACATCATCGCCATCGACCTGCATCAGGACGCCATCCAGGGCTTCTTCGATAAGCCGGTCAACCACATGACGGCCATGCCCATCTTCGTGGACTACTTCGAGCAGAAGGGCTTCAAGTCCGAGGAGCTGTGCGTGGTGTCTCCCGACGTGGGCCGCGCAAAGGCCGCCAAGAAGTTCTCCACGCTGCTTGATTGCGACATCGCCATCATGCACAAGGACCGTCCGAAGCACAACCAGGCCGAGATCACGGCCCTGATCGGCGACGTGAAGGACAAGATCTGCATCCTCAACGACGACATGATCGACACCGCCGGCAGCCTGGTGGCTGCAGCCACCACGCTCAAGGCCAAGGGTGCGAAGAAGATCTACGCCTGCGCAACGCACGGCCTGTTTAGCGGCCCTGCCTACGAGCGACTTGAGAACTCCTGTATCGAGGAGGTTGTGGTCACCAACGCCGTGCCCGTGCCGCTCGAGCGCCAGACCGGCAAGATCAAGGTCGTCACGCTGGCCCCGCTGTTCGCGCAGACCATCAAGAACGTGTACAACAACGGCTCCGTGGCAAGTCTGTTCGAATAATCGTTTCGCCGCTCGGACTGCCGGAGAACTTGTCTGAGTTCGCAAGCCTTCGCGTTGCACCTGCACCGGCATCGCCTGATGCGGTGGTTCGCGAAGGGTCCGGTCGCATGGGCGGCATATCCTAAAACGGGGAAAGCCCGCCTGGCTTCGCGAGGGGCTCGGGCGGGCTTCGCTTGTCGTTAGGGCAAGACACGCCGGGCCTGTGGGGTCGTGGCGTTCGAAACCCGCCGGCCTTGGCGGGTGTTCGCTTGTTAAAGGCTCCGGGCGCGGTCCTGGAGCGCGCATATAAGAAGGAAAAGCATGTTTCTAATCGTTGGCCTGGGAAATCCGGGCGAGGAATATGAGCATACGCGCCACAATGCCGGCTTTGATTCGCTTGATTTGGTGGCGGAAGAAGTGGGCGCGCGCTATTGGAAGATCGAGTGCGGCGCGCTCACGGTCAAGGGCGTGTGGCGCGACCACGATGTGGTGCTGGCAAAGCCGCAAAGCTACATGAACACGTCGGGCGGGCCGGTGAAGCAGCTGATGAACGCATATGGCGTGAAGGCCGACCATCTGATCGTCATTCATGACGAGCTGGATATCGACCCGGGTACCATTCGCGTGAAGTTCGGCGGCGGCCACGCCGGTCATAACGGGCTTCGCAGCATCTGCGACAAGCTGGGCACGCGCGACTGGTTCCGCGTGCGTTGCGGCATCGGTCGCCCGCCGGGACGCATGCCGGTGGTCGATTGGGTGCTGGGCCGTCCGAAGAAGGAGCAGGCCGACGATTTCGCCCAGGCAACGCATCTGGCAAGCCAGGCCGCCCTGGGCCTGGTCACGGATGGTCTGGAGAAAACCCAGCAACGCTTCAACTAACGCTCTGCGTTCGCGGCGTTGCTTTGAGCAGGGCGCCCGGTGAACAGGGGACGGAGGTGTGTTCACGCTGGGCACCCTGTGTCCCCTAAGAATATTCGTGAACACACCTCCGTCCCCTGTTCACCTGCATTTTCGCACGCCCGTTTTGCCGCGCCTGAGCATTGTCCCGGGCAGTGCGTGCAGTGCGAACACACCTCCGTCCCCTGTCCGCTGGTGTTTCGACATGCCCGTTCTGCCGTGCTCGAGCGGCTTGCGAAAGGAGGGGCTTTTGCCTGCAACCGACAAACGTGCTGCATATGCGTTGTTCGCGCTCGTGGTGCTTGCTGCGGCGTGCGGCAACCTGTCGCAAACCGCGGTGAACGCCATGATGATGGGCATCGTGGCGGATATGGGCGTTACTGTGGAGCTTGGCCAGTGGCTGAGTACCGGCTACATGCTCATGCTCGGGGTTGCCGTGCCGGCCGTCACCTGGATTTCCAAGCGCTTCAGCGCACGGCAGCATGTCCTGCTTGCCCTGGGCCTGTCGCTTGCGGGCTCGCTGATGTGCGCTGAAGCGCTTGGCTTCTGGGTGTTGCTGGCGGGGCGTATCCTGCAGGCGGTTTCCACCGGCATCCTCCTGCCGTTCATGACCACCATCGCCATGGTCAGCTTCCCTCCGGGCCGTCAAGCCACGGCCATGGGCATCGCGGGGGTGGCCATGGGCTTCGCGCCCAACATCGGGCCCACCGTAGGCGGCGCCATGGCATCGACGTGGGGCTGGCGAAGCTTCTTCGTCCTGTTGGCAGCGTTGACCTGTCTGCTGACGCTGTGCGCTTTGGCGCTGGTGAAGCCTTCGAAGCCGCATGATGCCTCGGCACGCTTGGACGCGGGCTCGCTGATCCTGTCCACCTTGGGCCTGGGAGGCGTGCTGCTCGGCTTTAGCAACGCTTCCAGCTTCGCTCTAAGCAGCCCCTATGTATGGGTCCCGCTTGTCGCGGGCGCGGCTTTGTGCGTGGCGTTCATCGTGCGCCAAAAGCGCTTGGAAAGCCCCCTCATCGATCTTGGCGTGTTCCGCTCGACCCGCTTCAACGCTGGTTTCGCGGCGCAGAACCTGCTGTTCGCCTCCTTCATGGGCGTCACGCTGGTGGTGCCGTTGTATGTGGAAGGCCTGTGCGGCGGCACGGCGCTTCAGGCGGGCATGGTGCTGCTGCCGGGCACCGTCACCGCGTTGGTGCTCAACCCGCTCGGCGGCGTGCTGACCGACCGTATAGGCGCGCGAAGGGTGTGCCTGGTAGGCGGGCTCATGCTCTCCGCCGGCGCCGTGCCTATGTGCTTTTTGGACGCCGCCTCGCCGCTGTGGCAGGCGGTCGTGTTCCAGGGCGTGCGCGCATGCGGCGTGTCGCTGCTCGTCGGTCCGCTCACTCAGTGGAGCATGGCGGACCTTCCGAGGCCGCTCGTGCCGCACGGCAGCTCGCTGTCCATCGCGGTGCGCCAGGCTTGTGCCGGCTTCGGCACGTCGGCCATGGTGCTGGCCATCTCGGCAGGGCAGGGGGTGGCCGCCCGCGGCGGGCTGGCCGGCGGGCTGCAGGCCGCGCCGGACGCGCTTGCGGCCCTGCCGTACCACCTGGCGTTCGGCTTCTCGGCCGTGCTGTCGCTGTGTTTGTTCGCGGTCATCGCGTGGAAGGTTCGTTAGCGCATCTTGTGCCGTTCGCGGTCGTTTTCGCGCCAGCGGTTGCACGTTCCTGCGCGTCTGGTATACTTCACTTCAGCACTCTACTGTGATAAAGTGATTGCTAAGGAACCAAGCAGCCATGCCTGCGGGCATGCGCGGAAGGGAAGGGAACATGAAGAAGAAGCTCCTCGGCCTGGTGGCATGCGTTGCCACGCTGGCCCTGTCCGGCGCCCTGCTTGCAGGTTGCTCGGGCTCTGCCGATAAGACCGGCGGCGACTCTGCTGACGGCAAGGAAACCCTCACGGTCGGTTTCGACCAAAGCTATCCGCCGTACGGCTTCGTCGGCGACGACGGTAAGTATACCGGCTTCGACCTGGATCTGGCTCAGGCCGTGTGCGACAAGAACGGCTGGGAGCTGAAGCTGTCCGCCATCGACTGGGATGCCAAGGACGCGCTGTTGGCCCAGGGCAACATCAACTGCATCTGGAACGGCTTCACCATGGAGGGCCGCGAGGATGGCTACACCTTCTCCGATCCCTACATGCTCAATGAGCAGGTCATCGTCGTGAAGGCCGGTAGCGACATCTCCGATTTCGCGGGCCTGTCCGGCAAGACCGTCATGACCCAGGTCGACTCCGCCGCGCTTGACGTGCTCGAGGGCGACCAGGCCGAGGTTGCCGCCACCTTCAAGGGTGGTGCCGCTCAGACCATCGGCGACTACAACAACGCTTTCATGCAGCTTGACTCCGGCATGATCGACGCCGTCGCCTGCGACCTGTCCATCGCGCAGTACCAGATCGCTGCGAACCCCGACAAGTACGTGCAGCTGTCCACCCCGCTGTCCACCGAGCACTACGCCGTGGGCTTCAAGAAGGGTGACACCGAGCTGGCCCAGAAGGTCACCGAGACCCTGAAGCAGCTCGACGCCGACGGCACCGTCAAGGAGCTGTGCGAGAAGTACGCAAGCTACGGCATCAGCTACGACAACTGGGTGCTCGGCAAGTAATGCCCCCGCTTGCCCCTGGCAAGCAGCTTGATAGCGTATCCTATTAGGGCCGGAGATGCGAACCCTTGCCCCTATGCACGATGCGACGCGAATCTAACAGCGTTCATGTGCATGGAAGGCCGGGGAAGCATCCCCGGCCTTCCGGCTGATGTACCCCGTCAACCTGCGAAGGTTGGCATTCGGCGTGTTAAGACAAGAGCGTTTCTCTTGGAAGGAGACCAATGGAATTCGGAACCATGATGGGGCTGCTGCTCTCCGGCCTGCAGTTCACCGCCATCATCTTCGTGATCACGCTTGTGGGCGCGTTGCCCTTGGGCGTGCTGGTGGCGCTTGGCCGCATGAGCAAGTTCAAGCCGCTGTCGCTTTTGGTGCAGTTCTATATATCGGTCATGCGCGGCACGCCGCTTATGTTGCAGCTGATGATGTGGATGTTCAGTCCGTTCTACCTGTTCGGCGCCTCAATGGGCCCGGATTGGAAGTACTTTGCGTGCTGCATCGGCTTCATCCTGAACTACGCGGCCTACTTCGGCGAGATCTACCGCAGCGGTATCCAGTCT
Organism: uncultured Senegalimassilia sp.; assembly: GCF_902464545.1. Classification (GTDB taxonomy): domain Bacteria; phylum Actinomycetota; class Coriobacteriia; order Coriobacteriales; family Eggerthellaceae; genus Senegalimassilia. Next base: position 28,193 of record NZ_CABQJR010000024.1, read on the forward strand.
ATCCCGCGCGGCCAGTACGAGGCTGCCGAGGTGCTCGGCTACACGCGTACGCAGACCTTCATGAAGATCATCCTGCCGCAGGTGTTCAAGCGCATCCTTCCCGCCATGGGCAACGAAGTCATCACGCTGGTCAAGGACACGTCGCTGGCGTTCGTGCTCGGCATCATGGAGATGTTCACGCAGGCCAAGGCCATCGCCGCCGCTCAAACCAGCATGATGCCCTACGTTATCGCCGGCCTGATTTACTGGGTGTTCAACTTCGTGGTGGTCATGGTGCTCAACCGCGTCGAGAAAAGGATGAACTACTATCATGACTAACCCCCTTGTTTCCCTTTCGCACGCACGTAAAAGCTTCGGTAAAACCGAGGTGCTCAAAGATATCTCCCTGTCGGTTGAACAGGGCCAGGTCGTTGCCATCATCGGCCCTTCCGGCGGCGGCAAATCCACGCTTTTGCGTTGCATGACGCTGCTGGAAACCCTTGACGGCGGCAGCTTGTCCTACGGCGATCTTGCCGTGGCAACCGACGGCGGTTCCGGCTCGGTGTACGGCGGGAAGGCCGTGCTCTCGCAGGCCAAAACGCGCTTCGGCCTGGTGTTCCAGAACTTCAACCTGTTCCCGCACTACACGGTGCTGAAGAACATCACTGACGCGCCGCTGTCCGTGCAGAAGCGCCCGAAGGACCAGGTCATGGCCCAGGCGCACGAGCTTCTGGCGAAAATGGGCCTGGAGGGCAAGGAGAACATGGTTCCCTGCGAGCTCTCCGGCGGTCAGCAGCAGCGCGTGGCCATCGCTCGTGCTTTGGCCCTGAACCCCGACGTGCTGTTCTTCGACGAGCCTACCAGCGCCCTTGACCCCGAGCTCACCAAGGGCGTGCTCAAGGTCATCCGCGATTTGGCTGACGAGCACATGACCATGGTCATCGTCACGCACGAGATGAGCTTCGCCCGCGACGTCGCCGACCACATCATCTTCATGGACGGCGGCTATATCGTGGAAGAGGGCCCTGCTGAGCAGGTGATCAACAACCCGCAGCAGGAGCGCACGAAGCTGTTCCTGGCGAACTACGGGGATTAACGAAACGGTTTGCGGCGCGCAAAACGCGCTGCAAGGGAAAGCGCCCGGGTTTCCGGGCGCTTTTGCATGGGAAAGGCGGAAGCTTGGAAGAGAAAGACCCACGGGCGCCTTTTGGGGCGGCAGATGCCGATGACGCGGAAGCGGCCGGTTTGGGCGCGCAGGCGCGCTCGACGGGCGTTGGGAATGCGCAGGCAGCCGCTTTTGTGGCGGACCAGGCTCAGCCATCAGCTGCCGGCGACGGCACGGTGACGTTCTACATCACGCGGCACGGGCAGACGGTCTACAACGTCGCAAGCCGCGTGCAGGGCTGGTGCGACTCGCAGCTCACCGACGAGGGCATCCGCGTGGCTCGCTTGCTGGGCCGAGGCCTGGCTGAGGTTCCGTTCGCGCAGGCCTACTGCAGCGACGCCGGTCGTGCCGTGCAAACGCTCAATGCGGTGCTCGCCGCCCGGATCAAAGAGAATCCGCAGGCCACGCTGCCGTTCATCCATGTTCCCGATCCGCGCCTTCGCGAATGGTGCTATGGCAACTTGGAAGCGGGGCCGGGAGCCGAGTTGCACGCTGCGCTCACTCGCGGTTTCGGCGAGGACCTGCCCTTCGACGAGCTGAACCGTCGCTTGCCGCAGGTGGCCGAGGTGCTTGCCGACCAGGACGACACTGGCCGCGCGGAGCGCTTCGACCAGGTGAGGGAGCGTCTGGAAAGCTTCTTCAGCGAAGCGGGCAAGCAGGCGCTTGCCGCGGGCGGTGGCAACGTGCTGGTGGTTACGCATTCGTTCGTGGTGCGATCGGTCATGTATATGCTTGACCCTTCGCGCGTGAACGACCCGCTCAAGATCAAGAACGCCAGCGTCACCCAGGTGACCTACGACGGCCAATCGTTCACGCTGGGGGAGACGGCGTCCACCCGCTGGCTAGGCGAAATGCCGCCGGAAGCCAACGCAATCCCGTTCGGGTTCCGCATGTAGATAAGCGAACGCAAAAGGGCCCGGGGACACGTCCCCGGGCCCTTCACATGGCGTATGAGCCGTGGTGCCGTTACTGGTGGTACTTCGTCAACGTTGGCGTGGTGGCCAGCTGCAGGTCGCCCTCGACGCCTGCCGGCAGGGTAACCGTGTAGCTGTAGGTCACGGTGGACTCCACAGGCAGCGGGTTGTTCGGCTTGGGCAGCACCGAGAAGTCGCCCACCTGGCAGGTGAAGGTGACGTCGAGGCCCTGATAGGTGGCCTTGCCGAGCGTGGCGCCGTTCGATGCCGTCACGTCGGAGATCGTGCCGCCTGCAGGCGCGTAGAAGTAGATGAACGGGTCGGCATCGCCCAGACTCTTATCGTTGTCCGAGACGATGTAGCTGCCGCCCTGCTTCGCTTCCTGAGCGGTCATGAAGTTCGTCAGCGTGGTGGTCACGTGATAGGTGCGGGACCCGTCGTTGCCCGTGACGGGGCTGGAGACCTGGGTGTCCATGCCCAGCCACCAGCCAAGCTTGCTGCCGGCCCAGAAGTTGACGAACACGCCGAGGGTGGGCTGCTGCTCGGAAGCGGCGGTCATGGAGCCCGAATATCCCATGTCCTCGATGTAGCTCTGCTCAGAGGCGTCGGCCGGCCAAATCATGACGCGCCGATCCTCAAGGCCGCCCATCATGGTGGAGACCAGCTTCATGAGCGACGAGGCGTTCATGTTCTCCAAAGCCGAATCGAACGCGTATTCCGCGGCCTCGGCGAACAGGGCGTCGCACAGGTCATTGCCTTCGGACATGTTCGAGCCGCTGGACAGGTACTTCCAGTACAGGTCGTGCTGCAGCACCTTGGTGGCGTTCGTGCCGTCGATGGTGGTGCCATCGGACAGCGTGAAGCTATCGCCCGTGGCGGCCAGCAGGTCCTGGACCATGGTCGGGGTGATGGAGATGACGCCGTCAACGGACTGCTCGGTCTTCTCCTGGTAAGCCGCTGCCCAGATGCCGGCCACGCGCGGGTAGTCGGGGTTGAAGCTGTTATCCCAGGAATACTGCGTGTACCAGGGGTAGAACAGCACGTTCTCCTCGTCGGTGATGGCGCACTGCGCGGGCGTCTCCTCGGCCATCATGTCGTAGACCTTGGTGAAATCGCCCAGCTCGATGGCGCCGTTGTCGATGGAGACGGTGCCCATGGAACCGGGGAAGCCGCCCGAGGCGCGGATCTCGGCGGTGTTCTGCGCGGCTAGCAGGTACGTGCGGTTGCCGTTCGCGCCGAGCATGGAGCCGATGATGGGCGCGAACGTGTTCGCCTCCTGGAAGACGTCGTTGATGCCCGTGATCTTCTCCTGGGCGGGCCCCACCAGCTTCTGCAGCTTCTCGATATGGAAGGCGGGAAGCGAGGACAGCTCGTCGGTGCAGCGCTGCATGGCCGGTGCGCCGTTTTGGATGGCGCCGAGCAGCGTGGTGATGGCGGCGATGTTCAGCTTGCCGTCGGCATCGATGCAGGCCGACGGCGGCGTGGTGGACAGGCTGCTGGTCAGCGGCACGATGGCGTTATCGGATGCGTCTGCCAGGGCGGAGGCGATGGTCTGCACGCCCTTCACGTCGCTGCCCACGACGGGCAGCATGGCGGCCACGTTCCAAACGGGGGAGGAAAGCTCCTCGTTCATGGCCTGTGCCGAAGATTGCAGGTTGGAGGCGTTCTTCGCCGCCGTTGCGAAGTCCTGCCCGGCGATGGCGGTCTGGATGCCGTTGACGTTGGAGAGCGCGGTCTCTGCCTGGGCCTTCACGTCCTTGGCGGACAGCGCCAGCGCCGCGCCGTAGCCGCACGTGCCCACCAGCAGGCACGCGATGACGACGATGCAGACGATCAGCTTGGTATGCTTCTTGCGGCGCTTCTTCTTCACGCGAATCATGCCGTCGTGCTCATGGTTGTTCGGAAGCGGCTGGAAGTTGAAGTCCTGCCTTCCGTAGGGGTTGCCATATCCGTTTTGCGGCTGCTGCTGCCCGGGCTGTTGGGCGTAGCGCGGCTGCTGATACGGGGGGCGTTGATATGCTTGCTGGCCGTATGGCTGTTGCGGGCGCGCCGGTGCTTGCCGGCCCATGTTGGCGGGTCGGTTGGCCTGTTGCCCATATGCCTGGTCCGGGCGCGAATGCTTTCCGTTGTTCTGCATAACACTCCTGACTTGCCTGTAACTACAAGGGAAAAGTGTATCACGCGCAATGTCGGCGGGGGACAATTGCACGTGAAGCCCAGATGACGGGCTTATCGGGAAGCCATCTGCCGATAAGCCCGTCATCAACGACGGCTTTTGCGCTATATGCGAGCGTTCGCCAAGCATGCGGGTTTCGGACACATAACGCTACGTCCCCAAGTGTCAGACGGGGAACGACTAGCGAACGCAAAAAGCCTGGGAATAGGCCCCGGGCTTTTTGCGCGCTACGTGCGTCCTGTTTATCAGTGGTTCTCGATGACGTGCGGGATTACGCGGTGCCACGCCGTTCCCGTCTCCTGGTCGTAGATGACGTCGTTGGCCATCTCGTCGATGTAGAAGGAGATGTACACCCCGCTCGAGTCCCTCGTCCGGCAGGAACACCTTCCCTGGTTCAGCATCATGTCGACGACGCCGCTGCAGAATTCGAACTTCACGGGCGCGGAAGGCTGGGGCCTGCCCAGGGCGCGCGAGTCGATGAGCGAGTAATAGTCGTAGGTCACCAGGTCTCCCTTTGCGAGGAAATCGATATAGCGGGGCTCCTGGGCGTTCTGATCGGGGCTCCAGAGGCCCACGATCATCTCGTTTGTCAGCGTGGTTTCGGGCATGGGTGCCGTTTGTCCGCTGCTGGAAGCGCTCGACCCGCTGTTGGCGGAGCTGCCGCCGGTCGATTCGCTCGGCTTGCTCTCGGTTGCGGGCAAGCCGCTGTTGGCGGAGCTGCCGCCGTTCGATTCGCTCGACTCGGATTCGGTTTCCTTGCCCGTGCTCGAGCTGTTCGAACTGCTCGTCGAGCCGGAACTCGAGCTACTCGCAGCGGGCGTGTCCTGGGTTTTGCCCTTGCTCATCGGGTCTGCCTGCACCTTGAGGTCTCCCGCCTCGGTTCCGCCGAACAGCTTCACCTTGACGTTGCGCTGCGATTCGATGAAGTTGGCGTCCGCGCCCACGCGCTCAAGGTATTCGGCGGAATCGTCCCCGATATTCTTCTTCGCCGTGTTCAGGCTTTTCGACAGCGTGGGGTAGTTGCCGCTCTCATCGGGGGTCAAAAACGCGGTCAGCACGCCCTGGAGCATGGCGACGTTGTAGGCGTGCGAGATCGACCCGGTGTTGCCGAAGACGGCCGTAGTGCCGTTGTCCAGGAACGCGTCGGCCAGCTGACTGTCCTCGCCCGTGCTGCAGGCGCACAGGTAGACGACCGACCCGCCCATGCCGCGCACGTAGCGCTTGACGAAGCCGGGCGTGATCGCAAGGTGGCTGTCGGGATCCCCGGCCACGTTGACGATCGTAGCGCGGTCGTTCTTGATTTCGATGAGCTGGGATTTGTCGTTTAGGTCAGTGTCGATCCCGGTGTCAAGGACGCTGCCGGTTTTGCGGTTATACCCACCGTGGCCGGCCCAAATGAGCAGTTGCTGTTTGCCGCCGAGCTCTTTGAGCCCGGCCAGCGTGATGTTGCTCGGGGTTTTCGCCGTGGAGGCGGACCATTTCGAGGAAGTTGCGGAAAACGCGCTGGTGACGGTGCTGATCGCCGCAAGCGAATCGGTTCGCCCCGTGGTCTCCACCGAGCAGACGGTGGCTTCGGAATCGGTGCTCAAGGCGTCGGTCCCCTCGGGCGCGGCTATGTAGAGATACGACAGTCCGTTCTCGAACTTGAAGTACACGCTGCTGTCGTCGGCGGTGTAAGAGGATACGACCCCCTGCGCCTCAAGCTCCTTCGCGTAGGACTTTTGCGCTGCTATGGCGTTTTTGACGTCTTCTTCGGTTTGAAATCCACCCGACGCGTATGTCGCGGCGTTCTGGTCGATTTGATCGAGGGTCTCCTCGAACTCGGCGATTTCAGCTTTGGAAAGCTCGGGGGCGGTGAATTCCTCCCAGATATCTAAGGCGAAGTTCGTTCCCGTGAGGAAGTATTGCACCGCAAGGACGACGATCGCGGCGATGACGATGAACGCCACGGTATTATCGCCGCTGCTGTTCTTGGAACCGTTCGATGAGCTTTGCGAGGGCTTGTCGGGCGTTGCCATAGCTTCTCCTTGGCGTTCGTCTGCATGATGGAGCGTCGCTTCATATCATACGAGATGAACGCGCTGTTTGGGAGGGCTTTGTGTGCGTTGGCGAACTTTCGTTCCTGGGCGGCGATGGGTTGCCCGGCGGCGTGGGCCCTGGGTTTGGTGCCGGTGCTTACCCGGTCCGTACTCCCCAGGTGGGGCGGGTTTAAGACCGAGTGGTTGACGTGTCCCGGTTCGCCGGATTCCGCTTTGCGTGTGCTTATAGACTGCAAAACGGAAAACGCCCCGGAATGGTTCCGGGGCGTTGGCTTCGCGTTGGCGGTCGTCGTCGGCGCTTATGGTCTGAGGCAGCTCAGCGACCGTTTTCGTTCTTATCGCGCAACTGGGCGCGTGTTGTTACTTGGAGAAGCGGCTGTAGTCGTAACCGCCCTCGCCGCCGCGCTTCTTATTGTTGGCCTTGTGCGGGGCGCCGTTCTGAGCCTTGCGCTCCTTCTTGTGCAGGCGAGCCTGGGCGTTCTTAGCGTTGCGGCGGGAGCGGAACTCCTCGTCGGAGAGCCATTCGCCGTTGCGGCCGGCGCCGCCCTTGCCGCGATAGCCGCCCTTGTTGCCGCCGCGATCGTTGCGGTTGTCGCGGTCGAAGCGGCCGCCACGGTCGTTGCGGTCCTTGCGATCGAAGCGGCCCTTGCCGCCGCGGCCGCCGCGCTCGCCGCGGGTGACTAGCGCGTCGTCCTCGCGACGGCGACGGCCCTCGCCGGCGTTGGGCCTGCGGCCCTCGCGCTCAGCGCGCTCGGCGTGCTTCTCGCCGGTGCGGCGGGCACCCGCCGGCTTGTTGCCGCCGCGGCGCGTGCCGCCCTTGCGCTCGCCGCGCTTGGGCTTCTCCAGCACGGACGGGTCGGTCTCGTAGCCCTCGATGGTGGTGAAGGGGATGTCCTTGCCGATGAGCTTCTCGATCTCCTTGAGCGTTTTCATGGTCTCGCGCGTGACGAAGGAGATGGCGAAGCCCTCCTCGCCGGCGCGGCCCGTGCGGCCGATGCGGTGCACGTAGTCCTCGGCCATGTCGGGCAGGTCGAAGTTGATGACGTAGTTCACATCGGGCACGTCGATGCCGCGCGCCAGCACGTCGGTGGCCACCAGGATGTCGGTCTTGCCGCGGCGGAAATTGTCAAGGGCGCGACGGCGGCGGCCCTGGGTCTTGTCGGAGTGGATGGACTCGGCGTGGAAGCCGGCGGCCTCAAGCGCCTCGGCGCACTCCTCGGTACGGTTCTTGGTGCGGGCGAACACGATGACGCGCTCGTGGCCCTTGTCGTTGAGCACCGCCTCCAGGAGTTCCTGCTTCTTGCGGTTGGCGATGGGCATGATGTACTGGGCCACGGTGGCTGCGGTTTCGCCGTTGCGGGCGATCTCGACGATGGCCGGGTCCTTCAGCAGGTTGCCCAGGTTCTTCTGGATGGAGCTGTCGATGGTCGCGGAGAACAGCAGCGTCTGGCGCTCGGCCGGCGTGTGCTCCACGATCTTGGTGACGTCGGGCAGGAAGCCCATGTCGAGCATGCGGTCGGCCTCGTCGAGCACGAGCACCTTCGTCTCGGACAGGTCCACCACGCCGCGGTCCATCAAGTCGTTCAGGCGGCCGGGCGTGGCGATGAGCACGTCGGTGCCGCCGCGCAGCTCGCGGATCTGCGGGCCGTAGGGGGTGCCGCCGTACACGGTGGTCACGAAGTGGCCGGTCTTGCGGGAGATCTGCATGCAGGTGCGGCTGATCTGCTGAGCCAGCTCGCGCGTGGGGCTGACGACGCACACGCGCGGGGCGCGGCCGCGGCCCTTCATGCGCTCGAGCGTGGACAGCGTGGGCAGCAGGAACGCTGCGGTCTTGCCGGTGCCGGTGGAAGCGGCGGCGATGACGTCGCGGCCTTCCAGGATGTAGGGGATGGACTGCTCCTGAACGGGCGTGGGGGAGTCGTAGCCCATGCGCTCGACGGCGGCGAGGGCGGCCTCGGACAGGCCCAGTTCTGCAAATGCGGTCATGAAAGATCCGTTCTCTTCGCGGAAGCAGCGCGCAGCAAACCAAGGCGTCCGGAAACGGGCGGCATCGGTTTCAGTCAAGCGCTTGCAACCTATGTACCAATTCATCGCACCCGCCCCAGGCGGCGTGCTTGCGCTTGACGCGAGCCGCTTTCTACATGCCTTGCGCGATGCGTGGAAGAGCGCGCGAAAAGAAGATTAGAAAGAATTTCGTGAGAAGCAACCCGCTTATTATGATGGTGTTTTCACAAAAGGGAAGCGCTTGAGCCCGAAAAGACCGCGATTGTGCACGAATCTCCACGGCTTTCGGCCTTTTCTGCTGAAGTGGAGCAACTTTGTACCCGCCCCTCCATTGCGGGGTATAATGGTAAGGCTATTGCCCCGAGACTTGAGAGGTTTATTCATGACATTGCTCGAGCTGCTTCAGCTTATGCGCAAGCATCTGAAGCTCATGATCGTCCTGCCTATCGTGTGCGCGCTTGCGACCGCCGTGGTCTGCTTCGTCGCGCTGCCCAACACGTATACCGCTTCCACCAGCATGTACGTGCTTGCGAAGCAGTCTTCGGCGAACTCCGACAATGCTGCGAACTACTCCAACCTCAACGCTAGCCAGATGATGGCTAACGACGTGTCCACGCTGCTCAAGAGCGACCGCATCGAGGCCGACGCCGCAAAGGACCTGCACCTCGAGTCTCTGAAGGGGTACTCCACCAAGGTCACTAGCGAAACCACTTCTCGCGTCATCACGCTGTCCGTCACCGGCACCGACCCTGATATCGCCGCCACCATCGCCAACGACATGGCAAGCAACGTCTCCAAAGTTGCGCAGCAGGTCATGGACGTCCAGTCGGTCAACGTCATCGATCAGGCCACGGCCCCCACGGCGCCCTCCGGCCCCAACCGTCCCATGTACATCGCCGTCGCGCTGCTCGCCGGCTTGTTCGTCGCCATCGCCATCGTCGTGGTGTCCGATATGCTCAACACGAAGGTGCGCAACGCCGACGAGATCGAAGATCTGCTGGGCCTGCCCGTCATCGGCCGCATGCCTGCTCTCAAGGGAGGTAAATAAGCTATGGCTCGCAAACCTAAAGGCGGCGATGATATGGAGATGCAGAACGCCGCGAAGACCCTGATGGCCAATATCCGCTTCATGAGCGTCGATAACCCCATCCGTTCCCTGGTGTTCACTAGCTCCATCCCCAACGAAGGCAAGTCCACGGTCACGTGCAACGTCGCCCGCGCCATCGCGTCCTCGGGCATGCGCGTGTGCCTGGTCGAGTGCGACATGCGCAACCGCACGCTGGCCGGTATGCTTGGCGTGCGCTCCACGGGCGGTCTGTACTCGGTGCTTTCCGAGACCATGCCCATCCAGCAGGCTATCGTCGCTACCAACACCGAGAATATGTTCCTGCTCGATGCCGAGCCGCATATCCCCAACCCTGCCGACATCCTGGCATCCAAGCGCTTTGCCTCGCTGGTCCACAAGCTTGAGCAGATGTTCGACTACGTCATCTTCGACACGCCGCCCGTCGGCATGTTCGTCGACGCTGCCGTGGTCTCCACCATCGTCGACGCCGCTGTGCTGGTGGTGCGCGAGAACTTCACGAAGCGCCAGACCGTGCTGCAGGCCTACGACCAGCTGAAGAAGGCCGGCGGCAACGTGGTGGGCGTCGTCATGAACTACTGCAACGTCGAGAAGTCCGAGTACTACTACGCTTACTACAACCAGCAGGGCAAGCGCGAGAAGGGCGCCGCTTCCGCGGTGAAGGTCGATTCCCGCAACCTCGGCCCCAACGTCCCGCGCGGTGGCGGTAAGCATGGTGGTGTCACGAACCCCGCCAACTTCGGACATCAGAACAACGGTGCTCGCAGAGGCTAGTCGACGTGCTTGACCTGCATTGCCATATCCTTCCCGGCGTTGACGACGGGGCAAGCTGCCTCGGCGAGAGCGTGCGCATGATCCATGCCGCGTACAAGGCCGGCATTACCGAGATCGTATGCACGCCGCATTGCCGCGACCCGTACTTCGATTTCGATGCCATGTGGGATGCGTTCAATCAGCTGGCGCCGCGCTCGCCCATCCCCATGCGCATGGGCTTTGAGGTGAACATCCGCAAGCTGCGCGAGCTGGGAATGGACTGGGCGCCCTACCTGTGCTTCCAGGATTCCAAGACGCTGCTGCTTGAGCTTTCCACGCATGCCACCAAGCGCGATTTCGAGGAGTATGAATGCGAAATCTACGAGCTGCAGGGTATGGGGCTCGACGTGATCATCGCTCATCCCGAGCGCTACAAGGCCATCCAGGAGGACGTCTCCATTGCGGAGCGCCTGGTCAGCTGCGGGTGCGTGTTGCAGGCGTCGTCCGACTTCATCCGCGGCGGGCGCATGGGCAAGGAGCGCAAACCTGCCCAGCGTTTGTTCGAAGCCGGTTTATACACCTACATCGGCAGCGACGCCCACTGCGTCGAACACTACGAGGCGTTTTCCGAAGCGGTGTACAAATTCGGGCACATGCTGCGAGCGGAATAGCCGACGAAGGAATAGAATAACAGCTAGGTTTTTCGGCCTGCCCTCTCAACGGAGGGCGGGCCTTTTTTCGAGAGATGAGCGTGAGCGGGGGCGAGTGAACAGGGGACGGAGGTGTGTTCACGTTAGCCATTCGGGATAATGGAGGTTACCCGTGAACACACCTCCGTCCCCTGTTCAGCCTGTTCATCCCGCGGGGGAGCGGGCGATGAACGCCGTTGCGTTCCCCGTTCGTTTACGTGAACACACCTCCGTCCCCTGTTCGCGATTATGGTTGCTAGTGGAGAGAGGAGACCAGCTATATGAAGTCAAGGGCTAAACCGTAGGTTTTCGAGAACAGCAA
>NZ_CABQJR010000025.1 GCF_902464545.1 uncultured Senegalimassilia sp.
CAGCGCAAGGCTGCGGGAGGGCAGGGCGTCGCGCTCGCGGAGGGCGCTTTTCTATGCGCGGAGGGCGGCGGCATCGCGCCGGGCCCGCGCGCCGCATGCGCCGAGAAGGCCCGCAGGGGAGGTTCCCTTGCGGGCTTTTTGCGTTTTGAGGCTGTCCCGCGGGCGCGGGGCACTGTACGCCGCCTATTTAGCTTTACGGGCCCTCGGCGCGGTTAGACGGTGGCAGCTTGGTCTGCGCTTTCTCGGCACTCTGCGGCATCGAGTGGGTTGAGCCCCGGACTTTGTCCGTCATGGCGGCGGCGCTATGTCCCGCGTTTGTCGGAGGGTCTCGGCGTATATGCTTCTTCGAGTCGTATCGTGTCTATCTTGCTGTTGGTTTGTGCGGTCGGTTCTGCGATTAGCTTTTTCGGTGCTACACTTTTTGGTGAATGTTTTCGACAGCTGATTTTTGGCATTTGGGGGTTTGCATGACTGTGGTGGTGGACACCTTGGAGGATGCTGCTTTGGCCTTGGCCGACGGTCGAGCTTGCATATTCCCGACTGACACAGTCTATGGCGTGGGTGTTGCGGTTCACGCAGCGTCTGGTCCGGATATTCTCTTTGATGTTAAGCAAAGGGATGCGGGGAAGCCTATCGCTTGGCTTGTTGGGTCGATTGATGATTTGCAACGGTATGGCAAGAATCTTCCGTCAGCTGCCTGTAAGCTTGCTCAGCGGTTTTGGCCTGGAGCCCTTACCGTTATCGTTGAAGCCTCGGATTTAGTGCCGGCATCTTATCGATCGGAGTCGGGCACCATCGGGCTCCGTATGCCTGCAAATGAAACCACGCTCGCATTGATTCGCCACGTAGGGAGCCCGCTTGCCACGACGTCTGCCAACATTAGCGGTAAAGCTGCGGTGTCTCGATTCGAGTCGCTCGATGCGGAATTGCTCGCAAGGGTGGGGTGCGCCTTGCGTGATCCCATCGAATCGTTGCACAGCGGCGTGGCATCTACGGTTATAGACTGCACTGGCGGAGGCTTAAGGATGGTCCGCGAAGGCGGAATCTCCTTTGAGGACATTGCAGCTCATTCATAAGGATTGCGTGGGTAATGTTTTTGAGCAGGCGCGACAACATATGCGGGTGTACTATCGGCTTTGCAGGCATCTATCAGTGGAAGGCGTAGATACATGAATATCAGCATTGCAAGCGACCATGCAGGTTTTGATCAGAAGCAGTTGCTGGCTGCGTACTTGAAGGAACTTGGTCATAACGTTATCGATCGCGGGCCGGATTGCGATGATCGCGTCGATTATCCGGATTTCGCCAAGGTCGTTGCCAATGATGTTGTCGACGGCGAAGCTGAACGCGGGGTGTTGGTGTGCGGCACTGGCATCGGCATGGCTATCGCCGCAAATAAGGTTGATGGGATTCGTGCGGCAAATATCGTGTCTCCCGCCTTCGCTGCGCTGTGCCGTGAGCATAACGATGCAAACGTCATCACGCTTTCCGGTCGCTTTGTCGATCTGTCGGCCAACAAGGAGATTTTGAAGGCGTTCCTTTCCACCGAGTTCGGCGGAGGACGTCATGCGGGTCGTGTCGAGAAGATCATGGCGCTCGAGGGATAATAGCGGCAATCAATGGTTTCGCTCACGGAAAACGGTCGACGTTTCGTCGGCCGTTTTCCGTTTAAGGCCGTATCGTTACCGGATGATTGCGAGGATGTGCATACCCTGTGGGGTTGTGCGGTATGTGCTAGAGTACGGTTTGTAACGATTCATCAATAGGAAGGGTGTCCTCATGGCTATCGATCATGTGAAGCAAACCGATCCGGAAGTGGCAAGCGCGCTTGGGCAAGAGCTGTCTCGTCAGCGTTCGTCCGTCGAGCTGATCGCATCCGAGAACTTCACGTCTCAAGCCGTGATGGAAGCTATGGGCAGCGTTCTCACGAACAAGTACGCCGAAGGTTTGCCGGGCAAGCGTTATTACGGCGGTTGCGAGAAGGTCGATATCGTCGAGAACCTTGCACGTGATCGCGCTTGCAAGCTGTACGGTGCAAAGTACGCGAACGTTCAGCCGCATTCCGGCGCAAATGCCAACCTTGCCGCATATTTCGCTACGGTGAAGCCGGGCGATACGGTTATGGGCATGAGCCTGGACAACGGCGGTCACTTGACTCATGGCAGCCCGGCGAACTTCTCCGGCAAGCTGTACAACGTCGTTTCTTATGGCGTTGATCCGGAAACCGAGACCATCGATTACGACGAGATGGAGAAGCTGGCGAAAGAGCATCAGCCTAAGCTGATCGTCGGCGGCGCCTCCGCCTATCCGCGCATCATCGACTTCGAGCGCATGGCCGAGATCGCGCACGAGGTGGGTGCTTACCTTATGGTCGATATGGCCCATATCGCCGGCTTGGTTGCTACGGGCGCGCATCCTTCTCCGGTGCCTTATGCCGACATCGTCACGTCCACCAGCCATAAAACTCTTCGCGGCCCGCGCGGTGGCTTCATCCTCACCAACAACGAGGATCTGTTCAAGAAGATTAACTCCGCCGTGTTCCCGGGAAGCCAGGGCGGCCCGCTCATGCATGTTATCGCCGGCAAGGCCGTTGCCTTCGGCGAGGCGCTGCAGCCGTCTTTCAAGGAGTACATCGACCATGTAGTGGAGAACGCCTCCGCAATGGGTCAGGGTATGACCGATGGCGGCCTGCGTCTGGTTTCTGGCGGAACGGACAACCATCTGTGCTTGGTCGACTTGACTCCTGCCGATGTCACCGGCAAGGATGCTGAGAAGCTTCTGGAGAGCGTTGGTTTGACGGTGAACAAGAACACCATCCCCAACGAGCAGCGCAGCCCATTCGTTGCCAGCGGTATTCGCGTGGGCAGTGCCGCCGCTACTAGCCGCGGCTTCACCAAGGAAGACTTCTATGAGGTGGGCCAGTGCATCGCCGCGACCGTGTTCAATGCCGCCGATGAGGCGAAGCTGGCTGATATCAGGAAGAAGATCGACGCCATGCTGGAGAAGCATCCGCTGTATCCGGGCCTGGAGTATTAGCAGTAAGTAAAAGGTATGAATCGACGGCCGGGCAAGGTGTCCTTGCTCGGCCGTTCGTGCATGGAAGGGGAGGGGCCGATGCCCGGGAGCACTGATCGCCGTCCGAGCTGGGACGAGTATTTCATGACGCTTGCCAACGAGGTCGCTACGCGCACCACGTGCCTTCGCCGCGCCGTGGGCGCGATCATCGTCAAAGATCGCAGAATCTTGGCCACAGGCTACAATGGCGTTCCCACGGGGTTGGCCCACTGCGCGGAAACGGGCTGCTTGCGTCAACAGCTGGGGGTGCCAAGCGGCCAGCGTCACGAGATCTGCCGAGGATTGCATGCGGAGCAGAACGCGATCATCCAGGCTGCACGTTACGGTATCAATATCACGGGCGCCTCGATTTACATAACCACCCAGCCATGCGCGGTGTGCGCGAAGATGCTCATCAACGCCGATATCGAGGAAATCATCTACTCGAACCCCTATCCGGATGAATTGGCGATGTCCATGCTTCGCGAAGCGGGCATCAAACTGCGTGTGTACGATGATGCTATGCAAAATAATGCAAATGCATAAAAACTGAACACTATCACGGTTTTGTTAATAAGAGAAAAAGTAGAGCAGGGTAAATGGTAGGCAAAATCGAATAAAAACACGCCGTTTGCCAACGTTTTGTGGCGATTGCGGAGTTTAGAGGGGGCCTGAGTGGTTCTACGTTATCATTAGCTCTGGTTTTTTATGCGGGAATCTTGATCAACGAAAGGTTTGGGTGAAACGCAGGTAATGGTTGCTGCCATCCTTATCGGTGCCATAACCGGTTTTGTCGGCTTTCTGCCGTTGTTCGCAGCTCTGCGTTTGGCTCGGAAGCATCCTTCGGTATCGATCGCCAATGCGGCGCTTTACGGCCTAGGCGGCACGTTCGTGTCTCTTGTAGTCGTTGCGGTCGCATTGATCGTATGCGCGCTCGTCGCGCGTCCGTCTGTGTTTCCCTTCGGCATGGCCGAAATCGTTTCGCTTATCGTTTGTACCGCAGCGTACGTGTGGCGTAAAAACGTTGCACGGTAATGTTGGATTCGTTTATTGGAAAGGCTGGGATGATCTGAGATGGGCGAGGCGCTCAACAAGTTCGTCGAAGAGGCACGGCACCTCTCCGAAACTTTCGATTCCCACACCGTATTCTCTATCGGCGGTTGGGACATCAGCCAGTACACGCTGTATATGTTCTTCATTTTGGCGTTGGTGCTGATGGTCGTTCTGATCGGAGGCCGCAAGCTTCAGCTGGTCCCGAAGAACAAGTTCCTGAACACCGTCGAGTATGGCTACGACTTCGTGAACACGAGCATCGGCCAGGACGTTATCGGTGAGGGTTTCAAGAAGCACATCCCGTTTTTGTGCACGCTGTTCTTCTTCATCCTCATCGCTAACGTCGTGGGTCTGATCCCGGGTGCGAAGGCCACCACGGGTACCATCTCCATCACGTGGGCGCTCGCAGCCATCTCGTTCGTGTACTTCAACTTCTACGGCCTGAAGACGCTGGGCGTGTTCGGCTACATCAAGAGCCTCGTGCCCTCCGGTGTTCCCGGCCCCATGGTCCCGATCATCTGGTTCCTGGAGTTCTTCTCCATGGTCATCCGTGTTCTGACGCTGGCCGTTCGTCTTTACGGCAACATGCTGGCAGGCCATATGGTTCTGGCCGTGTTCTCTTTGGCAACCACCGTGTTCCTGCAGCAGGCTGTTTTCAGCATGGACTTCGTTACCGCGCTGCCTGCTGTCGCATGGTTCGTTTTGCTGGTCCTCATGTATGCCATGGAGTGCCTGGTGGCGTTCCTTCAGGCGTACGTGTTCACCATCCTGTCCGCTTCCTACATCGGCATGGCGGTTCATCCCCACTGATGCGCGGACCGGCGGTCAAGCCGCCACCCGTTATGTTTGGCACCACAGCTGACATGAGTAGATCAGCTTGGGCATATTGGCATGAGCACGGAGAAGGCTCCGGGTTCAACGAAGGAGGTAATTATGGAAATCACGCTCGCTGCGCTGAAGGTCGTCGGCTATGGCCTCGCCGCCATCGGCCCCGGCATCGGCATCGGCGTTGCAACGTATGGCCTGTGCGTGTCCGCTGCACGCCAGCCTGAGATGAAGGGCACCCTGATGGGCTACTTCTTCATCGGCGCTGCTATGTCCGAGGCTCTGGCACTGCTGGGCCTGGTCCTCTTCTTCATTGGCTAACAGGTTTTCGACTCAAGCAAGACCTATAAGCTAAGGAAAGGAGGCAAGCGAGTTGAACGTTAAGAACAAAGTGCTCCGTGGTTGCGGCAGCGCAGCCGTCGCATTCGGCGCGGCAAGCGCTATGCTTCCTGCTCAGGCATTTGCCGATGAAGGCAGCGGCGTTGCGGCTATCCTGCCGCAGATGGATGAGTTCATCCCCATGCTCGTTGCGTTCATCATCTTGTGGATCATCCTGGCGAAATTCGGTTGGCCGCTGTTCGAAGGCATGCTTGTCAAGCGCGAGACCAGCATCAAGGACGCTCTCGAGCAGTCCGAGAACGCTCGCGTTGAAAGCGAGCGCGTGCTCGCCGAGTACAAGCGCCAGCTGGAGGAAACCAAGGCGCAGTCTGCGCAGATCATCGCCGACGCCAAGAAGACGGGCGAGGCTGTCAAGGCCGATATCACCGCCAAGGCCCAGGCTGAGGCTGCCGGTATGATCGAGAAGGCCCATGCTGCCATCGAGGCTGACAAGAAGGCCGCTATCGCCGAGCTCCAGGGTTCGGTGGCCGACCTGTCCGTCGCCGTGGCTTCCCGCCTGATCGGCGAGGATCTCAACGATGACGAGCACCGCAAGATCATCGAGCGCTACGTGAACGAGGCGGGCAGTTTCAATGCCAACTAACCGCCATGTTCAAAAGGAAAAGGTTGCAACCTATGCATCCGTTCTGCTAGATGCCGCTTTGGCGGCCGGTGGCCAGGATGCGGTGCTGGAGGTTCGCGACCAAGCCGAGCGCATTATCCGCATTATGCGTTCGAACATGGATCTCTCTAGCTCTTTGCAAGACAGCTCTTATACGCCCGAGCAGAGGAACAGCCTTGCGCGTAACGTGTTCGCGCAGGCACATCCGGTCCTTATCGACGTCTTGGCCGTCATGGCCGAGCGCGGGGACTTCGCGTTGCTCTCGCGCGTATGGGAGAGCTACGGAGAGCAGGTCGAACGCAAGCTGAACGTCACCGTGGTCGACGTAACCACCGTCGTGCCGCTCGACGATCACCTGCGCGAGGTTATTACGAAGAAAGCCGAAGCCGACTTGGGCACCAAAGTCGTATTGCGTGAAAGCATCGACAAGTCCCTGATCGGCGGCATTTTGATGAGCGCCAACGGCAAGCGAATCGACGCCAGCATGACGTCGCAGCTTGAGGCAGCTCGCAACGTGCTGAAACATTCCACAGATGGAGGTGAATGCTAGTGACTGAAATCACCGCACAGTCTATTGACGCGGCGCTGCGCAAGCAGCTCGATGCGCTGAACACCAGTGTGGAATCCCGCGAGACGGGTTCCGTCATCCAGGTGGGCGACGGTATCGCTCGCGTTGATGGCCTGAAAAATGCGATGGCAGGCGAACTTTTGGAGTTCACCAGCTCTACCGGCCAGGTTGTCTACGGTATGGCACAGAACCTCGAAGAGGATGAAGTGGGCGCCGTTTTGCTGGGCGATGTCGCGGCAATCAAGGAAAACGACGCGGTCAAGACCACCGGTCGTCTGGTTGAGGTTCCGTCCGGCAAGGCCCTGCTCGGTCGTGTCGTGAACCCGCTGGGCATGCCGCTTGACGGCAAGGGCGAGATCAAGGCCGAGGGCACCCGCCCGGTCGAGTTCAAGGCTCCGGGCGTTATCCACCGTAAGCCCGTTCACGAGCCGATGCAGACCGGTATCCTGGCCGTCGACTCCATGATCCCGATCGGCCGTGGTCAGCGCGAGCTGATCATCGGCGACCGTCAGACCGGCAAGACCGCCATCGCCGTTGATGCCATTCTGAACCAGAAGGGCAAGGACATGGTCTGCATCTACGTCGCCGTGGGCCAGAAGGCCTCCACGGTGGCCAACGTGCAGGAGACCCTGGAGAAGCATGGCGCGATGGACTACACCATCATCGTCAACGCTTCCGCTTCCGATTCCGCTCCGCTGCAGTACATCGCCCCGATGGCCGGTGCTGCAATGGGCGAGTACTTCGTCTACAACGGCGAGGACGGCAAGCCCGCCGGTCCGGAGAACCCGGGTCGTCACGTGCTCATCGTCTACGATGACCTGACCAAACAGGCCGTGGCATATCGTCAGATGTCTCTGACCCTGCGTCGCCCGCCGGGACGCGAGGCTTACCCGGGCGACATCTTCTACCTGCATTCGCGCCTGCTGGAGCGTGCTGTGAAGATGAACGAGCAGAACGGTCTTGGCTCCATGACGGCACTGCCGATCATCGAGACCCAGGCCGGCGACGTCTCCGCCTACATCCCGACGAACGTCATTTCCATTACCGACGGTCAGATCTACCTGCAGACCGACCTGTTCTTCCAGGGTCAGCGCCCTGCAGTCGACGTGGGCATCTCCGTGTCCCGAGTCGGCGGCTCCGCGCAGATCAAGCAGATGAAGCAGGTTGCCGGTACGCTGAAGCTCGACCTGGCCGCGTTCCGCGAGCTGAAGGCCTTTACCCAGTTCGGTTCCGACCTGGACAAGGCCACGCAAGATCAGCTGACCCGCGGCGCTGCCATGACCGAGCTGCTGAAGCAGAACCGCTTCTGCATGATGGACGTCTACGACCAGGCCGTTGCCATCTACGCTGGCGGCAAGGGCTACCTGGACGACGTTCCGACCGAGGACATCGTGCGCTTCCGCACCGAGCTGCTGGAGTTCCTGCATGCTTCCAAGCCGGAGGTGTTCGACGAGCTGGCGAAGGCCGGTAAGTGGACTGGTGACGTCGAGAACCTGACCAACGCTGCGATCGAGGCTTTCAAGCTTCAGTTCGCTCCCACGGCGTAAGGTAGGTAGAGATGCCCAACCTTCACGACATTGAAAGGCGTATCGGCTCCGTCTCCTCGACGAAGCAGATCACGCGTACCATGGAAATGGTTGCTGCTGCGAAGATCCGCCTTGCCGGTGAACGCGTGGCGGCGGCTACGCCGTACGCCGAGTCCATGGTCGAAATGTTGGCCAACGTTGCCAAGCGTGTAGGTGGCTCCGAGAATGCGCTGTTGCGCAAGCATGACGAGGTCAAGAACGTGCTGATCGTCGTCGTCGTGTCGGACCGCGGTCTGGCCGGCGGCTTCAACAGCAACGTGCTGCGCCAAGTCGATCGTTTGATGAAGAGCAAGCAGGCGGCCGGCGCTGAGGTCAGCGTCGTTGCCTGCGGCAAGAAGGCCATCGGCTATTACACGTATCGCCGTGTCGAGCCGGTCCTTGCCTTCGCTGGCCAGTCCGCCGACCCTACGGTCGAGGAAGCGGACGAGATCGCCGCGTATGCGGTGGATGCTTACGCCAACGGATCGATCGACGAGGTCATCGTGGTGTACAACCACGCTAAGAATTCGGCAGAGCAGCAGCTTCGCGAGGAGTTGCTGCTCCCCGTCGACACGTCGGCCTTCGAAGCCGCTAAGGCTGAGACCGCTGACGAGTCCGCGGGCGAGAAGCTTGAGGGCGATGTGATCTTCGAGCCGAGCCCTGAAGCTGTTCTTGACCAGCTGCTGCCGGCGTATGTTCGCACTACGCTGTATCATGCGCTGATCGACTCGGCAGCTGCTGAGCAGGGCGCACGCCGCAACGCCATGATGTCGGCAACGGACAATGCCACCGAGATGGTTAACACGTTGACCAGATTGTATAACCGCGTACGCCAGGGCGCTATCACGACCGAGATTTCGGAAATCGTCGGTGGCGCTGCTGCTTTGGAGGATTAAATGGCTGAACATTTGTTTACTAAGGAGGAGGTCGAGGCCAGCAAAGGCGCCACGGGTCGCATCGTGCGTATCGTCGGTCCTGTTGTTGACGTTGAGTTCCCCCCTGATCAGCTGCCGGCGATTTACAACGCGCTGACGGTTGACGCTAAGACCGAGGCGGGCGACCTGCACGTCGTCCTCGAGGTCGAAACCCACCTGCCGGGCAACATCGTCCGTTCCGTCGCCATGAGCTCGACCGACGGTCTGATCCGTGGCCTGGACGTCCTGGACACGGGCCATCCCATCATGATGCCCGTCGGTCAGGAGACCCTGGGCCGCATTTGGAACGTCATGGGCGAGCCCGTTGACGAGAAGCCCATGCCCGAAGTCACCGGCTACATGCCCATCCATCGTCCTGCTCCCGAGTATGACGAGCTGGTCACGAAGACCGAGATCTTCGAGACGGGCATCAAGGCCATCGACCTGATCGAGCCGTTCGTCAAGGGCGGTAAGACCGGTCTGTTCGGCGGCGCCGGCGTTGGCAAGACCGTTATCATCCAGGAGCTCATCAACAACCTGGCTCAGGAGCACGGCGGCACTTCCGTGTTCACCGGCGTTGGCGAGCGTACCCGTGAGGGTACCGACCTGTACCTGGAGATGAGCGATTCTGGCGTTATCAACAAGACCTGCTTGGTCTACGGCCAGATGAACGAGCCTCCGGGAGCCCGTCTGCGCGTCGGCCTGGCTGGTCTGACCGAGGCCGAGTACTTCCGTGATCAGGGCCAGGACGTTCTGCTGTTCGTGGACAACATCTTCCGCTTCACGCAGGCCGGTTCCGAGGTGTCCGCACTGCTCGGCCGTATGCCGTCCGCCGTTGGTTACCAGCCCACGCTGGCTACCGAGATGGGCGACCTGCAGGAGCGCATCACGTCCACGTCCACGGGTTCCATCACGTCCGTGCAGGCAGTTTACGTGCCCGCCGACGACTTGACCGACCCCGCTCCGGCCACGACGTTTACGCACCTGGATGCGAAGACTGTTCTGTCCCGCTCCATCGCCGAGCTGGGCATCTACCCGGCCGTCGACCCGCTGGAGTCCACCTCCCGCGCTCTGGATCCCGCAATCGTGGGCGAGGAGCACTACCGTGTGGCCACCGGCATCCAGGAGCTGCTGCAGAACTACAAGGACCTGCAGGACATCATCGCCATCCTTGGTATGGACGAGCTGTCCGAGGAGCAGAAGCTCACGGTTTCCCGTGCGCGTAAGGCTCAGCAGTTCTTCGGCCAGTGCTTCCACGTGGCAACGCAGTTCACCGGCCTGCCCGGCAAGTACGTCAAGATGGAGGACACCGTCCGTTCCTTCGCCGCCATCCTCGACGGCGAGTGCGATGAGATCCCCGAGCAGTGCTTCCGCCTGAAGGGCGGCATCGACGACGTCTACGCTGCTTACGAGGAAATGAAGAAGGAAGAAGCGTAGTATGGCTAGCTTCAAGTGCGACATCGTCACGCCTGCCGAGAAGCTTGCAGCTTGCGAGGTTGAAATGGTCGTCGTCCCGGGCGTCGAGGGCGAGATGGGCTTTCTGGCCGGTCACGCTCCGCTGGTTTCCGTGCTGGCTGATGGCGAGATCCGCCTGACGCCTGCAGAGGGCGGCCCCGTGCAGCGCTACGAAGTCAAGGGCGGCTACGTGCAGGTTACCGACGACAAGGTGATCATCCTTGCCGATAGCGCAACGCCTGTTGCTGCATAGCCTGGGTGTTGGCTTGAACATCTGAACCCGCGGCCGCTGGTGCGACTGCTGGCAACGCGACGGTCGTAACCATCGGCTGTTCACTTGAAACGGCCCCCGCCGAAAGGCGGGGGCCGTTTTGCGTATGGCGGCATGAAACCCCGCGCGAAATCCATCGTTTGTTCGAACACACGTGCGCTAAAGGCTGCTATCATGAGGAACCGGAAAACCCTGCTTCTGTCAATCGGCGTCCAGCCTGACCGAAGCGCAGCACATCAGCTTGCGAGAAGATTCGAGGCGCATACATGGCGTTCGTTCATTTGCACAACCATACTGAATATTCCTTGCTTGACGGCCTCACGCATATCAAGGATATGGTGCGCCGCGCGGCCGAGCTCGACATGCCTGCTGTCGCCATTAGCGATCATGGCGTTATGTCGGGCGTCCCCGAGCTGTGCGATGCTTGTGCCGCCGTCGAGAAGGAAACCGGCAAGAAGGTCAAGCCGATTTACGGCTGCGAAGTGTATTTCACCACTGACGAGGAGCTTCGCAAGGATGTGAAGCCCAAGCTTTACCACTTGCTGCTGCTCGCCAAAACCAACGAAGGCTATCACAACCTGTTGAACCTGGTCAGCGAATCTCATGTTGACAACTTCTATTACAAGCCGCGTACTACGTTCAGCATGTTGCAGAAGTATGGCAAGGGTATTATCGGCTCGTCTGCCTGCATCGCGGGCATCATTCCGAAACTGCTGGATAACCGTCAGTTCGATGAGGCGGTGGAGTGGGCAAACAAGTTCGCGAGCTGCTTCGAGCCTGGCGATTTCTATATCGAGCTGCAAAACCAGGGCATCCGCACCGACGGTGGGCTTACGCAAACCGAGCTGAATCACCAGCTTACCGAGGTTGCTCACCGTGCGGGCCTGAAGACCATCGCAACGAACGACTTCCACTACCTGCTGCAGGAAGACGCGAAGGCGCAGGATATCATGCTGTGCATCGGCACGGGCTCTGCCGTTAATGATACGAATCGCATGAAGTTCGAGAACGACCAGTTCTATATGAAAACCGAAGAGGAGATGCGCGAGGCGCTTCGCGATTTCCCCGAGGCATGCGATACCACGGTGGAGGTTGCCGAGAAGTGCAACGTCATCCTTGAGCGCGATTCCATTCTGCCGAAGTTCCCGCTTCCCGAGGGCGAGACGGACGAGAGCTGGTTCCGCCATCAGGTGCTCGAAGGCATGAAGAAGCGCTACGGCGACCCCATTCCCAAAGAGCCGCTCGATCGTGCCGAATATGAGATGAGCGTCATCATCCAGCAGGGCTTCCCTGCGTACTTCCTGATTGTGCAGGAATACTTGGACTGGGCGCGAAGCCAGGGCATCGGTGTTGGACCAGGCCGTGGTTCTGCTGCCGGTTCGATCGTTGCATATGCCATGGGTATCACCGACTTGGAGCCGCTTTCCAATGGCTTGCTGTTCGAGCGATTCCTTTCCCCGGAACGCGTGGAGATGCCCGATATCGACTGCGACTTCGAGGATGAACGTCGCCAGGAGGTTATCGAGCACATTCGCGAGGTGTATGGCGCCGATCATGTTACGGGCGTTATCACGTTCGGCAAGCTGCAGGCGAAGAACGCTGTGCGCGATGCTGCGCGCGTGCTCGATTATCCCTACAGCGTAGGCGACAAGATCTGCAAGATGATCGGCGACGAGCTGGGTATCACTATCCAGAAGGCGCTGGACACGAACCCCGATCTGAAGAAGGCCTACGACACCGAAGAAGATGTCAAGGCGGTCGTAGACGCGGCGCAGTCCATCGAGGGCCACGTGCGCGGCGAGGGCGTGCATGCGTGCGCAACCATCATCTGCCGAGACCCTATGGCCGATCACGTGCCGGTCAAGCGTGATACCAAGGGCGGCGGCATCATCACGCAATATGACGGCCATTACACGCCGGACCTGGGCCTGTTGAAGATGGACTTCCTTGGCTTGCGCACGTTGGGCGTGCTTTCGCGCGCGTGTCGCAACGTGGAGATGACCACGGGTCGCAAGATTATCCCCGAGGAGATTCCCACCGACGATGAGGCGGCGTTCGCCCTCATGCGTTCAGGCAACATGGACGGCTTGTTCCAGGTTGAGGGCGGCTTGTACGTCAGCCTGTTCGCACGTCTGCCACCGAAGAGGTTCAGCGACATCGTCGCTTCTATCGCTTTGAATCGTCCGGGCCCGTTGGAGTCCGGCATGGTCGACGACTATGTCAAGGTTGCAAGCGGCAAGACGCCTGTGCACTACTACGACGAGCGTCTGCGCCCGGTGCTTGAGGAAACTTACGGCACCATGGTGTACCAAGAGCAGATCATGCAGGTGTCCATGGTCATGAGCGGCTTTTCCGCCGGCAAGGCAGACAAGCTGCGCAAGGCAATGGGCAAGAAGAAGCTCGACATCATGCGCATGCTGCAGGAGGACTGGAACAACGGCGCGGTCGAGAACGGGTACTCGCTTGAGATCGCAAAGAAGATCTGGGACGACGCGGAGAAGTTCGCAAAGTACGCGTTCAATAAGTCGCATTCGGCTGCGTACTCGATCCTGGTTATGCGCACTGCTTACCTGAAGGCGCATTACCCGAACGAGTATATGGCTGCAGTGCTGTCCAGTTACATGGGCAACACCGACCGCTTGATCCGCTATATCTCTAGCTGCAATCACAACGGCACGCCCGTGCTGCCGCCGGATATCAATTCGTCGAACGCCGAGTTCACGCCGGTTGAGAACGGTATCCGCTTCGGTCTGGTCGGCGTACGTGGTGTTGGTCGCAACGTCGCCGACGAGATTATCGAGGAGCGCGAGAAGAACGGCCCGTTCACAAGCTTGCACGACTTTGTGAACCGCGTCGATGCGAAGTGCTACAACCGAAAGACGCTCGAAGCCCTTATCAAGGGCGGTGCGTTCGATTCGACGGGGTACACGCGCAAGCAGCTCATGTACTTTATCGAGGAGACGCCGCTTCTGGAAGGCGCTGCGAAGCGCCAGAAGGACCGCGATCGCGGTCAGGTGAGCATGTTTGATCTGTTCGCGGACGATGCGGATTCGGGTTTCCAGGAAGATGTGCCCGCTCCTGACGGAGTGGAGTGGCCGAAGCGCCAGTTGCTGACGTACGAGAAGGAGATCATGAAGATCTACGTCTCGGACCATCCGCTCACGCCGTACGAGAACTACATCTCGCGCATCACGAAGTGGCAGTTGGGTGATTTGGCCGAGCGCACGAAGGAGATCAAGTCCGCGGTGTTCGTGGGCATGGTGTCCAATGTTGTGACGAAGCTGACGAAGCGCGGCACGAAGATGGCCACGTTTGACCTGGAAGACACTACAGGCCACGTGGAGTGCATCTGCTTCAAGTACGAGGAGAACGCCGAGGCCATCCAAGAGGATGCTATTGTCAAGATCAAGGGGAAGTTCGAACATTCCGATCGCGGAAACCAGATCATGGTGTTCGAGACGGAAACGCTAGAGCTCAGCGAAGAAGATGCCAAGCCTCGCCAGTTGCGCCTGAGCGTGCCTATGTCGGATTTCAATCAATCGAAGTCCATGCGCTTGAACCGCATCCTGAAATCGTACCCAGGGCGTGATGGCGTGGTGCTGTTCGTGAAGCAAAGCGACGGGCATAAGTTCCGGGCGGAGCTTCCGGTCACGGTGGATGCGGAAAGCCCCATCATGCGGAGCGAGCTGACGGATTTGTTCGGCTACAACGTGCTCACTGCGTAGCGGGCATGCCGCTTAGTATTGGATATCCCATGGGACCCGGATGTGAATCCGGGTCCCGTTTCTTTTGGCGGGCGTTGTCGCGTATCATGGACCGCATGGATAAAACGATTGAGCATATCGAGAAAACGTTGCAAGCGGAAGCTGCGACGATGCAGGATGAGGGCGCAACGGCGTATGCCGATGCCGCACGGGCGAGCGACGCCGTGGGCTTCGAACGTGAGGATGCTGAGCGCACCTTGTCGCTGACGGTGTCCTACAATGGCGGCCCGTTTTGCGGCTTTGCCCGTCAACCTGGCAAGCTTACCGTTCAGGGAGAGCTTGAGCAGGCGCTGTCCCTGGTGATGCGCAGGCCGGTGGAAGTGGTGTGCTCTGGTCGCACGGATGCGGGAGTGCATGCGCTTGGCCAGGTGATCAGCTTCAACGTTTCCGCCAAGGAGCTTGAAAGCCGTAGCCTGTACAGCCTACGCCGAAGCCTGAACGCGTTGACGCATGAGGACATCACGGTGCGCAAGGTCGAGGAGCGTGATCCGGGCTTCAGCGCGCGGTTCGACGCGCAATGGCGCGAATACCACTACCATATTTGCCTGGATGACACGCCGCCGCTGTTCATGCGCGATTTCAGCTGGTTCGTGCATGCCGACCTGGATATACCGGCGATGCAGCAGGCTGCGCGCTACCTGGAAGGCGAACACGACTTCAAAAGCTTCTGCATGGCGGCCAGCGCCGTGGGCAAGCCCACGTGTCGCAACGTGCACGAGATCTCGCTTTCGCGCGAGACCATCATGGGCGAGGAGGTGTTGACCATCAAGGTGGTGGGTAATGCGTTCCTGCATTCCATGGTGCGCACCATCGTGGGCACGCTGGTCATGGTGGGCCGCAGCCTGCGCAAGCCCGAATGGGTACGCGAGGTGCTTGAAGCTCGCGACCGAACCGCGGCGGGGGAGAATGCTCCAGCCGCCGGCCTGGTGTTTTGGAAGGTGCGGTACTGATGGCGGGCAAGCAGGAAGCCAAGCGCTCCGGGAGCAAGGCGGAAAGAAAACGCCATCTTGCGAAGTTCACCCATCTATACGAAAGCCGGGATAAGCGCTTGTGCGTGTTCGAGGATGAGCACGGTCATCTGACGAGCGTTCGTGCTTCGCGCTTGGCGTGACGGACGGCTCTTCGAGTGTCGGCCGTCGTTCGCATAGCAATCCGAAGGCCTTGCCTATCAACTAAGAAGCCCCTTGCAACCTGGTTGCAAGGGGCTTCGGCGTTACTGTGATGCGTCGACTAGCGGGCCTTCGGCTTTTCCGGCACCGTTTTGTCCACGAAGTAGATCTTGTACCACATAAGGAACATGTAGACGATCCAGATCTTGCGGCTGCGGTCGGCGCCGGCTTTGTGCTCGTCAAGCAGTCGCACCAGCTCATCGGTGTTGAAGAACTCGCGCGCGATGTCGCCGGTGAACCATTCTTTCACCTGGTTGTAGTAACGGTCCTGGCGCAGCCAGTTCACCACGGGGACGGGGAAGCCGAGCTTCTCCTTCTGGGCCCAGTCTTTCGGGATGGCGCGCTCGGACGCCTCGCGCAGCGTGAGCTTGGTTTGTGCTTCATTGGCCTTGAGCGGCGTAGGGATGGTTGCCGACACGTCGAACACGCGGCGGTCCAAAAACGGTACGCGGGACTCCAACGAGTGGGCCATGGACATCTTGTCCGTTTTCAGCAGGATGTCGCCGACCAGCCAGAAGTGCAGGTCCACATACTGCATGCGCGTGGTTTCATCCAAGTCCTTGACCTCGGCGTATACCGGGGCGGTGAGCTGCTGAGGGGTGGGGGCGTTGCAGCCGCCGCGCAGCAGCTGGGCGCGCTCCTCGACGGTGAAGGCAACGCCGTTGGCGTTGGTGTAGTACCAATCCTCGGGGGTTTCGCTGGCGCGCTCAAGGTAGTTCGCGCCGCGGATGCCCAGCTTGCGCATGGCGCTGGAGGCTCCGCGCAGCAGGCCCTTCGGGGCCCAGGAAAGCTTCGCGTTGGAGAACGGCGTTTGGTAGATGCGGTAACCGCCGAAGAACTCGTCGGCTCCTTCGCCGGAAAGCACTGCCTTGACTTGCGTTGCCGCGATCTGGTCCACGAAGTACAGCGCCACGGCGGAGGGGTCGGCGGACGGCTCGTCCATGTGCCACTGCACGCGGGGCAGGCTCTCCCAGTACTCGTCCTCGCCGATGTACTTGTTGGTGTTGGCGATGTGCAGCTCGTCGGCAAGCTCGTGAGCCCACGAGATCTCGTCGCGCATCATGCCGCCGGCGCCCTCGGCGTTGTTGGCGGCGGCGTTCTTGTAGCAATCAAAGCCCACGGTGAACGTCTTGATATCGGGGTTTTCCTTGGCCAGGCAGGCTGCCATGTAACTGGAGTCGATGCCCGAGGACAGAAAGCTGCCGACCTCGACATCGGCCACGTTATGGTAGCGCACGCTGTCGCGCACGGCTTCGTCGATGGCCTCGACGGTGTCCTGACGGCTGCGCTGCGCATCGAAGTTGTACTCGGGACGCCAGTAGCGGCGCTCGGTGATGGACCCGTCGGCATGCACGGTCATGCAGTGCGCGGGAGCCAGCTTGAAGATGCCCTTGAAGAACGTCTCGGGAAGGGCGCTGAACTGGAAGCACAGGTACTGCTCGAGCGCTTCGCGGTTGAGCTCGCGCGTGTAGTCCGGATGCTCGAGGATGCACTTGATCTCGGAAGCGAAGATGAAGCGGCCGTTTTGCTGCGTGTAGTAGAACGGCTTGATGCCGAAGAAGTCGCGGGCGCAGAATAGCTCGCGCGAGTCGCGGTCCCAGATGGCGAACGCGAACATGCCGCGCAGGCGGTCGAGCACGCCTTCGCCCCATGCCAGATAGCCCGTCAGCAGGACTTCGGTGTCGGAGTTGGTTTGGAACTGCCAGCCCTGCGCCTCAAGCTCGGCGCGCAGATCGCGGTAGTTGTAGATCTCGCCGTTGAACACGATGGCGAAGCGCCCCTTGGCGGCAGCCTGCTCGGGCGTGCCGCACGGGGTGCCGTCAAGGCGCAGCGCCGGCGAGGTGATGACGGCGGCGTAGTCGCCCGTGGAGCGCACCATGGGCTGGTTGCCGTTGGCAAGGTCGATGAGCGAAAGACGGCGATGGCCCAAGGCGATGCCGCTTTCGGCGTCGATGTACTGGCCTTCGCCGTCGGGCCCGCGATGGGCCATGACGTCGCACATGGCTTTCAGTGTGGGCAGGCTTGCATCATCAGCCTGCGTGAATCCGCAGATACCGCACATGGTGAGGCATCCCTCCAATCGTATATAAAGGTAAGGTTCATCATAACGAATGGGGCGGACGGTGGCACGCCTCCCGCGAAAAGCGCAGATTTTCCAACGAGCCCGCGGCGAGCGCGGCGGCGGTTGCGCGGCGCATGCTACACTGCGGGGAAAGAATCGCTTGCGCGAAAGGGGCGCCTGCGCTGGTCGGCTGAAAGGGATTGCGGGAAAAGGCTCGCCTGAACCGGTGGGCCGATGATGCTTGCGGGGAAAAGCGCGCTTGGACCGAAAGGGCTCGCGGGCGGGAAGGGCTTTTCGCGCCCGCTCGCATCGCGTCTTGTTCGGTCTGTTGGGACGACGGCGGATCGCTCGCAAAGGCGTCCGTGACGTTGAAAACGTTGATGGGGAAGGAGCGTGTCATGAAGGTGCATGTGGAGTTGGATGGCGGCCTGTTGGCGGATAGGTTTGGGAAGTATGCGCCCGAGCCGGATCGGCTGGAGGGTTTTCCCGTGCGTTCGTTTCCCATCGAGATAAACGATGTGCCGCAGGAGGCGCGGACGCTTGCTCTGGCGTTCATCGATTACGACGCGATCCCCGTGGGCGGCTTCTGCTGGATCCACTGGACCGCGTGCAATCTGCCGGCGACCACCACGCTTATCCCCGAGGACGCCAGCCGCACGGGGGCGGTTGATATGGTGCAGGGCCGCAACAGCAATTGGTCGCCCATGGCGCACGGTAGCGACAACCCGCAAGTGCACTCCCGTTACTGCGGTCCGCAGCCGCCTGATGCCACGCACAGCTACACGTTGAACGTGTACGCCCTCGATTGCGAGCTGGGGCTGCCGGAAGGCTTTTATCTCAACGAGCTGCGTCGCGCGATGAACGGCCATGTGCTGGATCAGGCGTCCGTGGAGCTGCCGAGCCGCGCGTAGGGTCGATGCGGTGCGCAGCGCCTTTTGGTTCGCCCGATAAGGGGGATTCTTACAGTAATGAAACGGATTCTGTGGTTTGGCGTTGTGCGGAGTAGCGCCGCAGGTGGGGTATTTTACAATGACGGGTACGCAATAGGGCGCCTGTCGTCTTGACGCTTGGGCGCGGGCGGTCTGCCGTGGGGCTGGCCGCCCGCGTTTGTTTTCGCGATGACGCCGCAAGGTTATGAAACCGCGCTTGGTAGCGCCGGCTATGGAAGAGGTACCGCCTGCTATGAAAAACGTTCTGCACGTGCTCGGCCGCGACTTGCTGCGCCTTTTGAAGGCGCCGGCCGCCCTGGTGGTGGTCGTGGTGCTGGTCGTGCTGCCGTCGACGTACACGTGGTTCAACGTCATCGGCTTTTGGAACCCCTATGACAATACGGGAAACATGCGCGTATGCGTGGTGAATCAGGACGCCGGATCCGAGAACGACTTGATGGGCCAGATGAACCTGGGCAACCAGATCGTGGACACGCTGCATGAGAACAACCAGTTGAAATGGGAGTTCACCGATTACGACGACGCGATGCGCAAGGTGGAATCGGGCGAGGTGTATGCGGCGTTCGTCATCCCCGAGGACTTCACCGCCAACCTGTTCACCATCGTGACGGGCGATTTCCAGCAGCCTAACCTGCAGTATTATGTCAACGAGAAGATGAACCCCGTGTCGCCGAAGGTGACCGATGCAGGCTCCTCCACCCTTGACGAGACCATCAACAGCCAGTTCGTGTCCACGGTCAGTTCGGTGGTGGCGGACACGCTCAACGATAAGGCCGCCGAGGCCGAACAGAATCTGAGCACCGCGCAGAACAGCTCTGCCGCGCAGCTTTCGCGCGCCGTTGATTCCGTTTCCGATGCGCGCGCGACCGTGAGCGGGTTGGCGGCGTCCACCGAGGAGGCTCGCCAGAAGGCGCAGTCGGCGAAGGGCCAGCTAGAGCAGGCTCGTGCCGATGCGCAAACCGTGCAGGATCAGCTGCAACGGGTCAGCGACCTTTCCCTGACGCTGCAAAACAGCCTGGGCACGTTCACGTCGGTGGCCATGCCCGGCATGTCGAACACGAACCTGATGCTGTCCCAGGTGGCTTCGCAGGCGGCCGGGGCTGTCACCGATGCTTCCAACGCCATATCGGGTGCGCAAGGCACCGTTGATGCCGCGGCCGATCGTGCCCAAGGCGTGTTGGACATGAACACCGCCGTCATCGAGCAGCTGCAGATCGTGCACGACAAGATGCCCGACTCCGATCCGAACAAGGAGCAGCTGCGATTCGCCATCGATTTCCTGACCGCCCGCAACGCCGAGCTGCAGCGCGATTTGAACGACCTGAAGACGCTCAGCGGCGACGTGGACGCTACGGCCGCCGGCGTCGCGGCCGCTGCCAATACCGTCAATGCTGCCGCGCAAAATGCAATCACCGCTTCGGGGGCATACCAGCAGCAGCTGTTCGGGAGCGCCTTGCCGCAGGTAAGCAACGGTATCTCCCAGGTTGGCATCGCTGCCGCCAGCTTGAAGGGTGCCATCTCCAATCAGGGTTATCTGATTGACGAGACCTCGGGTGTGATCGACCAGCTGTCGGGGACGCTGCATGTGGCAAGCGACGCCATGGCGCAGACCGATGTGCTGCTGTCCAGCCTTGAGGGGACCATGCGCCAGGCGCGCAACGACGTGGGCCTGCTGGGAACGTCCTCTGCGGTGTCGGAGCTGGTCGACAACGGGCGCATCGACCCGGAGAAGATCGCCGAGTTCATGCAGGCGCCCACGCAGGTGACCACCGAGAAGCTGTATCCGCTCAACGCCTACGGTTCCGCCATGGCCCCGCTGTTCATCAGCCTGAGCCTGTGGATCGGCACGTTGATGCTGTGCGTCATCTTGAAGCTGGAGGTCGATAAGGAAGGCGTGCCTGGCCTGACGGTGATGCAGGGCTATATCGGCCGCTGGCTGTTCTTCGCTTTGCTGGTGACCCTGCAGGCCGTGGTGTGCGTGGCGGGCTGCCTGTTCATCGGCGTGCAAGCTGTATCGGTGCCGGCGTTTTTCGCAACGGCTATCCTGCTGTCGCTTTCCTACCTGTGCATCACGTACACGCTGTCATCATCGTTCCAGCATATCGGCATCGGCTTGTGCATCATCATGGTGTTCGTCCAGATCCCGGGCGGCACGGGTTTGTACCCGGTTGAGATGACCGACGCCTTCTTCCGCACGGTGTACCCCATGTTCCCGTTCACCTACGGCATCAACGCCTTGCGCGAGGCCATCGGCGGCTTCTACGGCACGCAGTGGCTGGGCTATTGCGGGGTGCTGCTGCTCATCGCGCTATCCATGGCGCTGGTGGGCCTGTTCGTGCGACCGCATCTGACCAACCTCAACCGCCTGGTGGCGAAGGAGATCGAGCAAAGCGACCTGCTCAACGTCGAGGAGGCCTTGGTGCCCGAGCGCCGTTACCGTATCGGGCAGCTTATCCGGGCGTTGTCCGACCATGACGAGTTCCACAATGCGGTGCGCCAGCAGGCCGATTCGTTCCTGAGGCATTATCCTCGCTTGAAGCGCGGCGCGCTCATTTTGGGCATCGCCGTGCCGGTGGCGGTCTCGGTGGTGTTCGCCGTGACCACTACCGAGAAGGTGGTCATTCTGACGGCATGGCTTATCTGGCTTGTCGTCCTTATCGGCTTCTTGTTGGGATTGGAGATGGTGCGTGACAACATCCAGCGCCAGGCGTCCATCGACAGCATGAGCGACGATGAGCTGCGCGGGCATCTGGCCGATCGGGGCAAGAAGGTGGTCAAGGAATTGGTGCCTGCCGCCATGTCGACGGCGCGCGTGTCGGTGCCCGTCGATCGTTCCGCCCGCGCGGCGGGCGTGTCCGTTCCGCTGCCGCCTGTGGGCGTGGCTGCCGACGACCTGGCGGACCAGCCCGCTTCGGCGGGCGGTGCCGAGGATGCCGGGCGGGGCGTTGCCCGCAAGCCGAAGGATGCCCCGGGTAAAGGCGCATCGCTGATGGACTTGGCGGCCAAGGGCAAACCGGCGTACTTCGACGGCCCGTTTTTGACCGACGAGGAGGCTCGCGGCGAAAAGGGCGAGGACGATGAGGAGCTGCTCGAGGCGGAGGTTCCCGCCCTTGAGTTGAGCGCCGAGGACCTTGAGGCGCTTGCGCAGCGCAAGGCCGAGCGCGGCAAGCACGGGAAGAAGCAAAAGAAGCATAAGAAGAAGGGCGATTCGAAGAAGGGGGGCGGCCATGCGTAACGTGTTCAAGCTGTTCTCCTACGATATCAAGCACCTGTTCGGCAACGTGATAACCGTGGTCATCGTCTTGGGCCTGGTGTTCTTGCCGTCCATTTTCACGTGGTACAACGTCATCGCGTGCTGGAACGTGTTCGACAACACGGGCAACCTGAAGGTGGCCGTCGCCAATTCCGACGAGGGATATCAAAGCGACTTGCTGCCCACGAAGATCAACGTTGGCGACAGCGTGGAGTCGGCGTTGCGCGCCAACGACCAGCTTGACTGGGTGTTCACCGATGAGGAGGACGCCATCGACGGCGCGCGATCGGGCAAGTACTATGCGGCGGTGGTCATCCCGCAAAGCTTCAGCTCCGACATGATGAGCTTCTACTCCGGCGACGCCGAGCACGCCGAGCTCATCTACTACGAGAACGAGAAGAAGAACGCCGTGGCGCCGCGCGTGACCGACCAGGCGTCCAGCAAGGTTGCCGCCCAGGTGAACACCACGTTCGCCGAGACCATCTCCGATGTGGCCCTGGGGCTGATCGACTCGCTGGGGACGGTGGCCGACGATGCCGATGCGGCGGGGCGGGTGGCCAAGCTTTCGGGCACCATATCCTCGTCCGCCGATCAGATGCGCACCGCTGCCGATGTGCTCGAGTCGTACGCGAACCTGGCGGGGACGGCGCAGGCGCTCGTGGGAAGCTCCACCCAGCTTCTGGGCAACGCGCAAAACGCGGTGAAGGACGCGCAACAGCAGGCCTCGGGGGCGAAAAGCGGCGCCGAAACCATCGGCGATGCGCTGACGACGTCGGTTTCGTCTTTGTCCGACGCCCTGGCACAAAGTTCCGACGGCTTCAACCAGGTGCCCGATGCCATTGACAAGGTATATGCGCAGGTGGATACCGATAAGGCGAACGCCGCGCAAAGCCTTCGCGACCAGGCGGCCGACGTGGATTCCCAGATAGAGCGCTATCAGCAACTCATCGAGGTGCTCGAATCCATCAAGCCGCAGCTCGACGAGCAGTACCGCCCCGCGGTGGATGCCGTGGTTTCGCAGCTGAACACGTCCATATCCTCGCTTGGGAAGCTGCGCGACAGCTTGACCTCGGCAGCGGACAAGATGGCTGCCGGCAACGACCCGGAATCCTCGTCCCGCGCCGATATCCAGGCGAAGCTCGACGAGGCGAAGGCGAACGCCGACAAGCTGAAAAACGACTACGAGAATAATCTGAAGCCGGGCCTTGAGAGCTTGGCGAGCTCGGTGGCGCAGGCAGCTCAGTCGCTTTCGGCGCGCGCTTCGCAGCTTTCCGGCGTGGGCGACGACCTGAACGGCGCGGCGTCCTCGGTGGCGTCCGACCTTGCGGGCGCGCAGAGCTCCATCCGCGCCATGTCCGACGAGCTGCATGGGTCGGCTGACAAGATGTCGGCTTTGTCCCAGCGCGTCAACGAAGCCTTGGCCAGCGGAAACGTGGAGCAGCTGAAGCAGATCATCGGATCGGACCCCGAGGCGCTTGCCAAGGCGGTGTCCGCTCCTGTAGGGGTGGAGCGCATCGCCGTGTTCCCGGTTGAGGACTTCGGCTCTGCCATGGCGCCGCTGTACACCACGCTGGCCTTGTGGGTGGGGTCGCTTCTGATCATGGTGTTGCTCAACCCGGTTCCCTCCGAACGCGCCAAGCGCGAGGCTGGGCTGGTCGAGCCCAAGTCCTGGCAGCTGTTCTTCGGGCGTTACGGTGCGCCGTTCGTTCTGGCATTCATGCAGTCGACGGTGGTATGTCTGGGCAACATGCTGTTCGTGGGGGTCCAGGTTGCCAACCCGCTGCTGTACCTTGTGTGCTTCTGGACGGCGGGCTTCGTGTTCAGCTTCATCATCTATACGCTGGTGTCGCTGTTCGCAAACCTCGGCAAGGCGCTCGCCGTGCTGCTGCTCATCATCTACGTGACCGGCGGCGGGGGCAGCTTCCCCTTGCAGCTGTTGCCCGGCTTCTTCCAGGCCGTCAGCCCGTTTTTGCCGGCGACGCACGTCATCAACGCTATGCGTGCGGCGAGCATGGGCGTGCACCAGAACGATTTCTGGGTGCAAATCGGCATAACGCTCGTCTTCATCGTGCCGTTCGTGATCATGGGCATCCTGCGGCCGGTGCTCTCGCGCTTCACATATTGGTTCGTGGAGCAGGTGGAGAAGTCGAAGGTGGTTGCCTAGCCGGCGGCCGATGCGGGGGTTTGGTTTCTCGGGGGCGTGGTCCGGTTTCGGGCCGCGCCCTTTTCGCGTATGCGCGTGCGTTCGGCCCCGTTCAGCGGTTCGCCTTGCCTTGCGACGGGGTTCCGATTGCGGGTCAGCGGCCCGTCGCGCGCTGCATGGAGTATAATCATGAGCAGGTTCAACACGGTGCGTTACCTGCTTGAACGACGGCAACGTAACGGTTGGGTCCGAAAGCAAGGCGCCAAGGGGCAAGCCTTGCGCATCCGGCGATCGTCCGCCGGTTTCAAGCCTGCGCGGCGGGGTGCCGCCGGGTGCTTTTGAGGGAAGGAGCCCGTTATGATGTTCCGTCATGTCATGGTCCCCTACGATGGGTCCGATCACGCGAAGAACGCTCTGAACTACGCCAAGGACCTGGTTGCCGGCGATGCCGACGCCAAGCTGTCCGTGGTGCATGCGGTGCCGTCCAGCTACATGGGCGTGGACCGCATGGGAACCGATGGCGCGCTTGACGGCGTGCCCTACGGCATGCTGGATTACGAAGAGTATCAGGGCGTGGTCAAGCGCGTGCTCGACGAGGCGCAGAAGCGCGTTGCCGAGGATCTGGGCGATGCTCTGGCCGATCTGGGCGACCGTGCCCAGGTGGAGGCCGTCGCCGGCGCTTCTCCGGCAGATGCGCTGTCGCGCTACGCTGAGGAGCATGATTGCGATCTCATCGTCATGGGCCGTCGCGGCCTGGGCGCCATCCGCGGCATGCTGGGCAGCGTCAGCTTCGGCGTGCTGCGCGCCACCGATGTGCCGGTGCTTACGGTGAAGTAGCCTTCGCCTGTTGTTTTGGCCGATAAGCCGTCTGCAACGCTTGCCGTTGCGGGCGGCTTTTTCGCGTTTCGGGGCGTATGACAGGGCTCGAAACGCCTGCCTTCGAATCGGGCGCGTCCGACATTATGGCGATAAAGCATTGCTGAACCGCGTCGGGTGCCGGGGTGTTGCGGAGACAGGGCGTCGCGTTTCGGGGCATTGCGGAGACGGGGCGTTGTGCGGCCGCGCGCCTGCCTTGCCGTAAGCGGGCGCTGCCGTTGCCGCTAAGCCGCTTGCGCCCCCAGCGCCCAGCGCACCAGCATCTTGCCGGCGACGACGCCCAGCACGCAGGCCGCCAAGCTGCCGAGCGCATAGGCGCCGCCTATGGCGTATTCGCCGCGCTCGAGCAACCCGAGCGTTTCAAATGAGAAGGTGCTGAACGTGGTGAAGCCGCCGCACAGGCCGGTTTTCAGGAACAGCACGGCGTTTGCGGGCAGCATGCCGGGGCGGACGCTGGCCGCTTCCACCACGGCGCCGATGACCACGGCTCCCGTGAAGTTGATGATGAAGGTGATGAGCGGGAATTGCCCCTGATAGGGGAGTAGTCCAAGCAGATAGCGTGCGATGGCTCCGCAAAAACCGCCTGCTCCAACGCATAATGCCGCGATCATGGCACATCCTTTCCAATGCGTGTTCTTCGGGTTCGTATTGTAGTGCAACCCGTTGCCGCGTGCGTTGGTTGCTAGACTGGACGGGAACGAAAGGAGCTGACCATGGCGGATGAGATGATGGATAAGGACCCGGCTTCGACGCAGATGGAATCGGCGGAGGCGAGCATCGCCCTGGCAGATGTGCGTGCGGCGCATGATATGGCGGCGTTCGTGCAGGAGTGCCCGAGCATGTTCCATACGGCGGCGGCCGTGCGGCGGCGTTTGGATGAGGCCGGCTTCGCCTACCTGCCCGAAAGCAAGCCGTGGGAGGTTCGGCGCGGTGGGCGCTACTACACCGTGCGCAACAACTCGAGCATCATCGCGTTCAAGGTCGGTGCGAAGCTTGACGCGTATCGCTTTCAGCTTACGGCGTCGCATTCCGATTCCCCGACGTACAAGGTAAAGGCGGCTCCCGAGCTTTCCGGTTCGGCGGGCTATTTGCGTCTGAACGTGGAAGCATACGGCGGCGTGATGGATCACACCTGGTTCGACAGGCCCTTGTCCGTTGCCGGCCGCGTGCTGGTGCGTTTGGGTAACCGCGTGGAAAGCCGCCTGATTGCGCCCGATGCCGATCTGCTTATCATCCCTCGCGTGCCCATCCACCTTGATCGCGAGGCGAATTCCCGTTTCTCCCCGAACCGCGCCGTCGATCTGTGCCCGGTCATGTCGGCAGGGGCGCTTCAGCCTGGGTCCTTCGACAAGCTCATCGCCCAAGAGGCGGGCGTCGCGCCCGAGCAGGTGCTGGCGCGCGACCTGTTCCTGGTGAATCGCCAACAGCCTTCCGTGTGGGGTTGGGGCAACGAGTTCATAAGCGCTCCGCGTTTGGATGACCTGGGGTGCGCCTACATCTCGCTTGCCGCGTTCCTTGTTGCGGACAACGACGATGCCGTCTCGGTGTTCTGCTGCTTCGATAACGAGGAAGTGGGCTCGAACACCAAGCAGGGCGCCATGTCGACGCTTTTGCGCGATTGCCTTGAGCGTGTGAACGCCGGGCTCGGGTTCACGTCCGAGCAGCTGCGGTGCGCGCTGGCGAAGAGCATGCTGGTAAGCTGCGACAACGCCCATGCCGTCCACCCGAACCACCCTGAGTTCTACGACGAGGGCAACCGCGTCATGCTCAATCGCGGTCTTGCGGTGAAGGAGGCGGCGAACCAGAAGTACTGCACCGATGCCTTTAGTCGTGCGGTGTTCTGCGCGATATGCCAGAATGCGGGCGTGCCCTTGCAGCGCTTTGCGAACAGAAGCGACATGCCGGGCGGGTCGACGCTGGGGAACCTGTCGAATATGCAGGTGAGCGTGCATGCCGTCGATGTGGGCCTGCCTCAGCTGGCCATGCATTCCAGTTATGAGACGGCCGGCGTCGCCGACGTC
The DNA here is from genome assembly GCF_902464545.1 of uncultured Senegalimassilia sp. Lineage (GTDB taxonomy): Bacteria > Actinomycetota > Coriobacteriia > Coriobacteriales > Eggerthellaceae > Senegalimassilia. The sequence goes on from NZ_CABQJR010000025.1 coordinate 26,944, forward strand.
GCCTTGGGAACGGCTGCGCTGGAGGCGTTCTACAACGCGGACATGCACATCGAGGACGCCGATTTCGCGGCGCTGCGACCATAGGGGTGTTGGATACGCGGCCGGATCGGCGGGTTGCAAGAATGCCGATTGTAAGGTGACGATTGCGTTAATGGACATAATGCTGCAATATGGGGTGTTGCGCGTAGGCAAGACGAGCTCGCGTGCAATGATGCGATTCGCAAAACGATAGGAGTATTTTGCAGCAGCAATCTGTCGGCGCCGATGCGCCTTGTGTTCATATCATCACCGATTCGGCCTCTGACCTGGTACAAGGTGAACTCGATGGTGTAAGCGCCGTCGTGCCGCTTTCCATCGCGTTCGGCGATAAGGAGTATTTGGATGGCGTGGACCTGTCACATGACCGGTTTTACGAGAAGCTGGTGGAGTCCGATGAGCTTCCGCGCACCAGCCAGGTGTCGCCGTTCACGTTCTCGCAGACGATTGAGGGCGTGCTCGGCGCGCCCGACGCCGGCGGCTCGGACGAGGCGGTGGTCATCACGTTGTCGGCGAAGCTGTCGGGCACGCACGAGAGCGCGCTCGCCGCGGCGCAGGCGTGGGGAGGTCGCGTGCACGTGGTGGACTCCACGAATGTGACCATCGGGCAGAAGGCGCTCGTGGCGTTTGCGGTGCGCTTGGCGAAGCAGGGCATGTCGGCGGCTCAGATCGTCTCCGAGCTCGACGATGCGAAGGGCCGCATCCGCTTGGTCGCGCTGCTTGATACGTTGGAGTACCTGCAAAAGGGTGGACGCATCTCCAAAACGGCGGCATTCGCCGGCGGCGTGCTGTCCATCAAGCCCGTGGTCGCCATCCAAGACGGCGCCGTCGCCGTGCTTGGCAAGGCGCGCGGTTCGAAGAAGGGCAACAACCTGCTCATCCAGCAGGTGAAGGAGGCCGGCGGCATCGACTTCGACATGCCGTTCTTCCTGGGCTATACCGGCTTGGGCGATGATCTGGTGCGCAAGTACATCGAGGATAGCCGCGAGTTGTGGGAAGGCCACGTGGAAAGCGTCGGCTATTCCACCGTGGGCGGCACCATCGGCACGCATGTGGGGCCGGGCGCCGTGGCGTTGGCGTTTTTCGCCAAGCAGTAGCGCACCGCCGTCAGGCATTTTGCCCCGGCATCGTAACCGAGCGGTTACGATGCCGGGGCTTTTTTATCCGCGGCCGGGAGCGGAATGCGATCGGCGATAGCCGAAACCTTTTTTGCGGCCGTTTTGGTAGCATATACTTCCATACGCGTATGACCTGCAGTTTTAGTGGTATTACCCGCGATATTCCGTATGTTGTCGAGGGGGTTGCAATGAGTCCGAGCATCGAGCAGCTTGATCGTTTCGTAAGATCGGCGCGTGCGGGTTCCTACAGCGCCGCTGCGCAGGAGCTGTACGTTTCCCCGCAAACCGTTTCGAAATCCGTCCATGACATGGAGCACAAGCTCAACATCGTGCTGTTCGAGCCGACAGGGCGCCGTCTGCGCCCCACCGCCCGCGGCGCGCAGGTGCTCCATCGCGCCTCCGAGGTCCTCGAGGGAGTAGACGATATCCGGCGCATCTGCGGCGACGGCGGCCTGTCGGGCGCGGCGGGGACTTCTCGGTTGCGTGTTGCGGTGGCCAGCTCCCCTTTGCGTGGCAGTGTGATGGCCGAGCGCGATTTCCGCGGTTTCCGGCGCCGCTGCCCGCATATCGCGCTCGACGTGTCCTTCCTTTCCAGCGGTTCGTGCTTGTCGGAGCTGGAATCCGGTGCGGTGGACGCGGCGGTGGTGGCGGGACGCCCGGGGGCCGAGGGGCTTGTGTCGGAGCGCGTGGGTGCGGTCGAGCTGCGCCTGTTGGTGTCGCGCGGGCATGCGCTTGCCTCACGCAAGTCACTTGCCCTTGCCGACTTGGAAGGCACCCTGCTTGCCGAGCCGTATGATTCCAGCTTTCTTAAGGCGACAGCGCTTGAGCTTCTTTCCCGGCACGGGGTGCGTCCGCGCATGGCGTCGCTGGAGATGTCGGCGGCGCGGCATCATGGTTTTCTCCACGAAGATGGAGGGGTGGTGCTCGTGGTGTGCGATGGCCGCTATCCCGAGCAGTTCCCGGATGTGGAGGCGGTGCCGTTCGTGGAAGGGGAGGGCATGGAGCTGCCCGCGCACCTTGCATGGCGACAGGAAGCGGACGCTGCGCGGATGGGCGCTTTGGCGGAATGCTTGCGCGATTCGAGGTAACGGCCCGGGGCGGGCGCGCCGATCAGGTGCGCTCGCCCCGGGTTTTCGCGTCTTGGAGGCGTATGGCCGCGGGGCGGACGGGCGCCGGCAAGGCGGTTACCTTGGTTGCGGCGTCCCCCTTCCTCATTGGCTATTGTGTCGGCAAACGGTCGAAATGGCCTCTTCCCCGGGTAAATAGGGCGGTTTAACGAGCAAATTACACTATCTGGGTGATGGAATACCCCCGTTGTTTTCGATATGGTTACCGTTAGAAAGCAAGGGATAAACGCTTAAGGAAAAAGGGAGGGCCTGTGAATACGAAGACGAAGCGTCGCATGATGGCGGTAACCGGCATCATCGTCATCGTGCTGGTCGTGATCTTGGCCGTTGTCGGCGGCTCCGGTGCTGCGAAGTCCGCCACCGTTGCCGACGCCGTTGCGGGTAAATATGCAGACCAGAAGATCCAAGTGACGGGCAACGTGGTGGAGAACTCCTACGCCACCAGCGACAACGTGCTCACGTTCGCCATCTACGACAAGGACGGAAACCCCGGCGATCAGCTTGAGGTGCGCTACGAAGGGGGCGTGTCGGCCACGTTCGGCAACGACGTGACCGCCATCTGCACGGGCAAGATCGCCGATGACGGCGTGCTGCATGCCACCGAACTGGTGACGAAGTGCCCCTCGAAGTACGAGAACGCCTTGAGCGCGTTGAGCGTCTCACGTCTGCTCGAGTACGGCGACCAGGTCGTCGACAAGCCGGTGAAGGTGTCCGGCACCGTGCAAGCGGGCTCCCTGAAGGCCGCCGGCGCGGGCGATCGCTTCGTGCTGGCAGATCCCGATTCCGGCAAGACGCTGCCCGTCGCGTTCGACGGCGCGCTGTCCGACGAGGTCGCGGAAGGCAGCTCGCTCGTGGTCACCGGCAGCCTGTCCGCCGAGGGCAAGTTCACGGCCACCGATGTGGCGCTCGAAGGCTAGGGAGAGGTTTCACGTATGTCGACTATCGGCCTTATGGGCCTGCTGGTGGCGTTCGCCGGCGTGGCCGTATCGGTGCTGTGCCTGCTTGCGGGCGCGATCTTGGGGCGCAAAGGGGAAAGCTCGCTTGGCGAGACCCTGACATGGGGCGGGCATATCGCCTCCATCCTGACCACGGTGGCGCTCACCGTATGCTGCGGCATCCTGGTGTACTGCTTCTTCGCGGGCGATTATTCCATCGAGTACGTGCTCAAGCAGCACAGCAACGCCGAAGGCACGCTCGGCTGGCTGTTCAAGCTGTCCGGCCTGTGGGCCGGTCGTGAGGGCTCGCTGCTGTTCTGGGCATGGCTTATCAGCGTGTTCAACTCCGTGGTGGCCATTCGCGATCTCAAAAGCCCGCGCAAGCTGGATTCCATGGCGCTTATGGTGTCGCAGCTGGTGCTGGCGGCGTTTGTGGGCGTGCTGCTGTTCAGCGAGAGCAACATGCCGTTCACGGTCACGCCTCAGAAGTACTACAACGCCGACGGCTCGCTGACCAACGCGGCAAGCATGCTGGGCATGAACTCGCTTCTGGAGCATTGGGCCATGGCCATCCATCCGCCCACCTTGTTCGTGGGCTATGCGGGCCTGACCATCCCGTTCGCCTACGCCATCGCCGCGCTCATCGTGAACGATCCGTCCAGGGAATGGGTGGTGCGCAGCCAGCGTTACGCCCTGTTCTCCTGGCTGTTCCTGGGAATCGGCATCGGCCTTGGCGCCGTGTGGGCCTACGTGGTGCTCGGCTGGGGCGGCTATTGGGGCTGGGACGCCGTGGAAAACGCCAGCCTGCTGTCGTGGCTGGTGGGCGTGGCGCTCATCCATAGCTTCACCGTGTACCGCCAGCGCGGCGCGTTCAAGCGCTGGAGCGTCATGTGCGCTTGCATCACGTTCGCGTTCGTCATCGTGGGCACGTTCATCTCCCGTTCGGGCCTGGTGCAGTCCGTGCACGCCTTCGAGGGCGATCCGGTGTCGCTTGTGCTGTTCGGCGCGTTGATCGTCGTGGCGCTGTTGGCCGGCGTTGTGGGCCTGGTCGTTCGCTGGAAGAGCTTCGGCCCTGCCGCCGACGGCTCCGACGAGGTGGAGAACCTGCTGTCCAAGGAAGGCGCCTATTATTTCAACAACGTCATCATGGTGGTGTTCGCCACGTTGCTGGCGTACCTGACCGTGTCCTCGGCGCTGCCTGAGTTCCTGCCGTTCGGCGGTCAGACCGTGTCCTCGGGCACGTTCAACGCCATCGCCCGTCCGCTGGGCGTGGCGTACCTGGCCATCCTTGCGGTGTGCCCGCTGCTGGCCTGGGGCAAGACGCTGCGCTCGAAGTTCCTGAAGCAGGCGCGCATCCCCGCCGTCTGCGCGCTGGTCCTGTTCGCGGTGCTTGCGGTGTACTGGGCCACGTATCTGGTGCCGAGCTACAATGCCATCATCGCGGCGGGCGGCACCGCCGCCGAGGAGCTGGCAAGCGATGGCCCTGCTTGGTACTACAACGGCCTGGCGCTCGTGGGCTTCTTCGTGGCGAGCATGCTGCTGTTCAACTCGCTGTTCATGTTGGGCCGCATCGTGCGCTCGTACAAGGAGTCGCATAGCTGCGGCGCCGTGGCGGCCTTCGGCGGCTGCCTGCGCAATCGCCCTGCAAGCTTCGGCGGCTTCCTGTCGCACGCGGCCATGGCCGTCATCCTGGTCGGCTTGATCGGCTCGTCGATGTATGTGACGGAGAAGGTCGCCTACATCGGATATGACGAGGCCACCGACACCGCTTCCGAGACCTTCCAGATCAAGGACTACACGCTTGAGTACGTATCGAATTCCGTGACCGAGGTGAACAGCGGCGATGTCATCATGTATACCGTGAACTACGACGCCTACAAGGACGGCGCCTTCATCGGCCAGGTCAGCCCCAGCGTGCAGCTGGCGCAGAAGACCCAGCAGCAGAAGCTGGTCGCCAGCGTCATTTCGCTGCCCACCGAGGATCTGTTCGTGGTGTACCGCGGCGTGAACAACGACGGCGCGTTCTCCATGGATGTACGGGTCAATCCGCTCATCTCGCTGGTGTGGGCGGGCTTCGGGCTGCTTATGGTCGGCGTGTGCGTGGCCACGGCGGGTCGCAGGCGCGCCAGCCGCAAGCTCACCGACGCGCAGCGCGCAGCCGCCGATGAAGCATCGGGCGAATCGGCGGCGGGTGCGGCATAGGCGCCCGAAGCCAGCGCAGCCGCTCGCGCGGCGATCGTCATTTGCGTTAGACTGACGTGCGAATGCTCGCACGCATCCAAGATGCAGGGGAAGGAGGGCCGATGGAGGAAACGGCTGCCATCAGGACAAGGAAGCTGTCGAAGGTGTTCGGCACGCGCAAGGCGGTGGACAAGGTGTCCATCGAGGTTCCGCAGGGGGCGTTCCTTTCCATATTCGGCCCCAACGGCGCCGGCAAGACCACGCTGCTGCGCATGCTGTCCACGTTGACGCGCCCGACCGACGGCTCGGCAAGCCTTATGGGCATCGACCTGCGGGAAGACCCTGAAGCGGCCCGCGGGCGCATCGGGCTTATCTCACATAACGCCATGCTCTATCCCGACCTCGCCGCAGAGCAGAACCTGCTTTTGTATGCGAAGCTCTATGGTCTGGCCGATCCGCAGGCGCGCGTGATGGAGTTGCTCGAGGCCGTCGAGCTGAAGCACCGCCGCCTTGACGTGGTGCGCACGTTTTCGCGCGGCATGACGCAGCGCCTATCCATCGCCCGTGCCCTTATCCATGACCCCGACGTGGTGTTTTTGGACGAGCCGTATTCCGGCCTTGATCCGCACGCCGTGGACATTTTCGATCAGCTGATCGAGAAGCAGCGCGAGGGTCGCACGTTCGTCATGGTGAGCCATGACCTGCGCAAGGGCTTCGACATGTGCACGCATGCGCTGGTGCTGGCGCGCGGGCGCGTGGTGACGTTCGGGGCGAAGGATCGGCTTGATTTCGACGAGTTCTCCGAGCTGTATCGCTCCACGGTGGGAATGGGGGTGTCGTAAATGGTGCGCAAGCAAAGCGCGAGCGCCGATCGGGCGCGCGCCGGTCGGGTGGCCCTGAGCATGCCCAGCACGTTCGCCCAGTATAAAACCCTGCTGGCGAAAGACCTGCAGCAGGAGTTCCGCACCAAGGAGATGCTCACGTCCATGGGCATCTACGCGCTGCTCGTGCTTATCGTGTACGGCGCGGCGCTCGGGCAGACGGCGCAGGCGACCGATGTGCTGCAGCTTTCCGGCGGGCTTCTGTGGGCGCTCATCGTGTTCACGTCGCTGTTGGGTTTGAACCGCTCGTTCAACCACGAGAAGGAGCAGGGTTGCATGGAGGGTATTCTGCTCGTGCCCATGGATCGTAGCGTGATCTTTCTGGCGAAGGCAACCTCGAACCTGCTGTTCTTGCTGGTGGTCGAGGTGATCGCCGTGCCGTTGTTCTGGTTCTTCTTCCTGACCACCGCCCAGCCCGGTCCCGATTTCATGCTCATGGCGGTGCCGCTTGCGGTGGGCACCATAGGCGTGGCGGGCATCGGCACGCTGCTGTCCACCATCACCGTGAACACGCGCGGCAAGGACGTCATGCTCGCCGTGCTGTTCGTGCCGCTGATCTTCCCGCTGCTTTACGCATGCGCGTCGGCAACCACCGCCGTGGTGGTGGGCGCCGAGGGGTATCTCGACGTGTTCACGCAGTCGATGGCGCTTGCCGGCGGCTACGACGTCATCATGCTGCTGGTCAGCTGGGTTCTGTACGATTTCGTTATCTCCGCATAGCTTTCAACCTGCGATCTTCATAAGGAAAGGAAACCAATGACGAACAAACCGGTGAAGCTGCCCGAGGCGGGGCAGTGGCCCGACAAGGTGGCGCCGTGGGCGCTGCTGGCGGGCATCGTGCTCTCCACGCTGGGCTTTCTCATGGCGTTTCTGTACGCCGGGCCCGTCAACGGCGCCGCCGTCGACGGCGTGGAGCTGATCGGCGGGCAGATGGTGGCCAACAAGCTGCTGCTGTCCCAGAAGATCTTCTACTTCCATATGCCGGTGGCCCTGGTGTCGTTCTGCGCGCTGGCGTTCGCATGCTATTACTCCGTGCGCTTCCTGGCCACCAAAAACCAACGCTTCGACACGTGCGCGAAGGTGTGCATGGAGATCTCGCTCGTGTTCGTCATCTGCACCATGATCACGGGCGATCTGTGGGAGCGTTTCGAATGGGGCGTGTGGTGGACGTGGGAGCCGCGCCTGACCACCTACCTCATCCTTATGCTCATCGTTATCGCGTACTTCGTGCTGCGCAACGCCATCGACGAGCCTGAGCGCCGCGGCGTGTACGCCGCTGTCATCGCTGTCATCGCCATGGTGGACGTGCCCATCTGCTTCATGATCACGCGCCTCATCCCCTCGGGCGTGCACCCCGTGGTGCTGCGCGAGGGCGGCATGTCCGGCGATATGGGCATGACCGTGGCCGTGTGCTTGGCGGGCCTTATGCTCGTCGGATTTGCGCTGTACCGTTTCCGCTTCCGCCAGGTTCGCCTGCAGGAACGCCTGCAAGCCCTCAAAGACGAGGTGGAGGTTTTGGAGGAGCAGCGCTAGGCGAAAGCCGGGCGAGCCCCGTTACCCGTTAGCAAACGTTCGCGCCTCAAGGGCGCTTGATCGAAGGAGCATCCCATGAATCCCGTTCTTGCCGACATCTACAGCACCGTCATCCCGTCCATGCCGTTCATCATCGCGGCCTACGCGCTTATGTGGGCCGTGCTGCTCATCTATGTGTTCGTTTCCATCAGCGGCTTGAAGAAGACCGAGAAGCAGATCGCCGTGCTTGAAGAGGCTGTGGCGGAACTGAAGGCCGAATAGCCTGCGTGCTACAATTGCCGAAGCGAATCGACGAAGCGCCGCGTCTCGCGGCGCTTCGCGTCTATTCCCCCGAAGAAAGGTAAACCTTATATGAAGGCTATCATCCCCGCCGCCGGCCTCGGCTCGCGCTTCCTGCCGGCCACGAAGGCCCAGCCCAAGGAAATGCTTCTCGTCGTGGATCGTCCCGTCATCCAGTACATCGTGGAAGAGGGCCTGGCATCGGCCGCCGACGAGGTGGTCATCGTGAACAGCCGCGAGAAGAAGTCCATCGAGGAGCACTTCTCGCCGAACCCCGAGCTGGTGTCCATGCTGCGTGAGCGCGGCAAGGACAAGTACGCCGATGCCGTGGAGCATGCCGGTAACCTCAACGTCAGCTACGTGTACCAGGACGAGCCGCTGGGCCTGGGCCACGCCGTGCACTGCGCCGCCGAGAAGACGGGCGACGAGCCGTTCTACGTGCTGCTGGGCGATGTCCTGGTCCCCGACAACAACATGCTGCCCGCCATGCAGAAGGTCTCCGACGAGCACAACGGCGCCTCGGTCATCGCCGTCATGCCCGTGCCCGATGACCAGGTCAACCGCTTCGGCGTCATCGCCGGCTCTGCCATCTCCGACGACGTGTGGAAGATCGACAGCCTGGTGGAGAAGCCCGCGCTCGAGGATGCGCCCTCCAATCTGGCCGTGTTCGGCCGCTACCTGCTGTCCGCGCGCGTGATGGAGCTTCTGGCCGAGGCCAAGCCCACCGTCGGCGGCGAGATCCAACTGACCGACGCGCTGGACGCGGTGCTCAAGGAGGAGGAGATGTACGCGCTCGTCATCGATCCGCAGGACGGTTTCGACACCGGCACCGTGGAGAGCTGGCTGGAGACGAACAACATCCTGTTCGAGCGCAAATACGGCAAGAAGGCCTAAGGTCTTCGGCGAAAACCTGCGACGGCTGGGCCGCTCGGTAATGCACCGGGCGGCTTTTTCGTTGTCAGGGGGGCGGTTCGGCTAATGGGAAAGGGGCGGTTGTGGAAGGCGATAGCCGCCATTCGGCTTGGGAGAGCCGGCGGTGGTCGTGGATGATCGCTCGGCGAAAGGAGCGAGCTTATCGCGTGAACACACCTCCGTCCCCTGTTCGGAAAAAGGAGCGGCCCTGGCAGGAAGGGGAACCTGCCAGGGCCATAAGGAGGGGATATACGGTGCCGGTTCGTGGGCACCGATTAACTGCTTTTAAGGAGAAAGCAGTGCGACGGAGGAAGGAGGGGAACCTTTCCGTTCGCTGATACGCAGTATAGCCATCGACATTGAAGGCGTTATGGCAGCGGCTTGCGCATTTTGTGAAACAACCGACGGACTCGTTACAAGTTGGTGAACAACAGGGCGTGATGGTCTTATCCGATGGTAGGAGGCGGGGCTCG
>NZ_CABQJR010000026.1 GCF_902464545.1 uncultured Senegalimassilia sp.
CGTAAGCCGCCACGCCGCCCGCGCAGCCAGATCCCACGACGATGATGTCGAAATCTGACATGTAGATATCCTTTCATTGGCGGCCGATCACGGCCGCCAATTCATTAACTATCGAGACTCCCGCACCGCGCTCCGTAAAAGATGTAAAGGGGTCATCTTTTTTGGAGGGGTCGAATCTTTGGAGGGGTCGAACCTTAGGAGAGGTTTTCGCACAAGGGTTTGCGCTGAAGCGCGGTGCGGAAGGAGTCCCCTTACAGGGCTGCGGTGATGGCCGGCAGGACGTCCTTGATGTCGCCCACCAGACCGAAGTCGCACTGCTTGAAGATCGGAGCGTTCTTGTCCTTGTTGATGGCGAAGATGGCACCGGAGCGGTTGCAACCGACCATGTGCTGCATCTGGCCGGAGATGCCCACGGCGATGTAGGCCTTCGGGGTCAGCATCAGGCCGGAAACGCCGACGTAGCGCTCGGTCGGCAGCCAGTTGACGCCCTCGGTCAGCGGACGGGAGCAGGCAAGGCCGGCACCCAGCTTGTCGCACAGGTCGTTGGCCATGGACAGCTGAGACTCCTCGGCGAAGCCGCGGCCAGCGGCCACGACGACGTCGGCCTTGAACAGGTTCACGCCGCTCTTCTCGATGACCTGGGAGGAAACGACCTTCACCGGGCGAGCGGGGGCAACCCACTCCTGCTCGGCGACGGAGCCGTTGGCACCCTCGGCGCCGTCGAACACGCCTGCGCCGATGGTGTAGATGGCAACGTTGCCAGCGGCCTTCTGCACGCGCTCGGCGATGCCGCCGAAGTACATGCTCTTGGCGCCCTCGGCCTCGAAAGCGGTGACGTCGGTGATGACGGCGGTGTCGGCGTGGAACGCCAGGCTGCCGGCGATGACCTTCATGTGGCGGCAAGCCTCCACCAGGACGACCTCGGGCTTCTCAGCGTCGAACGCGGCGTTCACGGTCTCGACGGCCGAGTCAACGGTCAGGCCCTCGGGAACGGTGATGTTGAGCACCTTGTCGGCGCCGCACTCGTAAGCGCCGCCGAAGGAGATGGCCACGACCTCGTCGGCCATGGTGCGCGCGCCTGCAACCAGCTCTGCGGCCGCAGCTGCGTGCTCAGCAATGATCAATGCCTTCATGAGTATCCACTCTGCCTTTCTTTTGCTTGATTACGCGTGGGCCTACAGGGCGGCCTTGATGGCGGCCACGAAGCTGTCGATAGCGCCGTCCTCGGAAGCGTCGAAGATCTCGAGCTTGCGGTCGGCCTGCTCGGGAGCCTTGCAGTCGACGACCTCGATGGCGGCGGCGGCGACGTCGGAAGCACCGGCGACGTTCATCGGCTTCTTGCCGGCGGCCAGGATGTCCTTCATGCCCGGGATGCGGGGCTCGGCGGCGTCCGGGGTGACGGACACGACGGCCGGCAGGGCAACCTCGACGACCTCGACGGCGTCCTCGAGCGCGCGCTCGACCTCGAGCACGTCGCCCTTGCAGGTGACCTTCGTGGCGGCGTTCACCACGGGCCAGCCCAGCTTGCAAGCCAGCTGCACGTCGACCTGCTGAGCGTAGTTGTCGGCGGAACCGTCGCCGCACACGACCAGGTCCACGTCGCCGATCTGAGCGACCAGCTTGGCCAGCTCGGCAGCGGTGGCCTTGGCATCCATGCCGGCGCAGGCGTCGTCGGCGGTCATGAACAGCTCGTCAACGCCACGGGCCAGAGCGCTCTTCTTGAGCTTGGCCTCGTCGATGGAAGCCGGACCCGCGGTAATGGCCACAGCAGCGGAACCCTCGACCTCGGCGGCCAGCTGAGCAGCCACCTCCAGAGCGTTCAGGTCGTACACGGAGATGGTGTTCTTCGCCTTGGAGTAGTCCAGCGTGCGATCACCGGCGACCTTGATGTCCTGATCGTCAGGAACCACCTTGAATGCAGCGGCTATCTTCATCTTGAGCCTTCCCTTCATAAGCTTGTTACAGAGGTTCTTACCTTCGTAGCGACCGCTTCGACGTAACCCTTTGCGGGTTGCACGTCCGTTTTGCGGGGTGCGTCTCCGTTTCGGCGGGTCGCTTACGTGACAGGGCCATCTTGCGCTCCCCGACCCCTCCTGCCATCGCCAGATAACCGTGAATACCCTCTTACTTAATTTTTAACTATGCGGCAAAAGCCCCTGTTGAGAGGCTACGTACGCTTTTATATGGGCTTTTTGACCGTCTCAAGGGGCGCAAAAGGGTTTTCGCCGTTTTGTGGGCTTCGACCACATATGACACCCGAAACAACCCCCTCGCAAGTTTCTGATGATGCCCACATTTCTTGCTATTAGCGCTTTACCGAAGTTGTGGCGATGTTTCCGCCTACCCCGGCGCCTAGCATCCGAAATCGAGCCGAGCGTGCATCTCGCGAAACGTCCGAATCAAAATCAAAGGAACGACACGAGGCGCACAGCATTCGCCGAAACGGCTCAAGGCAATCCATATAAAAGGAGGAGCAATGGCAGATTTCCACGGAACCCAAGAGGTTGTCACCGACCTTCGCGAGGACGGCGTGCTCATCATGCGCATCAACCGCCCCGAGAAGCGCAACGCTATCAATGCAGTGACCTCTGCCGCCATGGAAGACATCATGAACAAGGCGGAGAAGGATAAGCGCGTCCGCGTCATCGTGGTCACCGGCACCGGCGAGAAGGCCTTCTGTGCCGGCGAGGACCTCTCCGAGCTGTCCAGCGGCGGCGAGTGCATGACCGTCACCGATCACGGCTTCGGCGGCATCACCGACCGTCTGTGCCCGAAGCCGACGATTTGCGCCGTCAACGGCGTGGCTGCCGGCGGCGGCATGGAGATCGCCGTCTCCTGCGACATCGTCGTTGCTGCCGAGCATGCCCGCTTCGGCCTGACCGAGCCCAAGGTCGGCCTGATCGCCTCCACCGGCGGCCTGGTCCGCATGGCCCGCGACGTTCCGCGCAAGGCCGCCATGGACATGCTGCTGACCGCTCGCCTGGTGCACGCCGACGAGGCCAAGGAGATCGGCTTCGTCAACTACGTCGTGCCGGCCGAGGACCTCATGGATAAGGCTCTGGAGATCGCTTCCACGATCGCCAAGAACGCTCCGCTGTCCCTGAAGTTCACGAAGCAGATCGTGCATGCCGCTTCCCAGATGTCCGAAGAGGACGCAATGCGCTACTGCGACGCCGCCTATCGCTTCATCGAGAAGACCGAGGACGGCATCGAGGGCCCCGCAGCCTTCGTCGAGAAGCGCACGCCGAACTGGCAGGGCAAGTAACTCCCGCTTCTTTTCTCCCCGCGAAGGGAAAGGCCGCAACAACTACCAGCCTTTCCCTTCGCCCCAAGCGGCGCATAGCCGCACCGACCGCCCGGTAACGAACCGGGCGCATCCGCACGAAGAAAGGATCCAACAATGTCTCTGCTCGCAAAGAGCAAGGGCGAGGTCACTTACAAGGACCTGACCGGTTTCCACAAGTGGTTCCTCATCGTCCTCGTTTCCATGGGCTCGTCCATCATCTACACGCCCATCTACCTGAAGAACGTCTTCTACGAGCCCCTGATGCAGGGCCTCGGTTGCACCAATGCCGACCTGGGCGCGCTGCTCTCCTGCTACGCCATCGTCGCTGTGATCACCTATCTACCCGCCGGCATCATCGCCGACAAGGTGCGCATGCGCACGCTGTCCTGGGTCGGTTTCGGCGCCACCGCTGTCCTGACCTTCATCTACGCCATGCTGCCGTCCATCCAGATGCTCTATGTGGTGTTCGTCGGCTACGGCATCACCACCATCCTGATCTGGTGGGGCACGCGCTTCAAGATCGTCCGTCTGTGCTGCTCTGAGGACGATTACGCTTCCAAGATCGGCGTGAGCTACTCCATCTACGGCGCCGCCGGCCTGATCGTCGGTCTGATCAACACGGCCATCATCTCCGCCGTCGCCGACGCCTCCCAGGGTATCCAGGTCCTGCTGGTCTTCCTGGGCGCCCTTATCGCCCTGCTCGCCGTGCTGTCCTTCATCTTCGTCCCCGACTTCAAGGGCGAGATCGACAAGAACGCCAAGCTGTTCAGCCTGAGCGAGGTCGTCACGGCCATCAAGCACCCCGGCGTCATCTGGGCCTGCCTGGCTTACTTCTTCGTGTACCTGGTGTACATGGGCGTCACCTACACCACGCCGTTCATGACCACCTGCTTCGCCGCTCCGGTGGCCATCGTCTCCGTCGTCGGCCTCATCCGTACCTATGGTATCGGCCTCATCGCCGGCCCGGCTGCAGGCATCTTCGCTGACAAGCTGAAGAGCCCCTCGAAGTCGATCCTGATCTTCTTCGCCGCAAGCGTCATCGTGCTGGCAGCCTTCATGATCATGCCTCGCGAGGCGAGCATGGTCATCCCGATCGCCGTGCTGGTCGTCGTGCTCGGCTTCGTGACCTACGGCGCCTTCTCCATCGGCTCCTCGCCCCTTACCGAGGCCAAGGTCCCGATGAGCATCTTCGGCACCGCTTCGGGCCTGCTGTCCGTCATCGGCTTCCTGCCTGACACCTTCGTCCACACCTGGTTCGGCGGCCTGATCGACGCCCAGGGCGCGGACGCCTTCAACACCATCTTCATCGCACTGGTCGTCTTCGCCGTGCTGGGCTGCTTCTGCCTGGTCATGACGCGCCGCGCCATGAAGAAGAACGCCGCCAAGGCGGAGTCCGCCAACTAGCGTTTACTTACCCACCCCAGCCGTTCAGGCGCGCCGCCCACAAGGCGGCGCCCTAGAAAATCGAGGAAGAGACATGAACAAGATCGACGTCCTCTCGAAAATCAACGAGGGCATGCGCGCGGTGCTCGCCAAAGAAGACGAGCTCGCAGGAAACGCCAACGACACGAGCGCCGGCTTCGAGCAGATGCGCCTGAACTACACCGCTGGGCGTGCGTACTGGGTAGAGGGCGGCCCGGAAATGGCCGAGAAGGTCGACTGCAAGGTCGAGGGCCCGCATGGGGACATCCCCGTTCGCCTGTACTACCCCGTCAAGGACCGCGCAAGCCTTGCGAGCGACGGCGAGACCCTGCCGGCGATCGTCTACGCGCACGGCGGCGGCTTCGTCCTGGGCAACCTGGACACGCATGATCGCATCTGCCGCGTCCTGGCAAGCAAGACGGGCGCTGCGGTGGCAGCCGTGGACTACCGTCTCTCGCCCGAGGCGAAGTTCCCCGTGGCGGTTCAAGAAGTCGCCTGCGTCGCCAAGCACCTGCACGAGCAGGGCGAGGCGTACGGCATCGACGGCAATCGCCTGTCCTTCGCCGGTGACTCCGGCGGCGCTCACCTGAGCCTGGCCGCCACCATGTACCTGCGCGAGGAGCTGGGAGGCTCCGACTACGTCAAATGCCTCCTTTTGTTCTACGGCTGGTACGGCCTGAAGGATTCGGCCTCCCAGCGCCTTCTGGGCGGCCCCTGGGACGGCCTGACCGAGGCGGAGTGGCAGTGGTACAAGGAGCTCTACGCCGAGGATACGGCGGAGCTTGAGACGAGCCCTTACGCGAACCTCTTCCTGAACGACCTTACGCGCGACATGCCTTCCTGCTACATCGCCGCAGCCGAGTACGACCCCCTGAAGGACGACAGCACGGCACTTGCGACGATCCTCGAGGAATACGGTATCCCCCATCGCTTCGAGATGTTCGAAGGCGTCATCCACGCGTTCCTGCACTACACCAAGATGCTTGACGAGGCCAACCTGGCGCTCGAGCACGGCGCGGAGCACTTCCGTCAGCAGATGGGCTGCTAACCGTAGCCGATACGCACTACCCACCACATTGTGACAGCGCGGCAAAAGGCCGCTCTGGATATCGACAAGGAGAATGCAATGGACTTCAAATTGACCGATGAGCAGGAGCTGATCGTCGACAGCTACCGCGACTACATGGAGAGCGAGAACTGGGAGGCTTACTTCGCCGAGTGCGACGAGAAGCACGAGTACCCGCTGCGCTGGGTCCGCGGTCTGTGCGAGCTGGGCTTCGACCTGATCATGCTCCCCGAGAGCCATGGCGGTCTGGGTCTGGAGCAGCCGGCCGTCACCATGATGGCCGTGTACGAGGTGCTGGGCCGCTACGGCGCCCCGACCTACGTCCTGTACCAGCTGCCGGGCTTCGAGACCATCATCCGCGAGGGCACCGAGGAGCAGATCGAGGCCGTGCTGTCCACCCTGGGCACCGGTGAGCAGATCTGGAACTCCGCCTGCACCGAACCGGGCGCCGGTTCCGACGTTGCCGCCCTGCAGACCACGTACAAGCGTGAGAACGGCAAGATCTACCTGAACGGCACGAAGACCTTCATCACCTCCTCCGCTGGCGTCAAGTACCTGGTCATCATGGCCAAGAACGCCGACGATCCGGAGATGTTCACCGAGTTCTTCCTGGACATGAGCAAGCCGGGCGTCTCCCTGTCCCCGCTGCACAAGCTGGGCCTGCGCATGGACTCCTGCTGCGAGGTCTACATGGACAACGTCGAGCTGGAGGAGAAGGACATCTTCGGCAAGGAGGGCAACGGCTTCTCCCGCGGCATCAACGACTTCAACTTCGAGCGTTGGCTGGTCGGCGCCTCCGACTACGGCATGTCCATCGCCGTGTACGAGGATGCCTGCCGTCACGCCAACCAGCGTATCGCCTTCGGTAAGCCGATCGGCCGTCAGCAGCTCAACCAGCTCAAGGTCGCCGAGATGGCCATCAAGCTGAAGAACATGAAGAACATGCTGTACGAAACGGCTTGGGAGGCCGACAACAACGACGGCAAGTTCGATCCCGGCGCTGCCGCCATGTGCAAGTACTACTGCGCCAACTCCGCCTTCTCCGTCGTCGACGACGGCATGCAGATCCTGGCGGGCGTGGCCGTGGCCGGCGAGCATCGCGCTCAGCGCATCTGGCGCGACCTGCGTGTGGACCGCGTCTCCGGCGGTACCGACGAGATGATGATCCTCACCGCTTCCAAGTTCGAGCTGAAGAAGTACCGCGACTAACTCACGCGGCTAGCAAACGGATCCAACAGACGGCGGCGCGGCAGGCGCGCCGCCGAATCGAAAGGAATTCATCATGGCTCTTGAAACCAACAAGCCGTCCTTCGGCGTTCTGGATGACGTCAAGGTCGTTTACGCAGCAGTCGAGCTGGCAGTGCCGAAGGCCTGCGACCTCATGGCCGACTGGGGTGCCGACGTCACGTGGCTGGAGAACACCGGCGCTGGCGACACCATCCGCGACACCGCTTATGTCAAGCAGGCTGAGCGCCGTAATCAGCGCTCCGTTTCGCTGAACTACTTCTCTGACGAAGGCAAGGAAGTCCTGTTCAAGATGCTGGCCGACGCCGACATCTTCATCGAGGCCTCCAAGGGCGGCACCTGGGCTCGCAAGGGCATCACCGACGAGGTGCTGTGGGAGATCAACCCGAAGCTCGTCATCGTGCATCTGTCCGGCTTCGGCCAGTCCGGCGACCCGAAGATGGTCAAGCGCGCTGCTTACGACCTGACCGTCATGGCCTACTCCGGCTACATGAGCCAGAACGGCACGCCGGAGCAGCCGATGAACCCCGGCCCCTACGCTGGCGACTACTTCAACTCCCTGATGGTCGTCTCCTCCACCCTGGCTGCGCTGCATAAGGCCAACCGCACGGGCAAGGGCGAGAGCATCGACATGGCCATGTACGAGACGCTGCTGGCCATCGGCCAGTACTACCTGGTCGACTACCTGAACGAGGGCATCCTGTGGCCTCGCCCGGGCGCTCGCAACCAGAACCTCTGCGGCATCGGCGAGTACAAGTGCAACGACGGCTTCCTGGGCGTGTGCCTGTACGGCGTCGACCAGAACAAGTACTTCCTGGAGACCATCGGCCTGGGTCACCTGTGGGGCACCGAGGACATCCCGGAGGACACCTCCGGCCTGTGGCTGTCCAACCCGCATGCTGCTGAGATCGAGGCTGCGTTCGAGGCGTACTGCCTGGAGCACTCCAAGTACGAGATCGAGGCGGACTTCGCTGCTCACCGCATCGCCGCTCAGGTCGTCATGGAGTTCGAGGACCTCGTGAAGGAAGAGCACCTCAAGCTGCGCGATGACTTCATGGATTGGGAGACCGAGGACGGCAAGACCTTCAAGGGTCTGGGCGTGTTCCCGAAGTTCCAGCAGACCCCCGGCCAGGTGTGGCGCCCGATGCCCAAGCAGGGCGGCGACACCGCTGACGTGCTGACCAAGCTCGGCTACACGGCCGACCAGATCGCCGCGCTGAACGAGAGCGGCGTCGTCAAGGTCGCTGAATAACAGCTGAGAAACGCTGAAGGTTCCGAGAGGAAGGCTCCCCTTTCGGAATGACGGCCGGGCCCTGAGAAGGGCCCGGCTTCTATAGGGGCCTTGTATCCGACGGGGTTTGAAGCGCCCCTCGTCGAATGCAAGACATCTGAACCGGCGCCAAAGTCAGAAAGCACACGAACCAAGGGAGAGAAGACATGGTCGACATCGTTGGCAACGAAACGCTTGCAAGCCTGTGGGACAAGCTCGCTCGCGAGTGCGGCGACAAGGACTTCTTCATCTTCCAGGACCGCGACGGCAACGTGACCACCTACAGCTACCGCGCGTTCAACGAGCTGATCAACCAGACGGCGAGCATGTTCCTGAGCCAGGGCGTGGAGCGCGGCGAGCACGTGGCCGTGCAGATGCACACCTGCCCCGAGTTCCTCATGTGCCTGTTCGGCCTTGCCAAGATCGGCGCCGTGCTGGTCCCCATGAACGAGCAGTATCTGCAGGCCGAGTGCGAGTACGCGCTTGACATGTGCTCCACCCGCCGTGCGGTCGTGGAGCCCTGCTACGTGGAGCTCTACGACGCCATCCACGCCGGCGGCAGGCTTGACCAGGGCATCATCGTGGCCCGCAGCGAAGGCGGCGAGGAGGCCATGGGCTACCCGCTGTTCTCCGAGCTGGCGGCCGGCGAGAGCGTCGAGTTCGAGGCGCCAAGCGACCTGTCCCCCGACGACCCGTGCGAGATCCTGTTCACCAGCGGCACCACCTCCAACCCCAAGGGCGTCATCTTAACCCACGGCAACATGGTCTACTCCGGTTACTACGGCGACTGGGAGACGGCCATGACCTCTGAGGACCGCATGTTCTCCACCATGCCCGCATGCCACTCCAACTTCCAGCTGGCGGCGCTGACCCCGGTCTTGACCGCCCGCGCCACGCTCATCGTGGTCGAGAAGTACAGCGCGAGCAGGTTCTGGAGCCAGATCCGCCAGTACCGCGCAACGCTGGCGCAGTGCGTGGCCATGATGCTGCGCACGCTGATGCTGCAGCCGGTTGACCCGGACGAGAAGGACCACTGCCTGCGCGACATGCTGTACTTCCTGCCCGTGTCCGCGCGCGAGAAGGAGGCCTTCGAGGAGCGCTACGGGGTGCGCATCATGAACACCTACGGCTCCACCGAGTCCGTCGGCTGGGTGCTGACCGACCCGCCCACCGGCGAGCGCAACTGGCCCTCCATCGGCCGCGTGGGCCTGGGCTACGAGGCCAAGATCGTCGACGACGAGGGCAACGAGCTGCCCGCCGGCGAAGTGGGCGAGATCTGCGTGAAGGGCGTCCCCGGGCGTTCGATCATGCTGGGCTACCTGGGCAACGAGGCCGCCACGGCCCACGCGCTGTCCAGCGACGGCTGGCTGCGCATGGGCGACAAGGGCTACTACGACGAGAACGGCTGGTTCTTCTTCTTCGACCGCAAGAGCAACATGATCAAGCGCTCGGGCGAGAACATCTCCACCACCGAGATCGAGGGCATCTTGGAGGAGCACCCCGACATCAAGGAGGCCGCGGTCATCGGCGTGCCCGACCCCATCCGCGACCAGGCGGTGAAGGCGTTCGTGCTGCCCGAAGACGACGCGGCCATCAGCACCGACGAGGTGATTGCGTACTGCAAGGGCAACATGGCGGCGTTCAAGGTGCCCTCCATCGTCGAGATCGTCGAGGACTTCCCCCGCACCTGCAGCATGAAGATCGAGAAGAAGCTTTTGAAATAACGGCAACGAACGGAAAGGACGGCGCTCATGGACGACTCAAGCAAGCGAAAGCGAGACGTGATGCCGTCGGCCTGGGTGCAGAAGGGCGGCGAGAAGCGGGCCGCGAAGGGCGCGGGCCGTGTCAGGGGCTCCCAAGAGGCGCCGGCGAACGGTGCGAAGGGCGGGAAGAAGACCCTCGACGAAGCCGCCATGACGCCGTTTCTACGCGAGATCACGCTGGTGTCGAGCGGAGGCGCCTTCCTTGACGGCTACGTGCTGTCGCTGATCGGCGTGGCGTTGACCCAGATCACGGCGCAGATGAGCCTGACCACGCATTGGACGGCGGCGATCGGCGCGTCGGTGCTGCTCGGCATCCTGGTGGGCAGCATCGTGGGCGGTTATCTGACCGACATCATCGGGCGCAAGAAGATGTTCGTCTTGGACATCATCGCCATCGCGTTGTTCTCAGCCCTGAGCATGACCGACGCCACGCCCATGCAGCTGGTGATTTACCGCTTCTTCATCGGCGTGTTCGTGGGTGCCGACTACCCCATCGCCACGTCGCTCATCACCGAATTCACGCCGAAGCACCACCGCGCGATCTCCATGGGCATGGTCTCGGCGGCGTGGTACCTCGGCGCCACCGTGGCGGCGCTTGTGGGCTATTGCCTGTGCGACGTCGACAACGGATGGAAGCTGATGCTCGGATCGGCCATCATCCCCTGCGTGTTCCTGCTGATCGGCAGGTGCAAGGTTCCCGAGTCTCCCCTTTGGCTTAAGAGCAAGGGCCGCGAGGAGGAAGCGCTCAAGGTGGTCTTGCGCGTCTACGGCGCCGACGTGACCCTTGAGGGCGAGGAGGAGGCGCCGAAGGCGAAGGCAGGCTTCTCCGAGGTGTTCTCGAAGGGCTATGCCGCGCGCATCGTGTTCCTGGGAATCCTGACGCTGTGCCAGGTGGTTCCCATGTACGCCATCTACACGTTCGGCCCGCAGATCATGACCGCGTTCGGCCTGGGCGTCGGGAAGAGCGCGATCCTGGGCGAGAGCGTGCTGAGCCTGTTCTTCCTGGTGGGTTCGCTGCCGGCCATGTTCTGGCTGAACTCCATGGGCAGGCGCCCGCTGCTGATTCGCTCGCTGTTTTTGATGGCGGTGGGCCTGGTGGTGCTGGGCCTGTTCCCCACCGCGCCGCTGCCGGTGATCATCTGCGCGTTCGGCCTGTACGCATTCTTCAGCGGCGGACCGGGCATCCTGCAGTGGCTCTACCCCAACGAGCTGTTCCCCACCGAGGTCAGGGCGACGGCGGTGGGTTTGGCCATCGGCATCTCGCGCGTCGGCACGATCGTGGCGACATACGGCACGCCGATCTTCATGGCCGCGTTCGGCATCGGGCCCACCATGCTGGTGGCAGCCGGCCTGGTGATCTTGGGATTGGTGCTGTCGATCTTCATGGCGCCGGAGACCGCCGGCAAATCGCTTGGCGAGACGAGCTCGCTGTAGGGCGAGATTGCGAAGCCCGCGGGGAATCCCCCCCCCGCGGGCTTTTTTACGTTTTGGGAGCGGCGCGCCCGGACACTTCGGGGACGTAGCGCTAAGTGTCCGGAACAAACAACGGCCGGCAAAAAGCCTACAGGAGGGATTCCTCTCGCAGGCTTTTGTGTTTTGGGGAGGATGGCACGCGATACTGCACCAGAAGCTTGCCGAGGGATAGAATCAATGCGAAGGCGATTCTGCTTTGAAAGGCAAACAGATGAGGAAGTAACGGAAGGCAGGGCAGGTATGAGCGGCAAGGGTTATTCGATCGTGTTCAGCAGCAGAACGGGGAATACAGCTGAGCTTGCGGAGGCTGTTCGCGAAGCGCTGCCGGAAGGGACGTGCGAGTATTTCGGGAGCGTGAATGGGGACGACGGCGGCGACGGCCGCGGCTACGCCGGCGCCGGCTGCGGCCGCACCAGCAGC
Organism: uncultured Senegalimassilia sp.; assembly: GCF_902464545.1. Lineage (GTDB taxonomy): Bacteria > Actinomycetota > Coriobacteriia > Coriobacteriales > Eggerthellaceae > Senegalimassilia. The sequence continues at coordinate 11,946 of NZ_CABQJR010000026.1, forward strand.
GCAATCCCCGCGTCGGAGACGCTGTTCGTGGGCTTTTGGACGAACCAGGGCGTGGCGGACCAGGCAACGCAAAAGCTGCTGGGGCAGTTGAGGAACAGGAAGATCTTTCTGTTCGGCACCGCCGGATTCGGCGGCAGCGAGGCGTATTTCCAAGCGATCCTGGACAAAACGAAGGCGTTCATCGACGACAGCAACACCGTGATCGGGACCTATATGTGCCAGGGCAAAATGCCGCTTTCCGTACGCGAGCGCTACATGAAAATGAAGGAACAGCCTGACCACATGCCCAACATCGACGCCATGATCGAGAACTTCGACAAAGCCCTATCCCATCCCGATGCCGCCGATTTGAAGAAGCTGACGAATCTAGTGAGCGAAGCAATCGAACAGTAGAGAAAACCAATCAAACCGCGACCAACCGCCTCCCCCACATGCGGGTCCCCCTCCCTGCCCTCGCACAGCAAAAGCGAGCCGCTTGCAACTTTTAACCGGCGCGGCACATAGGCATTGGTAGAATCGAATGCAGATTCCATCATTCGCACAGCAAGGAGCGTCGTGTTCTCGGTCGATAGACAGTCCTTCCAATCGCTTTCCGCGCTGGCGCTGTTCACGTTTGCTTTCTTGGGAAGCGAGTTTTTCTTCGACAGCCGGATCGGCTTGTTCATCAGCGCCGAAGGGGTTGTGGGCGCCCAGGCGATGATCCTTGGCGCAAGCGTCGTCGGCTTTCTGGCTTATGCGCCGATTTCGAAGCTGGCAGGGGGACGACGCGCGCTTCGGGCGGTCGAGGCCGTCGGGGCTATTGCGGCCCTGGTCACGATTACCGTTGCGGAAAGCGCGCTTGCGATGCAAATCACGGGTTGCATCGCGTTCTTCCTGCTGGGAAGCCTTGGCGCTGAAGCGCATTGGAGCATGGCGTGCGCTTTCGAGGGAAGCCCATCGCTTGCCAAGGGAGCGGGCGCGGCTTACGCCGCCGGCATCCTGCTGCAGTTCCTGAGCAACCAGTTTGTGCCTGCGGGCATGGCGGACGCTGCGGTTTTGTGCGCCGGCGTCGCCGCGCTTGCCGTGTTCGCAGCGGCTGGGGAACGCGATGGAGAATCCGCAGGTCAGAAGGATGGCGAACACGGCAACGGACAAGTTGGAGAATCTTCCGACAGGCAATACGGCGAACCGGCAATATCGAAGTCGCCAGAGCAAATGAGCAACCAGACGCAAGCGATGCGGGCGGGGCTAGCGGCCCGCCTGAACAAGACCTGCTCGGAGCAAGCGAACGCCGATCCCTCGCAGCAAGCAACCCCAGGCGCCGCAAAGCCCGTCATCCGCGCCGTTTGGCTTCTTGCGCTTGTGGTGCTGCTGGCCTGCATGTTCTCTACGCTCGACAACGTGGTTACCCTTGCAAACGCGCAGGGTTCCATTTCAGTTGAAACGTGGCCGCGCCTGTTCCTTGCGGCAAGCGGTCTTGCCGCCGGCGTCCTGTTCGACATCCGCGAACGCCGCTACATGGGGTTCATCATGTTCGCGGTCACGGTGCTGTCCACCATATCGATCTTGGCCGTTGAGGCCGGGGCAAGCCCCGTGATCGGGCTGATCGTGTTCTATCTGAGCTCCGGGTTCTTCGTCACGTTCTTCACCACCACGTTTTTGCAGCTGGCGCCGCGTATGCGCACCCCGCAGCTGTGGGCGGGCATGGGCCGCGCCGCCAACAACCTGTGCGCGTTCACCGTGTCGGGGGTCTCCATGATGCTGACGCAATCGGGCATCGCGGCCGTGATGATCGCGTCGCTGATTCTGTTCGTGCTGGTCAGCGTTGCATTTGTAGGTGCTGGGCTGTTCCGTCTGCCATCGACGGTCGGGGAACGCGAGGCCATCAAGGCGGGCCTTGCCGCCGCAGCCGCGCCGACCTTGGAGGAGATGCAGGCCGAATTCATCAGCCGAAGCGGCCTGACCCCGCGCGAGGAAGAGGTGCTGCGCGCCGTGACGGCCGACGAGCGTCCGCTCAAGCAAGTGGCCGATGACCTGGGGATTTCACTGCGCATGGTGCAACGCCACCTGACCAACATCTACAGCAAAACAGACACGCAAACCCGAGCCGGCCTCACCCGCGCATTCTTCGGGAAATAGAGCGGACACGTTTGAGCATTCGCTAGGAACGTTTTTCGCCAATCGTGTCACAGATCGCGAGTTTTCCGACTCCATTTGACCCGCGCAGGCTTTACTTGCTTGCTTTCACCATGCGGTTCGTAATAAACGAGTCAATACTCGTATCGAACGCAGACATCTTCGCGAAATCACTGATCACCCGCCGTGATCAGTTCGGAATACTCGCATTCTGAGACATGAAATCCCATTTCGCTTCCTATTGCAGAACCTGGCCGCTCGCAACACGCAAATCTCCCAAGCGCGACCGAGCAATAGGTTAAGGCGAAGCGGTATACATCCCCGCCGATTTCGGGGCTTGATGTTTTAGGGTTTGATAAGGAATAGGCCTTTTGAGCCTGCTAGCTCAAAAGGCCTATTCCTGCTCACTCTGCGAGTCTTGGTGATCGTCTTCGCCGTCCATTGCGGCAGCGATGTAGGTGTTGCTCAGCTGCGTGCCGTCTTCCCCGAAACGAGCATGCGACACGATAAGCCCCTCTTCGCGCAGACGATGTATCGCACGATCCACCGTTTTCAAGCTGATTTGCAGATTTCTCGCTAGCTCTTGCTTGGTCTCGGAACAACCATCTGGGCCGCAAGCTGCGATGAAGCCAAGAAGGCGCAGCTGGGAATTGGTCAACTTGCCCTTCTTCCCCTTGGAGGCAAGGCCGCCATTCGCCTGATCCGCCATCGATCCCCCTTTCAGCGATCCGTTCGCCAACTATTCATAGCATCGACTTTGCCCTAGCCCGCTACACGCAAGCGGCCAAAATGCCCTATAGTAGCAAGCTAATCGTTTGACAAAGGCCGTATATTACCCCACATACTACATCCGCTGCAGCAACTGTAACGCTTTTGATGCCGTATTGTGACGAAATGTAACATCCATGGCACCGGAATGACAGCTAAACCAGCAAGCTGACCCGCCGTGAGACGACAAGCCCTGCTTAGCGGCTTGATACCACGGAAAGCAAGATAGACACGAAGAGAGCACCTCCTCGAATGCCACCGAGGCCCCTTGGCCACCCTTGGTCGTACCTATATAGGCATTCACCGTGTGAAACTATAGCGTACAGCTTCGCTTTGCAGGCGGCAAATCCCCGTACTATTGCCCTAAACGCCGTTCACCAACCAGGCGAACGGCATATCCCCGGAAGCAAGCGACCCCGGAAACCCGCATCCCAACGAAAAAAGCCGCCGCCCGACCGGTGCGCGTTTTGCGCATGCGGATCGGACGGCGGCTTTTGCGGCAAGCAACTTTTATGAGAGGGCCGAGGAAAACTCGGGGGTTCCACAACCGAAGCCCGCAAGGGCTTCGACGCGGGAACAGGCGGGGATCAGCCGCGGCAAGCAGGCCATAAAGCGCGGGGCTTCGCGCTTGCCGCGCTTTTCAAGCCTCAACAGCTTCCCCATCAGCGAAAACGCAACCCCTTTACGCGTGGGAGCGTTTCGAGGAGAGCAGCAGCGCCAGGGCCAGGACGGCTACCACGCCGGCAGCGACGGTAAGGGCGACGGGGTCGGAAACGTGGAACGCGGGGATGCCGATGAGCATGCCGACGAAGTACGGGACCAGCCACACCAGCCACACGACGATGCTGAACGTATGGAAGCCGCGGCGCGTCTTCTCGTTGCCGCGGAAGACGACATAGGTTGCCCAGGCGGCGTGGAACAGCATGAGCGCGATTGCCAGGAAGCCGGTGACCGGATGCAGCGGGGACATGGCGCCGCCGCTGTTCTGCGCCATGATGGACATCAGGCCGGTGCCCGTGGAGTCGCAAATCAGGCCGAGCCAGAAAAACGCCAGGTGAGAGCGCTTAAGCTCGCCCGAGCGGCGCTCGGAGAACACGCCGATGGTGTAGGCGACCAGCGCGAGGGAGATGACGGCGGAAGCGGTTGCAAGCATGGGACTCATATTCAGACCTCCAAAATCGAGTGGGTTTGCGGGCTGCGCCCGATGGCGCGTTCGCTTTGACGCCATTCATATTGAGGTCCGGCCGTGTGAACATCAAAGGCATGATGTTCATTTCCGCGCGCTACTGCGCGTTGTTTGCGTACAACGTGCGTTCTAGCAGGCCAAACAGCACTTTGCAGTTGCCGTTTTGGTGATGGAGGCTGCCCATGACGTTCTCGATGACGAACCTGCACACGCTTTCTGCATCGAACCCGTCGGGCAAATCGGCCGAGATTCGGGCATCGTGCTCGTAGATCTGCATGAGGCCATGGAGGATGTGCTCGATCTGCTGGGACTCGCGCAGGCGCGCAGCGGCCTTCTCGACGGCGGGAAGCGCATCGATGCCGCGCAGCCAGCATTCGCGGAAGTGCGTGGTGACCTCGCGCATGCTCGCGTGCATCTCCCGGCAATAGTCCACGAACCCGACCTGCGAGTCGATATGGCAAAAGCGCTCGTAGAACGCGTGCTTGAAGTACAGCTGGATGGTGGCGGTGGTCAGCTCGTCCTTCGCCGAGAAATGGCGGTACACCGTCCCCACGCTGACGCCCGTGGCGTTGGCAAGGCCGCGCACCGAAAGCGCCGACACCCCGTTTTTCTCCGCGATCTGATACGCGTTCTCCAGCAGCTCTTCCCGGGAAACAATGCTCTGAGCCATAAAGCGCCCCTCGCAATCGAACCATCGCACCTGCAAACCGGATGGGTTTTGGGAACCATAGTAACCTGGTTACGCAAAACCCTACGGCATTGTTACCTGTTCTATAAAGAGGACGAGGGCGCGGGCCGAAGGCGGACACTTGGGGACGTAGCATTATGTGTCAGGAATCGGGGCCAGGAGACGCAATGGGCCGCAGGAGCAGAACCCGGACAGTTAATGCTACGTCCCGAAGTGTCCGGAAACGTGCCCGAACGCGAAACGGCCGGGAACGCAATGCGCCCCGGCCGTTTCGAGGGAATCCCGCCCGAAGCGCGGGCGGAAAAGCTACTTCAGGGTCACGTTCTGCATCATGGGCATGGCATCTTCCCAGGTGATGCCGCTGTCGATGAACATGCGGACCGTGGTGCCGCACGGGGCCACGGTGAACATGTAGTACGTGCCGGTTTGGGTGTAGCGCGTCCAAGTGGCGCCGTTGATGTCCACCTCATCGATCTCGCCCTTGCCACCGAAGTTGCCCTGCAGGGCCTCGGCTTCCTTCTGCGGAGCGCGCGAGCACGTGCTGGTGCTGAAGCGCTTCGTGGAGCCCTCGGGGTTGAACGTGGCGTCGCTGCTCTTCTCCTTGGTCTCGACGAGCGACCAGCCGTCGGCAGCCTTCACGCTATACGCAGCGTAATCGACGCCGCCCTGCGCCTTGATGGCCTCGGCGGCCTCGACCGCGGCCTTGTAGCCGTCGGTTTCCTTGCCGGTGGTGTCGAAGCGCATGGTGCGCGGGTCGGTGCCGCCCGTGGCGTTCTTGTCGAACTGGACGGTGATCGGGCCGTAATAGTTGTCCTTGGTGGTCCAGAAGTAGACCCACTCGATGCTCTCACCAGGCTCGATAAGGGGATCGCCGTCCGTTTCCGCGCCTTCGCACAGCTCGGCGGGCGGGTTCTTGATGTCGTAGCTGAGCGTGTCGTGCGAGTCGAACACCGGGTCGCCGGCCTCATAGCCGCCGGGGGCGCCGGTGGTGATGAAGCTGAAGCGCTTCATGGCCTTGTCATTGTTGTTCGTGATCTTCACGCGCAGCCAGAAGCCGTCCGCCTTGTAGACGTCACCGCGATAGTACGTGCCGTCGGCCAGCGATTCGACGGTGAAGCCCTCGACATCGATCGACTGGGACTGGTACGCGGCCTGCGTTGCGGCCGTGCCGTCGCCCGAGCCGCCCTGGCCGCCCTCGGTGCCGCCGCAGCCGGCCATCGTGCACGCAAGCGCCGCGGACAACGCGACGGCGGGCACGCCCATCATTACCTTCTTCACTACGGGTTTCACCATGTTCACCACTCCCTTTCGCTTCCCGTTGCGAAAGCCGCCTCCTCCCCGGCGACCACCGCTACGTCAGGTTTCGAAACGCCAAAGCCCGAAGCACCCGGCCCGGACCTTTGCCCTTGAGAAGAGTATGCCGCGCAACAGGCATGCCGCGAAGCGACCTGCGGCCCAAATGCCGGGCGCGCAAGCCACCCCGCGGCCAAAACACGCGCCGCCGCAGCCGAGCCGCCCGGCAGCCGCCAGACGCCCCGCGCGGCCCGCTTCCCTACTTCAGCACCACGTTCTGCACCATGGGAAGCGCATCGTCCCAGGTCAGCTTGGAACCGATGACCATCGAGACCGTCTTACCGGACGGCGCCTCGACGAACAGCGAGACGGCACCGGATTCCGCGGTGTAACGCACCCACGTGACGCCGTTGATCTCGGCCTCGTCGATCACGCCCTTCTTCTTGGAGCCTTGCCTGGCCTCCGCCTCCATCATCGGGGAGGTGCTGAACGTGCGCATGTCGATGGAGGAGATAGCCTCGTCGCCGTGCTTGAAGTCGCAGCCCTCGTACTTCTCATCGATGCGGTCGCCGAGCTTCCAGCCGTCAGCGGGGATGATGCTGTACGACGGGTAATCGATGCCGCCCTGCGCCTCGATGGCTTCCGCCGCCTCGCGCGCCGCCTTGAACTCATCGCTTTCGCGCCCGGTGGTGTCGAAGTGCATCGCGCTGGGGTTGGAATCGCCGGACGAGGAGCTGTCGAACTCGACGGTGATCGGGCCGTAGTAGTTGTCCTTGGTGGTCCAGAAGTAGATGAACTCGACGCTCTGACCAGGCTCGATCTTGGTGTTGGCGTCCATCTGCGCGCCTTCGCCCAGCTCAACGGCCTGCGTCTTGGTGTCGGCGTTGAGACGCTGGTCGCCGGAGGCGTCGAACACCGCATCGCCCGCGTCGAAGGTGCCGACGGCGGCACGCGCGCTGAACGCGGAAGGCGCTTTTGCGGCCTCGTTGTTGTTCGTGATCTTCACGCGCAGCCAGAAGCCGTCCTGCCGCTCGGCGGCGCCGCGGTAGTACGAGCCGTCGCCGACGGACTCGATGGTGAAGCCCGCGACCTCGGCGGTCTGCACGCCGTTAACCGTCTGATCTGCGGGCGCGTTGCTGTCCGAGCCGCCCTGACCGCCCTCAGTGCCGCCGCAGCCGGCCATCGTGCACGCAAGCGCCGCCGACAACGCGACGGCCGGCACCCCGAACGCAACCTTCCTCATCATGGGTCTCATCATCTTCATCACTCCCTTTCGCATCGCAGATTGCAAGCCGCTCCCCCTCCGGCGCCGCACGCGCCGAAGCCGGCTTCTAAGGCAATTGTGCCGTGCGAAGAAGCGCCCGCGAAGTCACCCGCGGCCCAAAGCAAGCACCCCCACGTGCCACACGGCCAAGATAGGGAGCGCGAATGCGCCGGGTGGGTGCGGGAGAGAGGAGCGCAAACGGGTCGGAAAGCGAAGGAGCGAAGAAGGGGAAGCTGCCATATTTGCGAAAGGACGCTTCCGACCGCAAGGGCCAGCCCAAGTCTGCGACTACAATAATGTCGCAAACCAACAAGCAAGGAAGAGAGCGCATGTCAACGTTCGAGCAAGCGAAAGAAGTGTTGAAGCGCTGCTTCGGGCACGATGGGTTTCGCCCGGAGCAGGAAAGGGCCATCAAGGCCATCATGGGGAAACGCGACGTGCTGGCCGTCATGTCCACCGGGGCGGGCAAATCGCTGATCTACCAGGTCCCCGCCGTCGCGCTCGGCGGCACCACCATCGTGGTATCTCCCCTGGTCTCGCTCATGAGCGACCAGGTGAGGAAGCTCGTTGAGCTGGGCCTGCATCCCGCTTTCCTTAACAACACGCTCAGCCTTCGGGCACAGGAAAAAGTTCGGAACCGCATCAAAAGCGGCGAGTTTCAGATCCTGTACGTTGCGCCGGAGCGCTTGTCGAACCCGGCCTTCCTGACGGCCATCGAGAACCTCGCGATCCCCCTCATCGCCGTCGACGAGGCCCACTGCATCAGCGAATGGGGCCACGACTTCCGCGGCGACTACCGCGAGATCAGCGCATTCATCGAGCGGCTCGACCGGCGCCCGACCGTGGTCGCGCTGACGGCGACGGCGACTCCGAGGGTCCGCAGGGACATCATCAAGTCCCTTCGCCTGCAAAGCCCCTTGGAGATAGTCTCCTCGTTCGACCGCGCCAACCTTTCGCTTTCCGTTGTGCACATGCCCCACGACGAGCGCGAATCGTGGTGCGTACGGGCCGCGCGTTCGAGGGGAAGCGAGTGCGGCATCTTCTATTGCGTCACGATTTCCGAAACCGAGCGGATCCACAACGCGCTCAGGCGGGCAGGCGTGTCCGCCGCGCTCTACCACGGCAAGCTGGGCAACGACGCGAAGAAGGCGGCGCAGGATGCGTTCATGACGGGGCGGGCGCCGGTGATGGTCGCGACGTCGGGGTTCGGCATGGGCATCGACAAGCCCGATGTGCGCTACGTGGTCTGCTGCGGCATGCCGCTTTCGATCGAGAGCTACTATCAGCAGATCGGCCGCGCGGGGCGCGACGGAAAGCCCGCCGACACGATCATGCTATGGGACGAGCAGGACCTGCAAACCGCCTTGTTCATGGCGGAAGCGGGCGGCGAAGGCCAGGACGGCCCGCAGCGTTCCAGGCAAAAGGGGCTCGCCTTCGACATGCGGGATTTTTGCAGGGACGAAGACACCTGCCGGCGCGATCTCATTTTGCGCTACTTCGGCGAGAAACCCCCTGATGACGGAGGATGCGGGAGATGCGACAACTGCGCGACGCCCGTCGACGGCATCGTGCGCGCCGAAGATGCAAGGCCGCTGACGGACGACGAGCACGATCTTTTCGCTTGCCTGAAGAGCGCGTGCGCTGCGATAGCGGAAGGCAGTGGCGCCGGCGGTGCCCTGACCGAGCGCGCGTTGCGCGGCATCTGCCGCAAAAGGCCGGGAAACCTTGAACAGCTTCTGAAAGTCGACGGGGTGACCGCAAAAGCCGCGCAGGCATATGGCGCCCAGATTCTCGCCGTCGTCGAAACGGGCGAGCTTCCCGCTTCCGTCAAGCCGCTTGAGATGCCAGAGGTGCCCGAGGAGCTGAGCGATGCTTTGATTGCGACGATTCAAGCGCTCGGCAGCGAAGCGCGCAGAGCGGTCGTCCTCAAAGTAGCGTGCGGGAAAAGCGAACCCGGTGCAAAAGCCGACCCGTACGAAAGCCTGCCATGCTGGGGATCCGCCGGCCCCGACCGCAGCAAGGCGAAACACGCCCTAGACGCGCTCATAGCCTGCGGGATAGTGTGGCAAAAGCTCGGAGAGAAATGTCTTCGCGTGATGGTGGCGGACTAGAGGGGAGGAGGTCCTTGGCTTTCAAGCGTGACTCCAAGGCTACAATAGTACTGTCAAGCTAACAGGCGCGAAAGAGACCCAACATGGCGAAGCGGACTAGATACGATACGCCCATCATGCTAACCAAGAGACAAAAGCAGCTTCTTGCCGAGTTCGGGCTCCCTATGGATTTCGAGCATCTGACGGACGACCAGCACTTCGCCATCGATAAGCGCATGTCGAACGAGATGATGACCAAAGGAATCAACGACAGCAGTGATGGCCTCAACGATTACGGGGAACTGTGCGAAAGCGTGATAATCGCTCTTCCCGATGACTAGTCGCTGGCTTCATATACGATTGCCCGAATATTTATTCAACGAATATTGCGTCTTTCCCAGTCATATCTGCGCTTCGATTATAGCCAGGCAATCGTCGCCTGCGTCCATGACCGGCAAGGTATCGTAGCGCCCGCCATCCACCACGATGGCGCGCCACTCCGTGAACGGCAGCGGACCATCGAAAACCAGGACGGTATACGGTCCGATGGTGGTGCACTCTATAATCCTCATTTGCCGAACACCCCTAGCAGCGCCACACAGCGCTGCCGGGGGAAACCTTACAGCAAGCAACCTCTACCCCGGACCCGGGGCGCCCTTACTCGCCGTCCTCGTATACCACGTTGCCGGCGCAGATGGTGTACTTCACCTTCCCGTAAAGGTCCTCCCCCGCAAACGGGGTGTTCGCCGCCTTCGAGACGAACTTCGGGCCCACGTGCCAGCGTTCGCCTTCGTTGAAGATCACCAGGTCGGCGTCGGCGCCTTCTGCGATCGCACCCTTGTCCAGCTTGTAGAGCTTCGCCGGGTTCAGGCTCATCTTCTCGATCAGCTGCATAAGCGTCAGATGCCCCTTGCGCACAAGGTTCGTGATGCCCAGGGCAAGCGCGGTCTCCAGCCCGATGATGCCGCTGGGCGCCTCGGCGAACGGCTTGGCCTTCTCCTCGGCGGAATGCGGCGCGTGGTCGGTGGCGATGATGTCGATCGCTCCGTCCTTCAAGCCCTCGATGATGGCGTAGCGGTCAGCCTGCGTTCGCAGCGGCGGATTCATCTTCGCCATCGTGCCCTTCTCCAGCACGGCGTCCTCGGTCAGCGAGAAATGGTGCGGCGTGGCCTCGGCCGTCACGTGCGCGCCCATCTCCTTCGCCAGGCGCACCAGCTGCACCGAGTTCGCCGAACTGATGTGCTGGATGTTCACCCGCGCGCCCGTGTGCAGCGCCAGCATGCAGTCGCGCGCCACCAGCACGTCCTCGGCCAGCGCCGGCGCGCCGCCCAGCCCCAGCGCCTTCGACACGGCACCCTGGTTCACGCCCGGCGACTCGATGAACGCGCGGTCCTCCTCATGGAACGAAAGCGGCAGGTCGAGCTTCGCCGCACGCTCCATCGCGCACTTGACCAGGGCCTCGTCCATCAGCGGGATGCCGTCGTCGGTGAAGCCCGCGGCCCCGTGGGCGGCAAGCTCTTCCATGTCCACCAGCTCGCGCCCCTGCATGCCGCGGCTGATGGTCGCGCACGTCAGCACGTTGATGCCGCAGTGCGCCCCGCGCTCGAGCACGTAGCCGAGCGTCTCAACGTTGTCCACGGGCGGCTTCGTGTTCGCCATGCACACCACGCTGGTGAACCCGCCCGCGGCGGCCGACGCGGCGCCGCTTTCGATGTCCTCCTTGTACGTGAAGCCCGGATCGCGGAAGTGCACGTGCACGTCCACCAGGCCCGGAGCCACCACGCAGCCCTTCGCCTCGATGATGCGCTCGTAGTCCTCCGAGCGCTGGTACTTGCCGATCTTCGCTATCTTGCCGCCGTCTATCACCAGGTCGAGCACATCGTCGATGCCACGCGCAGGGTCGATGACGCGGCCGTCTTTCACCAGGATCATAGCGCCTCTTCCTTCAAATGCTCGTACATCACCATCGCGCCGTCGAGAATCGATTCGATGGTGGCGAACTCCTTCTTGTTGTGGCTGATGCCCTTCGCGCACGGGATGAACACCATGCCCGTGTCGCAGATGTGCGCAAACGACATGGCGTCGTGACCTGCGCCGCTGATCATCAGCCGATGCGGGATGCGCAGGCGCTTCGCCGCGTCGAGCAGCTTCTGCTGCGTCTCGGACGACATCTCGATAGGCGGGATGTCGGAGGTTTTCTCGCGGAAGTACTTGAGGCGGCGCTTCTCGCAGATGCGCGTGCACGCGGCCTTCAGGCGCGCCTCCATGCGGTCGAGGCTGGCCACGTCGATGCCGCGCATGTCGATGCCCAGCTCCACCTCGCCGGGGATGACGTTGAGCGCGTTGGGGTGGTTCGTTATGACGCCCACCGTGGCCACGGACTGGTGCATGGCCTCGGACTTGCCGATCTCTTCGACCTCCAGGATGATCTCAGCCGCCGCCGCAAGCGCGTCGGAGCGCATGCCCATGGGCGTGGCACCCGAATGCTCCGCGTTGCCGTGCACGTGCACCTTGAAGCGGCGCGGGCCGGCGATGGTGCTCACGATGCCCACGGCGTCGCCGTATTCCTCCAGGACCTTGCCCTGCTCGATGTGCAGCTCGAGGTACTCGCGAATGCCCTGGATGCGGTCGGGCGTCAGGCTGTAGCCCTTGCGGTCGAACACCTCGTGCAGCGTCTCGCCCTGCTTGTTCACGGCCTCGCCCACATCGTGCTTGTAAATCTCCTTGGTAATAAGGCCGCTGCCGATAGTGCTCCTGCCGAAGTTGCTGGACTCCTCGCAGCGCATGGCGCCCACGCGGATGGGCAGGTCAAGGCCGTCGCGTTCGGCCCAGCCCATCACCAGCAGCCCGGCGATGATGCCCGCGACGCCGTCGTAGCGCCCGCCTTCGATCACCGAATCCAGGTGCGAGCCGACCAGCCAATAGGGCTCGTCCATGCTATACCGCGGACGGTACAGGTAGGTGTTGCCCACCTGGTCGGCGAAGTGGCCGTAGCCCTTCTCCTCGCCGAGCGCGCACAGGGCCCGGTGCATCTCGTCCTCCACCTCGGTGTAGCCGAGCCGGGTCACGCCGCCCGACTCGCAGCTGCCGATGCCGTAGAACCGGTCGAAAAGGTATTCTGCATACTCAACGTCTTCGATAGCGTGCCGCATAGCTTCTCCTTTCGCATATCGGCATAGTAATCCAACGCGCCGGGGCGGCCCGCGACCACCACCGAAACCGCACTTCACAGGCAGAAAGCGCGGTGTATGCGACGCGATGGGCCCACGTAACCGACGCTCTCCTGGCCGTTGTATTTCAGGCTCGTAAATTCTGCAACAAACCCTTGCAAATAATCGGTATGAGAGTATTTTCATTGGAAGTTTGGCCACTTGCGGAATAGGATGGAAATCACTATGCCACACAAAGAAAAAGCTTCCGAGATGAAGCACTACGCCGGCAAAGCCGTGTTCTCCGCGGCCATCGGCCACGCGCTCGACGGTCTGGACCTCATGATCTTGAGCTTCGCGCTCTCCGGCATCATCGCCACCTTCGGCGTGGACAACGCCACCGCCGGCTCGCTCACGTCCATCACGCTGGCGGGCGCCTTTTTAGGCGGCCTGGTCTTCGGCACGCTGGCCGACAAGCTCGGCCGCATCAGGGTGCTCACCTACTCGGTCATCTTCTTCGGCATGTTCACCCTGTGCTCGGCCTTCGCCCCCAACTTCGAGCTGATGGCGCTGTTCCGCTTCCTGGCGGGCTTGGGCATCGGCGCCGAGTTCGGCCTGGGCATGGCCATCGCTTCCGAGGTTTCCAGCCCCGCTAACCGCGCGAAGGCCACTTCCGCCGTCGGCTTGGGCTTCCAGGTAGGCGTGCTGGTCGCCTCGCTGGCGTCCGCGCCCATCATCGCCGCGTTCGGCTGGCGCGGCCTGTTCGCGGTCGGCGTCGTTCCCGCCATCGTCGCCATCATCATCCGCGCGTTCGTTCCCGAACCGCCCATCTTCGAGGAGCACAAGGCCTCCGGCAAGAAGCACGGCAACCTGGCCAGCCTGTTCAACTCGCCCACGCGCATCAAGTACTCCGTGATCATCATCATCCTGTGCACCGTGCAGAACGCCGGCTACTTCGGCATCATGACCTGGCTGCCGAAGTACCTCAACGGCGAGCTGGGCCTGAGCCTGACCTCCACCGGCATGTGGACCGCCGTCACCGTCATCGGCATGATGATCGGCATCTCGGTGTTCGGTTGGCTGGCCGACAAGGCCGGCCGTCGCCCCGCGTTCTGGACCTTCCAGATCGGCGCCGCCGTCATGATCATCATTTACAGCCAGCTGACCAACCCCACGGCGCTGCTGTTCGGCGGCTTCTTCATGGGCATGTTCGCTAACGGCATGATCGGCGGCTACGGCACGCTGATCGCCGAGCTGTTCCCCACCGAGGTGCGCGGCACAGCTCAGACCGCGCTGTACAACGCCGGCCGCTTCATCGGCGGCGCGTCGGCCCCGGTTGTCATCCCGATCATCGCCGCCGGCCACGGCTTCGGCTTCGCCATCGGCTGCGTGGCCTGCATCTACGTGGTCGCGTTCATCGCCATGTTCTTCCTGCCCGAGAAGAAGGGCTCCGACCTGGAGTAACGGGCTGCGAACTGGACCGGCGCGCCGAGCGCGCTATGCCAGTTCGATCACGCTTGCAAGTTTGCAAAGGCGTCGTCCCCGCAAGGGGCGGCGCCTTTTTGTTTCGGCCGGGGTTTTCCGCTGCTGCTGCGCAACCACCGTTCCCAGCGTCACCTGCGAGCCGAGGCATGAAAAAAGCCCCTGCGCAGCACACGCAGGGGCTTTCAGCTACCTGTTTAAGAAAGCGGTGGGTTACAGACGAACCACGTTGCTTGCCTGGAGCTTGCCGTTCTGACCAGTGGTCACGTCGAAGGAAACAGCCTGGCCCTCGTCGAGGGTCTTGAAGCCGTCCATCTTGATCTCAGAGAAGTGCACGAACAGGTCCTCGCCGTCGTTCTGAGAGATGAAGCCGTAACCCTTCTCGGGGTTAAACCACTTAACAGTACCTTCCGCCATTTTAAATCCTCTTTTCTCTCCCGCGCTATCGCACGGGGGTAACACTGCGCGTTGCATGGCGGCAACACTCGCCCTCACCTCGAGAGCACGCGTTCCATCATACGCTAACAGCCAAGGAAAACGTCCGGGAATCTGGCGTGGCGGGAAGAATTAACGATGGGGTGTTGAAGCGGCAGCAACCGGCATCGACAAGGAAGGGCAACCCGAACGGGAAGCAACGACGGCAAACGCGAACGGACCACAACCAGCGTCCCGGACGAGGGCTGGAAAAGAGGGCAACCGCGTCCGTGGGGGGAGAAGGCGGCGCCGACCGCGACCAACGGGCCGGACAACGCGGCCACGGCATGTGCAAACAGAGCCCCGGACCCCAGGGCAACCCGCGGCTTCCGAGCGCACGCGCCAACAGCAGTCCAAGCGGGTGCGGACTCCAAATCCGATCCCTTTTCATCGGTTGTTGCCAAAAAGCGCGCGAGTGTATGTTGGCACATCGCGGATATGGCACGAGCGGGCGATTTAGTGCAACAAACGCGTGTTTTTACGCTCACCCGACAGGTTAGCGGGGTGGTTTTCACCCTCCGCCGCCAGCGTCCACACGCACTCGCGCATTTTTTGGCAGCTTCTGGCAGACACCCTCCCGATAACGGTTCGGCAATACGCGACCGCAAACAACGATCCTGACGAACTCGCCGCAAGCAGCATCCAGACGCACGCGCCAGAGGCGATCGCGAGCGCGAGCGTCAAACGGGCTTACCGGCGAGTTAGCCGGTGAGCTGCCCGCTGACATGCAACAGCCCAAGCAACCCGCCGCCGGCGCTATCTCGGGCGGAGCCCCCAGAACGCTACGGCGCTGGCGGCGCTATCGCGCGCGCAGCTCCCAAAACGCCACGGCGCTGGCGGCGGCGACGTTGAGGCTGTCCACGCCATGGGCCATGGGGATCTTCACCGTGTAGTCGCAGGCGGCGATGGTCGAGGGGAACAGGCCCGCCCCCTCGGTGCCGAGCACCATGGCCAAGCGCTCGCACTCGGCAAGCCGTGGGTCGCCCAGCGCAAGCGACCGGTCCTCGAGCGCTAACGCCGCTACCTTGAACCCGGCTGCATGCAGCAGCGGGATTCCCTCGGCGGCCCATTGGCGCTGCGTGCCGATGCGCGTCCACGGCACCTGCAACACCGTGCCCTGGCTCGTGCGGCTGGCACGGCGGAATAGCGGATCGTGGCATGAGGGCGTGACCAGCACGGCATCGATGCCGAACGCGTGCGCCGCGCGGAACGCGCTGCCGATGTTGGCATAGTTGCCCACGTCCTCGAGCACGGCGATGCGGCGAGCGCTGGCAAGCAGCTGCGCGGAATCGGGCAGCGCGGGGCGCTCAAACGCCGCCACTGGGCCGCGCACGATCTTGTAGCCGGTGACCTGAGAGAACAGGGAGTCGGGGATGCGCAGCGCCGGGCAGTCGGGGTGTTGTGCGAGCAGCTTGCGGGCAAGCGGCGCGGCGTCGTCTGCCCAGGACTCGCTTACCAGGAAGGAGCGCGGGCGGACGCCGGCCTCGATAGCCGCCGCGATGACCGCGCGCGACTCCGCCATGAACAAGCCAGCGGGCGCGTCGGGCCAAGCAGCCAAATCCGCATCGCGCACACGCGCATACGGTGCCAAGCGCGCATCGTTGACGCAGGTCAGATGCTCATACGGCATAAATTCGTCCTTTCTTTGCCAAGCGTTTGCGGCAAGGCCATCGCGTCGCCCGCAAGGGCCGAGCGGCCGCGAGGGTCGGCAAGTCGTAAGGCTCGCACGGGTCGGGACCGGCGTTGCGGCGAGCCTATTGCTGCAACAGAGTTCGGCTGGTTTGCGCGATTCGCTCGCGTAGTTCGGCGGGGTCGTCGCCTCGCAAGACCGCAAGCTGGGTCAACGTTTCCTCGAGCAGTTTGCGCACTCGGGCGGCGCTCCACGGTGCGCCCGCGGACGCCGGCTCATCGGTCTCAAGCAGCAACCGGTCAACGGGGATGGCCTGCACGTAGGCTCGTCCGCGCTTCGATCCCAACATGCGCGGGTTCACGCTGAAGTAGCAGCCCGCCCGCCGCGCACGCGTGAGCTGGTCGGACGTGCCGGAAAACCAATGGATGATACAGGCGTTGCCCACCATGGCGCCAAGCGCACTCGCACGCTCAAGCACGTCGAGCACGTCATCGACCGCGCGCACGGCATGCACGGACAGCACCTTGTCGCCCGTTCGAGCGCACGCATGAGCGACACACGCCAGCGCATCAAGCTGCGCCTTGCGCGTATCGGCATGACGCGGCGAAAAGTCCAAGCCCACTTCGCCAACGAACCGATTGCGCGCAACAAGACCGTACAAGCGATCCCAATTAGCAGCGACGTCGTATTCGCCAACCCACCAGGGATGCAGGCCCGCACCCGTGCGCACGTTGCCCGTGCCGGCAAGCGCAACCCGCTGCTCGGCGAACTCCGCCGGCGTCACCGTATTCGAGAACGCCCCCACGCCAGCGGCCGTAAGAGTCCGCGCCGCCTGTGCCGCATCTTCGCAAAACCCCAGGTGACAATGCATGTCGAAATAAGCAGGCTCGTCCATGCTCATGCGCCCCCGACAACCAGGCGCACCACCTTGGTGGACAAGCCATAGCGCTGCTTCACGTCAGCGAGCTTCGCAAAATGCGCCGTGCCCGTATGCGCTTGCTGCGCCTCGCTGCTCGACCAACGCTCCAACAAAAGCACCTGATCGGGCGCATCGACTGGCAGCAAATACTCATACTGCAGACAACCCTGCTCCGCGCGACTCGATTCCGCCATGCGCAGCTGAGCCAAATCGCGCAGAAGGTCATCGCGTTCGCCCACCGTTACCGTATAGCGAACCTGAAAGAATACCTCATCGTTCATGAAAGCCTCCCCATAGCCCTTACGCTTCCGGCACTTGGGCTATCTCGCAGAGCACCTTGCCTGCCAGCATCTGACCGAAAATCGGCGGCATGAACGACGCCGTGCCCAGGTTGGTGCGCTCGCGGCGCTCGGCGCCCTCCACGGCGGGGCGCTTCACCGGCTCCTCGCACGAGTACAGCACGCGCAGGCGGCGGATGCCGCGCTTGCGGCACTCCTTGCGCATGACGCGCGCAAGCGGGTCGTTGCGCGTTTCGGAGACGTCGGCGAAGCGCAGGCACTCGGGGTGCAGCTTGTTGGCGCCGCCCATGCTGGAGATAAGCGGCATCCCCGTGCGGTCGGCGTACTCGGCGATGGCCAGTTTTGCGGAAACGGAGTCGATGGCGTCGATGAGCATGTCGACTTTCCCCAGGTAGCGGTCGAGCAGCGGCGCCACGTCGTCGGCGCGCAGGAACATGTCGAGCGCCTCCACCTCGCAGTCGGGGTTGATGTCGTGCACCATGTCGCGCACCACCTCGTGCTTTTTGCGCCCGAGCGTGCTGTGGAACGCGATGGCCTGGCGGTTGATGTTGGACAGCCCGACGATGTCGTGGTCGATGACGATCAGATGCCCCACGCCGCCGCGCGCCAGCGCCTCCACGCAGTTCGAGCCCACGCCGCCCAGACCGATGACCATGACGGTGGCGGCCTCCACGCGGTCGAGGCCGGCGCTGGTCATGATGACCTCGAGCTTCTCGGTGGGCGTTCCGCGGCGCATGCGGACGCGCAGCGACTCGGCGATCTCCTCACGCGTGCGCGGCGTAGCGGCCGCGGCGCCGGCGGAAGGGGCAAAAGCCCTTGGCGAAGCGCCCGCACGCGCGCTCGATGCAGGAGAGGAAGTTTCGGCTGCCGGGGCGACAGCCGCAGAAGCGGCGCCCACCGGGAAGCCGGCGCCCGCCGCTCCGCTCGAGGCCGCCTCGTCCGCAATAGTCGCATTCTTGCTGTTCACGTTCTCGGCCATGCCGCCCCTTTCGCGCGCGCCGCAAAAGCGGCGGTTTCGTGTTTCGCGTTCATCCTAGCATCGCGGGGCGCGCGCAACCCTGCAGCAGCGGGCATCATCACGGAAGAAGGGGAAGGGCGGACGCAAAAGCCCAACATGTGCGCACGCTCGCAAGTCGAGCTAACGCAAAAGCGGGGCGGGCGCGATTGTTGCGCCCGCCCCGCTTGCCCGCTACGAAGCTGTGGTGGAGCTTGTGGAGCCGCTGGCCGAGGAGCCGGACGAAGAACCGCCCGTGGAACCCGTTGAACCGCTGTTCGACGAGGAGCTTCCCGTCCCCGCGGAGCCGCTGGTCGAGGAGCCGCTCGACGAGCTGCTGGAGTCGCTTGCGCTACCGCTGCCGGAGCCGCCGGTTTGCGAACCGGACGTGCTGCCGGAACCGTTGCCGGAACCGCCGGTGGTGGAACCCGTCGAGCTGCCGGCGCCGCTCGCGCTGCCCGACTCCGTGCCGCTGGTCGACGACCCGCTGGTGCTGCCGGAGCCGGAAGCCGAGCTATCCGACGACGCGGTGCCGTCCTGATGCACCGGTGCGGCGGAATCCTTCGTGGCGGCGCCTTGCTGATCCTGCGTTGCCGACTGCTGGGATTTGCCGCTCTGCTTGCCCTTCGTCGTGGAACCGTCGTCGGTTTGCGACGTCGAGGTGCCGGTGAACAGCGGCTCGGTCTTGGTGCCCACGCCTTCGCCCGCCGTCACCAGGTTGATGATGCCCGCGGAAATGGCCACCGCGGCCAGGGCCGACACCACCGACACCGCGATCACTCCGCGCTGCATGCGCTGGCGGCGCAAATGCTCGGCACGACCGCGCAGCACGCCCGTCTCGCCGCTTTCGCGCAGATCGCGCACGCTGCGGGTAGGGGTTACGGAAGCGGCCGGGTCGTCGGTTACGACGGAATCGCCGGACGCCGCCGCAGCGCCGGACGCGGACATCGCACCCATCACGCGGGTTGCGGAGGAGCCTTCGCCGGTCGTCGGCATCACGCGGGTTTCGCCCGCAGCTGCGGAAGCGCCCGCCTCGTCAAGCGGGCTCAGCTCGCGCAGCTTGTCGGCGGAAGCCTGCAAGAACTGCTTGTACACCTGCGAAGCGACCGTGGACACCACCGAGCCGACCGCCACGCCGATGACCGAGCCGGCGATGCCGATCTTCGACGACAGCAGCATCGACGTCACCGCCGCCAACGCGCCGGCGGCCACCTGCGGCACGGACAGACCTTCGAGCAGCCCGCCTAGGCCCTTGCGCTTGGACGCCTCCTCCGCTTCAGCGGCTTCCGCAGCCGCAGCGCCGTTCGCGCCGGGCATGCCATTCGCGCCCCCTGCCGCAAACGCACCGTTCGCGCCGGGCATGCCACCCGCGCCGGACGCCGAAAACGCGGCATTTGCGCCGTTCACGACAGGCACGCCAGGCGCGCCGCTCCCGCCGTTCCTGCCGGAAACGGCGAACGGCACCGCCACCCGCTGCGTCGGCGCCGGGCGACCCTGAAGCGGATACGGCGCTTGAGCTGCCTGCGCGGGCCTGTCGGCTCGCAAGGGCATTTGCCGCGTTTCGCCCGCCGCCAGCATTCTTGTATCCTTACCCGCGGTTTGCGGATTTTCCTGCATATGCGCCATGAGCAACCTCCTCATGCTCGCCTTTTCCTGTGCGCGGCTGGCAATCATCGCGCTCGAACCTTGTATTAAGCTGAAGGCTACGCGCTTCGTCATCGCCCCGATACCCTTTCAGCGAACATTCACCGAAGCGATACCGACCCGTCAAACAACAAGCGCCGAATCCGCAAAAGCTGACCTGGGGTTATTCCAGGCACCTGCCGAAATCCATCCCAAAAACCGCCCAGAACTCCAGACTCATGTCAAAATCAGGCCCGTTTTCCTGCAGAACCGTCCAGAACTCCAGGGTCGCGGCAAAAACCGGGCGACCGTCACCCAAACCACCCAGAACTCCAGGGCCGCGACGGATGCCGCACAACCGAAAGCCAGCGAACAAAACGAGGCCGGCACCACGAAGGGATGCCGGCCTCGCTTCAAGCCGTTTGCAATTGCGAAATCCAGCGCAGCGCTCCGCCACCCTCACGCGGCCGAGCCCTGCACGGGGGAGACGCCCGCGCAGCCCCGTCGCAGCCCCGCCATCTTAGGCAAGCGGCCCCGGCGCCCTTACTCCGCGATCTCGATGTGGGGTTGGGGCGCGTCGGCCAGGTCGCCGACGGTCACGCCGTCCACGTACTTCTCGATGACCTCGTCAAGCCCGGCCCAGAAACGCACCGTGGTGCACACGCTGGCGCGATGGCACGGCTCGGGGCCGTCGAGCGCCGCGCAGGTCACCGGCACCGTAGTGCCCTCGACCGCGCGCAGCACGTCGCCCGCCAGGATATCTTGCGGATCGCGCGCCAGGCGGTATCCGCCGCCCTTGCCGCGCACGCTTGCCAACAAGCCCGCCGACACCATGGGGCGCGCAATCTGCTCCAGATACTTCAGGGACAGTTCCTCGTGTTCGGCCACTTCGCGAAGCGACACCTTCGCCTCGGGCCCCGCTTGCGCGATGCACACCGCCAAGCGCAATGCATATCGTCCCTTCGATGAGATAAGCACGATTCCCCCTTATCGATTCCAACTACTTTCGCCAAACCGCCGAAACGTTTGCCGCGAACCTCGCGCACCGAACGCACGCGGCGAACCCATGCGACGCCTGCGACGCTGCCCGGCGCGCCCAACGGGCCCGCCCTCC
>NZ_CABQJR010000027.1 GCF_902464545.1 uncultured Senegalimassilia sp.
TTGCTGTTCTCGAAAACCTACGGTTTAGCCCTTGACTTCATATAGCTGGTCTCCTTTGTGGGATGCAGCGGTTTTCGCAAGCGGCGGCGATGGTCTCGCGCCGTGACGACGCGGACGGGTTATCCACGCGTGCGAGCCCGGCAAGTTGGCACGATAAACGCCTGGGGGAGGCCCCCCAGCAAGTGAGCATTGTAGCCGTAAGGGCATCTGCTGCATCCGGCAAGGCAAGGGGGAAGGCCGTGAAACTCCTTTTTGCGCAGGGGACCGGTATCGCGGCGGCCCTTGGTGCGACCGCCGAGGCGCGTAAGGTATCGTTTCGGCTTCAACTTCGCGCTTGAGGTCGCCTGCGCGGCCGGGCGTGTTGCATTATAGGTATGTAGGGGCTTGCCGAATGTGCGAGCATGTGAAGAAGGGGAGGCTGACATGGCAACGATCGGCGATGGTTTCAAGGACATCTTCCTGGCTGGCGTGGGGGCTATGGCCATCACGGGCGAGAAGGCCACAGATCTGGTGAGCACGCTTATCGCGAAGGGCGAGCTTACCGTCGAGCAGGGCAAGCAGATCAACACCGAGCTTGCGCACAAGGCGGCCAACGCCGCGCAGTCCGCGCGCTTCGATGCGCTTGAGGCGCGCATGTCGATCATGACCCCCGAGGAGCGCGAGGCCTTCGCCGCGAAGGCGGCCGAGATCGCGGCGCGCCCGGCGGCGCAGCCTGTGCAGGAGCAGCAGCAAGCCGAGGACTCCCAAGAGCCTTCCGAGCAGGCCGAAGCGTCCGCCGAGCAATAGGGGTCGCGTGCTTCCATGGCCGACAACACGCTGTTGAAGTACTTCTTCTCGTCGGGTTCCGAGGTGGACCCCGAGGGGCAGTTCAACCTTACGCGCAAATCGCGCACGCAAAGGCTGCGCGAGATATACACCATCATGCAGAAGCATCACTTCACGAAGGGGTTCACGCCCGAATCCTTCCGCAGCATGCTGGAGGGTTTGGGCCCCAGCTTCGTGAAGATCGGGCAGACGCTTTCCACCCGCTCGGAGATCTTGCCCAAGGCTTATTGCGATGAGCTGAAGAAGCTGCAGGCAAGGTCGAAGCCGCTTCCGTTCGATGAGATGCTTGCGGCCATGGACTCTATCTACGGTGACGAACGCGAAAAGATCTTCGCCGAGATCGATCCCAAGCCGCTCGGAAGCGCTTCCTTGGCGCAGGTGCACAAGGCGCGTCTTGCCGACGGCAGCGTGGTGGCGGTGAAGATCCAGCGGCCAGGCGTGCGCGCCACCATGGCGCAGGATATCGACATCATGCGTATCGTGGCTCGGCAGGCGTCGCGGTTCATCAAAGACGGGCAGATGCTCGACTTGCGCGATGTGGTCGAGGAACTGTGGGCAACGTTTCTCGAGGAAACGGATTTCAAGCGCGAAGCGGCCAACTTGCAGGAGTTCGCGCTGCTGAACAAGGATGTGGCCTTCATCGCGTGTCCGAAGGTGTATCCGGAGCTGTGCCGCGAGAACATCCTGGTCATGGAGTACGTCGACGGCATCCCCATCGACGATTTCGAGAAGCTGAGCGCTGCAGGATACGACTTGCAGGAGATCGGCGAGAAGATCCTGGATAACTATGCCACACAGGTGTTGGATTTCGGCTTTTTCCATGCCGATCCGCATCCGGGCAACATGCTGGTGCGCGACGGGAAGATCGTCTACATCGACCTTGGCATGATGGGCCGCCTGTCCCCGCGTGACCGCGCGGGGTTCGGCTCCATCATCAAGGCGGTGGGCATGCAAAGCGCCTCGGAGCTCAAAGATGCGCTGTTGGCGTTCGCCATCCAACGTGACAACAACGCCATCGACCATACGCGTTTCCTGGCAGACCTGGATCTGCTGCTGAAAGACTACGGTTCGTGCGATGTCAGCGCCATCGACGTCGGTCAGCTGCTTTCGGATATCCTGAACCTTACGCGTCAATGCAAGGTCACGCTGCCGCCGTCCATCACCAGCGTGTCACGTGGCATCGTCACCCTTGAGGGCACCGTCATGCCGCTCATCCCCAATGAGAACATGGTGTCCATCATCAACGCGCATATCCAGCGCACGAAGGACATGAAGGCCGAGATGATAAGCGCTATGCAGGAGCTGGCGCTGGCGTTGCGCGCTGCAGGCTCGGGTACGCTGGACACGGCGAAATATGCAGGTCAGGCGCTGCATATGCTCACGCGTGGGCAGATGAAGGTGAACATGGAGGTTCTGGGCTCCGAGGCGCCCATGCGCAGCCTTTCGATCATCATCAACAGACTGTCGCTGGGCATCATAGTGGCAGGCCTGTTCATCGGCTCGTCCATGGTGGCCCTGTCCACTATGGAACCGCGCGTTCTCGGGGTTCCCGTGCTGTCCTTCTTCGGATACCTGGGCGCGTTGGTTCTGTCTATCTGGGTGGTCACGGATATCTTGAGAAAGCGAAGATAATACCTGTTCGGTAAGGACTTGAGCGCGATGCGCGGCTTCTTTCGGCGTGCGCGTCGGGAAGCGTTGAGCGATAGGGCCGTTGGGAGGAGCTCCGCCGCGAAGACCGCTTTCCATTTTTGCTTGAGCAATATCGGGGAGCGCATATTCCGTAGAGGCATGGTTTCGCCTTATAAGCCAGTGAAAAAGCGCCTTTTCAGGCGCTTTTTCACTGGCTTCTCGGTTTCGCTTATCGGCAAAATGCCGCTTGTTACGATTTCATCTTCGTCTCCGTCTTGCACTTCGGGCACACCACGCGCATCGTGCCTTTTCCGCGGGGTACGGAAAGCTCCTGTCCGCAGTTCTTGCAGCGGAAGTACTTCGTGGTCTTGCGGTTGGACCATTTCTTCTTCCCAAGCTCGTAGCTACGGCGGGGCTTGGCGGACAAGCGCAGATAGCTCTGGTTTTCCTGACGGCGTTTCCCGATGTTCTTCGAGCAGGTGCGCCAAATGGCCAGCGCCATCGCCGCAAGCGCGACATAGGAAAGCCACCCGCAGTGCGGCAGGATGGAAGCCAGCACGGCGATGATTCCCAGCGCTACCAGCGCGTTGCCAAGGTCGTCGTTGCCGTAGCGGCCCTGCATCCACACGGCGGTGCGTTGAGCTAATCGTTGGAAGAGGTCTTTCATGAAATGCCTAACGTTTCGGTGATGCGGCGTATCGCGCCCCGCAAGGTGAGTTTGCCGCCTTGCGGGGCGCGATACCTACTGTACTGTTCTTTGTTTATGGGCGGGATGCGCGCTGGCGGGCGTTACCTAACGGTTTCCCGCCCGTTGCGCAGCGGGCGGCGGGCAATATCGCGTGCAGGTCGGGTTGCGCTCGGCATACCCGAGCCGTCGCGCTTTATCGTAGGGACGAGTTCGCTCGATCCAAGATATCCTTCACCGCCTGCGGCTGCTGGTCGCATAGCAGCGGGAAGGGCACTGGGGAAGCGGGGTCGTCTTCGAAACGGTCGGTCAAGAACTTCACGTACCAGGTGACATCATGCCATTGACCGCTTTTGAAGCCGGCGTGGCGCTGATGCCCCATCACCTCGAAGCCAAGGCCTTCATGCAGGCGCTGGCTGGGGTCGTTCGGGCTGGTCACAATGCCGTACACCGCTTTGATTCCCTGCGCGGCGCATAGCTCGATGAGCGCGCGGTATAGCACGGCGCCCAGCCCATGGCCCTGCGCGGTGGGCGCAAGATATACGGAAAGCTCGGAGTTCCATCGATAGGCGCCGCGCTCGCGCAGCTCGTGGGCATAAGCGTAGCCAACCACCTTGCCGTCAAACTCGGCAACCAGGTAGGGGTGGGAGGAAAGCACGCCGTCCGTGCGGGCCTGAAAGGCCTCGCGTGCGGGCACCTCCTCCTCGAACGTTATGGATGTGTCTATATAGGGCGCATAGATGCCCAAGATGGCGTCGGAGTCGGCGCTGGTTGCAAGGCGGATGACGGGAGTTGTCATGAAAAGGGCTCCTTCTCGTGTTTCGATCAGGAGCCCATGGTACTACTGCTTTGCGGGGGTTGCGTGATGGTCGAGCTGCCGCCCGATCCCTACGCTGGACTCTTCTCTGCCAAGATCAGCTCGATGCCGTCATCGGTCGATTCGTGATTCGGGCGTGCTTTGTCGGCGTGATGCAGCCGGATTGCGGGATATGCTGCGGCCTCGCCCGTTCCAACGCCGGATGGTCCTGGCTTGTTTCCACGAGGGCTATGTCTTCTTGCATCGGGTGCGCGCGATATGGAAAACGCGACGAATCGCCGATGTTTGCGGTATACTCCGTAAGCACATGCATAGACGAAGACAGCGGCGCGCATCATCGCGGTCGGCAGAGACGGGTCTCATCGGCTGAAAGGACCCGGGCGGCAAGCGCGTCGATTCCCTTCCGAGCATCAGGGCTGAAAGCGGGGCGCGGCAAGCGCGGACGTTTTAGTAGGCCATGGCGGGCGCCCTCCGTTATCGGGGCGAATGAAGCGGGCGGTTCGTGCAGATGCGCGTCCGTCAACCAAGGTGGTACCGCGAGAGCCTTCTCTCGTCCTTGGACTGGGTAAATCCCAGGCCAAAGGCGAAGAGGGCTCTTTTTTATTGGCCGCATACGGCGGCCATCGGCAAATGTGGAAAGGATCGGACACATGGCAATCGTGGACGAGCTGTCGGCGTTGCGCACGAGCACGTTGGCCGCCATCGAGCAGGCTGCGGACACTTCCGCGCTCGAGGAGGTGCGCGTGGCGGTGCTGGGCAAGGCCGGCACGCTGACGGGCTACCTGCGCGGCATGGGCCAGGTGGCGAAGGAGGAGCGCGCCGCCGTGGGCAAAGCGGTGAACGAGGTGCGCGGCGCCGTGGAGGCGGCGCTCGAGGAGCGCAAGCGTGCGCTTGCCGCCAAGGAGCTCGAGGCTGCCATCGACGCGGCGGCTGTCGACGTCACGCTGCCGGGCCGCGGCCAGCAGGTGGGCACGCGCCATCTCATCAACGCCATCACCGACCAGATCTCCGAGATCTTCCTGGGCTTGGGCTATACCGTTGCCCAAGGTCCCGAGGTGGAAACCGACTACTATAACTTCGAGGCGCTCAATGCCCCGGCCGACCATCCCAGCCGCAGCATGCAGGACACCTTCTACGTGGTCGACCGATCCGGCGAGGAGTCCGCGGTGCGCGGCGAGTCCAAGGTGCTGTTGCGCACGCAGACCTCCGGCGTGCAGGTGCACGTCATGGAGCAGCAGAAGCCGCCCATCTACATCATCGCTCCGGGCAAGGTGTATCGCCGCGACGTGGCCGACCCCAGCCATTTGCCGCAGTTCACGCAGATCGAGGGTCTGGTCGTCGACAAGGGCATCTCGTTCGGCGACCTGAAGGGCACGCTGGACTACTTCTGCAAGCAGATGTTCGGCCCCGATCGCAAGACGCGCTTCCGCGCCCACTACTTCCCGTTCACCGAGCCGTCCGCTGAGGCCGACGTCAGCTGCGGCGTGTGCGGCGGCACGGGTCATCTGCACGACGGCGAGCGCTGCCGCATGTGCAAGGGCACGGGCTGGCTGGAGATCTTGGGCTGCGGCATGGTCGACCCCAACGTGCTCAGCATGTCGGGCATCGACCCGGAGGAGTATTCGGGCTTCGCGTTCGGCGTGGGCGTCGAGCGCGTTGCGTGCTTGAAGTACAACGTCCCCGACCTGCGCATGCTGCTTGAGGGCGATATGCGCTTCCTTCGCCAGTTCTAGCCCCTTTTGCTCGACGGCGGCGAAGTCGCTCGACGGCGCGGATCGGCGGAACCTAGCTTGGGTTTTCCGCTTTCGGCGCACGGGCGATGGCCGTGCTCGGCCGATCGGATGCGGTCGATGCGGCGCGCTTCGCCATCTGGGCCGATTCCGGCAAGCTCGGCCGTCCCACTGATTTTCGTCGGCCTTGGCCGATGTCATAGAAAGAGAATGTCATGAAAGTATCGCTGAAATGGCTGAACGAATACGTTGAGGTCCCTACGGACATCAAGGCGTTCTGCGACAAGCTCGACCTTACGGGAACGGGCGTGGAGGGCGTTGAGACGCTTGGCGCCGCGTTCGACCACGTGGTAACCGCCAAGGTGCTCAAAAAGGAGCATCATCCCGACTCCGATCACATGTGGGTGTGCTCGGTCGACGTGGGCGAGCTCAACGTCGATAAGGAAGGCAACCCCGAGCCGCTGCAGATCGTCTGCGGCGCGCAGAACTTCAACGAGGGCGACCATATCGTCACCGCCATGGTGGGCGCGGAGCTGCCCGGCGATGTGAAGATCAAGAAGTCCAAGCTTCGCGGCGTCGCCAGCTTCGGCATGAACTGCTCCGCGCGCGAGCTCGGCTTAAGCGGCGACCACGACGGCATCATGATCTTGCCCGAAGATGCCCCGGTGGGCGTGCCGTTCGCCGAGTACGCCGGCCTGACCGACACCGTGCTCGACCTGGAGATCACCCCGAACCGCCCCGACAGCCTCTCCATCGCCGGCTTGGCTCGCGAGGTGGGCGCGATGTATCGTCGCGACTGGAACGACCCGCTGGCGGAAATGGCCGCCAAGCTCCAGCTCGACGCCTCCGCAACCCCTGTTGACGAAGAGGTCAAGATCACGGTCGAGGATGCCAAGCGCTGCCCGCGCTACACGGCGCGCGTCATCCGCGGCTGCAAGGTGGGCCCCAGCCCCGATTGGATGGTCGAGCGCCTTGCGGCCATCGGCCAGCGCTCGGTTAACAACATCGTGGACGTCACGAACTACATCCTGTTCCTGTTCGGCCAGCCGCTACACGCGTTCGACCTGGACAAGCTGAAGAACGCCGATGGCCGTGCGCACATCGTGGTGCGCGCCGCGCAAGACGGCGAGCCGTTGACCACGCTCGACGGCGAGAAGCGCACCCTTACCAGCGACATGACCGTCATCTCCACCCCCGAGCAGGGCGCGGTGGCCTTGGCCGGCGTCATGGGCGGCCTTGATACCGAGGTGACCGACGATACGGTGAACATCCTGCTGGAGGCCGCCACGTTCGAGGCCGGCCGCACCAGCCGCACCAGCCGCAACCTCGGGCTTATCAGCGAAAGCTCCATGCGCTACGAGCGCGGTGTGGACGACCACGGCATCGAGGCGCGCTCCGCTGCCGCTGCTGCGCTCATCGTGGAGGTCGCCGGCGGCACCGTGAGCGCTGCCGCGGCCGACGACCAGGGCATCATCGACGTGTGGCCCGAGCCTAGCACCGCCGCGCAGCTGAGATTCCGCATCTCGCGCTTCCGCTCAATGATGGGCGCCCAGATCCCGCGCGAGTTCATCGTCGAGATCTTGGAGCGCTTGGGTTGCAAGGTCGAAGACACCGCCGACGAGGATGTGCTGGACGTGGTTTCCCCCACCTTCCGCCCCGACCTGCCGCGCGAGATCGACCTGTACGAGGAGGTGCTGCGCCTGTACGGCATGGACCTCATCCCCGAGACGCTGCCCGGCGGCCGCGGCCGCTTCGGCGTGCGCTCCCATATGGAGCACGTGCTGGATACCGTC
Organism: uncultured Senegalimassilia sp.; assembly: GCF_902464545.1. Lineage (GTDB taxonomy): Bacteria > Actinomycetota > Coriobacteriia > Coriobacteriales > Eggerthellaceae > Senegalimassilia. The sequence continues at coordinate 7,480 of NZ_CABQJR010000027.1, forward strand.
AACCGCACCATGACCGCATCCGGCCTCAATGAGACCATGACGTATTCCTTCGCCGAGCCCACCGAGCTCGAGCGTCTGCGCATGCCCGTCGAGGGGCTGGGCGATCCCGTGGAGCTCATCAACCCCATGAACTCCGACCAGTCGGTCATGCGCCAGAGCATCATCCCGGGCCTTTTGCGCTCGGTGGCGCACAACCAGGCTCGCGGCGTGAAGAATATCCAGCTCTACGAGCAGGGCATGGTGTTCTTCGCTCACGAAGGTAAGAAGCAGCCCAAGGAGCGCCGCCGCCTGGCCGGCGTCATGGCGGGCGCATTCGGCGACGCTGCCTGGAACGTGCAGCCTGCGGCGTTCGACTTCTTCGACGGCAAAGGCGTCGTGGAGAACCTGATGCGCGAGCTGGCCATCCCGAAGGTCCGCTACAAGGCGCTGTCCGCGCAGGAGGCCCCGCATCTGCAGCCCGGCCGCGCCGCCCAGGTGCTCTCCGGCGGCACGGTGCTCGGCTGGGTGGGCGAGCTGCATCCGCTGGCTTGCGCCGCCTATGACGCGCAGGCGCCCGTAGTCGCCTTCGAGCTGGACGTCGAGGCGCTCGCCAAGGCCTGCCGCCCTGCGCGCGACTACGTCGACGTGCCCACGTTCCCGGCCGTTTCCATAGACCAGGCGTTCGTGGTCGACGAGGATGTCACGCACGAGCGTCTGGAGCAGTGCATGTCGTCTGCGGGCGGCAAGCTGCTGGCCGAGGTGCGCCTGTTCGATGTGTACCGCGATTCCGAGCGCATCGGCCAGGGCAAGAAGTCCATGGCGTACGCGCTGACGTACCGCGCCGCCGATCGCACGCTTACCGGCGAAGAGGTCGATAAGGCGCATGCGAAGCTGGTGAAGAAGGTCTGCGGCGCCACCGGCGCCGAGGTCCGCGCGTAAAGGCGATCAGCCCACGCGCTAGGGAAGCCGCCGAGTCCATGCCCGGCGGTTTCCTTGTTTCAGGCGGATTCTAAGACTTAACCATGGCTAACAGCGTTACAATAGGGCGCAAACGAAAGGATGCGGTATGTACGACAATCTGAAAAGCCCCGGTCGCAACGACGAGTGTTGGTGCGGCAGCGGGCGTAAATACAAGAAGTGCCACCTTGATTTCGACGAGCGCCTGCAAAGCCTCTATGAGCAGGGCTTCGAGGTTCCCCAGCGCAGCTTGCTGAAAACGCCGGAGGAGATCGAGGGCATCAAGAGAAGCGCCGCCATCAACATCGGCGTGCTGGATCTTGTGGCGGAGCGCATCGGAGCGGGCGTCACCACCGAGGAGATCGACAAGTGGATCTACGATTACACCGTCGAGAATGGCGGCATCCCGGCCGACCTTGATTACGAGGGCTATCCGAAAAGCGTCTGCACGTCCATCAACGAAGTGGTCTGCCACGGCATCCCGTCGCCCGACGATGTGCTGAAAGACGGCGATATCGTCAACGTCGACTGCTCCACCATCCTGGACGGCTACTATTCCGATTCCTCACGCATGTTCTGCATCGGCGAGGTGTCCGACGAGAAGCGCCGTCTTGTGGAGGAAACCAAGAAGGCGCTGGAAGCCGGTCTTGCCGCGGTGAAGCCGTGGGGGCTTTTGGGCGATGTGGGCGCTGCGGTGCACGAATACGCGCACGCGCAGGGCTTCTCGGTGGTGCGCGAGTTCGGCGGCCACGGTATCGGCTTGGAGTTCCACGAAGATCCCTTCGTCAGCCACGTGTCTGAGCCCGGAACGGGCATGGTGCTGGCGCCGGGCTGCTGCTTCACCATCGAGCCCATGATCAACATGGGGGGTCATAAGATCGACATGACCGACCCCAATGGCTGGACCGTTCGCACGGCGGACCGCAAGCCCTCCGCTCAGTGGGAAGTGCAGCTGGTGGTCACGGAAACCGGCTATGAGCTTCTGAGCTGGTAATCTTTCATCCCGGCAGGGGAATTGGGCAATAGCGTCCTCCCTTGCCGGGATTTTTTTCAACTTTATAACGAACAAACGTACGAAATCGTGTTATACTCCCGTCAACACATCAGAGCCAGTGCAAGCGCCTCCTTCCAAGGTCGCCCGTAGATGGCAGCGGTGTTCCTCGCTGCCCGTTCCACGCTTGCAAGATCCTCTCCGTTTTTGGAACAATCGAAGAAGGTGTTTGCCATGTCCGGTAACGGGTCTGTGTCTTGCTGCGCGCAACCAGGTGCATTGGTGGTTATAGCGGCGCTTCCGCTCTGTCAGTTGCGCGATGCGCTCGATTCGATGGAGTATCAGCTGTTCGAAGGTGGCTTTATTTCGGTGGGATGCGACGGAGAAGGCGCTGATGATTGGCGGGAGTTCGATCAGCTGGGGTTTGGATCCGCGCTTGATCAGGTCTTGCCCGGCGCCTTCCCGCTTCGATGTGCATGCGTTATGGATTGCGCCGATGCGGTGTCCCTTGTGCAGGAGGTCGGACATGTTGTGCTCTGATCTTCTTTGGGATGCGCAGTCGGTGTCTCGAAAACAGGTTCCCACGTTACAGGATGCCTTTCTGTGCTGCGATAGGGAAACGCTGCTTTCCATGGTCGAGCAGGGTTATGCGCGTCATTTGCCGGGGTGGGGTCAGTCCACTCCGCAGCAACGCCGCGTTGCTCGCAAGCGCATGGGCCGCGCTTTGGACGCCATGCTCGATTGCGTGGTGAAGCGCAAAAGCGGCAAAGCCCTGTGCGTATTCCCCGAAGAACGCTTCGTCGTGCATGCGCGACGGGGCCAGGCAAGCATCGAGCGTTTGGTGCAGGCCCGCGTGGCAGACTTGTCTGCGGGCGCAGTGCGGCAAGATGTCTCCGAAGGTGGGCGCCTGTTCGGCTGCGTTCCCTGGTCGCAGGGGCTTTCGTATCGCGTATGGCTCGAAGGCCCCTGGGATTGCTGCGAGCGCTACATGGTCCTTGCAAGCGCGTTCTGGCATCTGACGCACCAAGCGCCGGCGTCGAGGCAAGGCGATTCGAGCCTTGGGATTCTCGGCACCTCCTCGGAAAGCGCGACCTCTAAGGCGGGGGCGCAATCGTTGCCTCGTAGCGATTGCTCGTTCGTAAGCTGTGAAGAAGCGTTTCCTTCGGCCGACTCCGTTGGCAGGCTTGCGGCGGTGCGAGCCGCGTCCATGGGCTTGTATGTTCCCGATGCTTTGGAAGAAGCGTGCCAAGAACGACTCATTGCCAGGGTCGATAGGCTTAATCAGGTTTGTGAGGGGGATTTTCTCAACAGGGTGGAAAACCTTATGGGTCGGCTGCAGGCGGCATAGCGTCCTGCAATGAAAAGGGCCGCTCGATCGAGCGGCCCGGGGTACCTTTAAAAGCTATATCGACTAGTCTTCGATCTCCACCAGCGTGATCTCGAAGTTGAGGTCCTTGCCTGCCAGTTCGTGGTTCATGTCAAAGGTTGCCACGCCGTCTTCGATCGACTGCACGAACACGGGGAAGATCTGGCCGTCGCCGCTTTGCATGTATACCGTCTGGCCAACGGGAAGCTCGTTGCCGTTGGGGATCTGATCCAAGGGGATGCGCTGCACCAGTTCCTCGTTGCGCTCTCCATAGGCGTCGGCAGCGGGGATGTGCACGGTTTTGGTCTCGCCCTCCTCCATGAGCTCAACTGCCGCATCGAATCCGGGGATCATCTGCCCGGCCATGCACGTGAACTCCAAGGGCTCGCCGCGATCCAGGGAAGAGTCGAACTTCGTACCGTCGTCCAGCGTGCCGGTGTAATGAACCTTGACCTTTTTGCCTTTGTTGCTCATCGAAACGTCTCCTGTCGTATGGGTATTTCGCTCGGTTAAGTCTACCCGACAAACCTGAAGCCGGGCTCGGTAATGACGGGGGAACCGCGAAAAGTTCCTTTGCCGTTGCTTTACGCCTCTGCGGTTTCCTTCTCTGCTAGGTCGGCAAGCGTGATCCGTTGGGCCACAAGGTCGGAAAGGGGTTTAAGGAGCGTGCGGTCATCGGGGTTTAAGCCGTTTTCAGCCAACCCGATAACGCGGTCGCACAGGTCGGCTACCGGCACTCCGTAAACATCAGCATTGTAGCCGCGTTCCATCAGGGCATCTTTCGCCATTTCGAAAGCGTCGGCGTCTACATTGGCGAAAAGGGCTTCAAGCTGCTGCAGGTTGTCTTCGTCGTAGAACAAGCCCTTGATAAGGGCGGCATAGGCGATCACATAGGGGATGGGCATAGAGTCCGCCGGGCGGATCTCCAAGTACGTTTTCAGCCGCACGTCGGGGAATTGCATGGAAACCGCGTGCTCTACTTGCTTTCGGGTCATCGGCTTGTCGGCGTACAGTTGTCCAAAGGTCTGCTCGCAGTAGCGCCAGCCCTCGTTTTCATCGGGCGCCACTATAGCGGGCGTGTCTAACACGTACTTCGCATAGTCTTCGAACGTGAAGCCGCTTGAAAGGGCACCGGGCACAAGGCCGCATCGGTCGCTGTCGGTATGGCGCCATATGTCGGTCCTCATCAGCTTGTGCGAGCGGGGTTTGCCTTCGAATACCGGCGAATTGTCGCAAATCAGGCTCAAAATAGGAGTAAGCGCATAGGCGACCCTCATTTTTCGAAGGCAGTCCTGCTCGCTTGTGTAGTCGATGGAGATCTGCGTTGAGGCGCTGCCTCGCATCATGCAGGGGCCGTAGATATCCTTTGCGCCAAGATATCGGTTCATGAATGCGTAGCGGCGCTTAGGTATCAGGTCCAAGCTGCGTGCCGTGGCGGTGGGATGGTATCCTTGCGCCACCACACGCATGCCTTTGGGGGCAAGCAGCTCATCAAGCGTTTTCCGATATGCGGTAAACGTCTCCAGGGCTTTTTGCAGGTCATCGAACGGACCCGCCGATAGCTCGATTTGGGCGGCAGGTTCGATGGTGATCGCCTCTCCTGGGCGAGCTACGCCAAGAAGGTCGCCTTCTTCATCTACGGTCGCTTGCGGATAGGATTCCCCTAGCTGTTCAAGCAAATGCGCAACGCCGTTCTCCTCGCTATAGGAGACAGGGGAGCCGTCAGCGCGCACAATGGTCTGTTCCAGCTCGATGCCCAGTTTCCCGTGCGATTCAGCGGGTTTTATGCCGCTTCGGAAGAAAGCCGTCAGCGCTTCGATATTGTGGTTACGAGCAGGTTGGGAGACGTCGCCGGGGGTGGCGTCGGTATGGTTTTCGGGGGCTGGAATATTCATGTAACAAGCTCCTTGGCCGGTAATATCGCTGCAATCATACGCCAGTTTGGCTACAATAGGCCTTCAGTCGGCAGCCTTTGTAGGTAATCTGACACTATGAACTGTTCTATTTGAAGATGAAGACGGGGCCGGGTTTGGACGTGCATATCACAAAAAGAACAGCGCTTTTGTTGCTGCTCGACATCATCGCCACGTATCTGTCGTATTGGCTTGCATCTATTCTCACCAACGTTAAGGGAGAGGTGTTCGTCAATAACGAGATTTACTTCGTATTGGGCATTCTCGCGTTTATCAACGTCGTGGTTTTGGCGACGTTTCGCCTGTACAACAATTTATGGGAATATGCCAGCATCGATGAGGTCATCCAAATCGTCGGCGCAACCGTGCTCGGCACGTTGGGCGGCGCCGTGTTTCTGTGGATTATCGGCACTAGGCTTCCTATCAGGGTTTTCGTCGTTTCGTGCTTCCTTTTGATCTTCTTCATGGGCGGTATCCGCTTCGTGTTCCGCTTCATGCGCCAAAAGGGAAGGGCCATCGCCTCGTCGCAGCGCACGTGCGATCGCCCGCGCACGCTGGTGGTCGGCGCGGGCGAAACGGGCTCGCTGGCAATCGGGCGCATGGCGTCGAAAGATCCGCTCATGCCCGGTATCCCCATTGTCGCCACTGACGACGACCCTGCGAAGCGAGGTCAACGCATCCATGGTGTGAAGGTTTCTGGCGGAACCTCCGACATCGTCGATCTGGTTGATCGCTACGATATCGAGCAGATCGTCGTAGCTATCCCCTCGTCCACGCCCGAGGAGCGTAAGCGCATTTACGGCGAATGCACGAAAACGGATTGCCGTTTGCGCACGCTGCCCAACGTTCGCGCTTTGTCCCTTGATGAAATCGGGGATGTAAGCCTGCGCGACGTCGATGTGGCGGACCTGCTTGGTCGCGAGGAGATCATTCTGAACACTCGTGCAGTTTCCGGCTATATCGCCGGTGAAACCGTGCTGGTCACTGGCGGTGGCGGTTCCATCGGCGGCGAGCTGTGCCGTCAGCTGTGCACGGTGGCGCCTGCTCGCATTGTCATCTTCGACATTTACGAGAATGATGCGTACATGCTGCGCAACGAGCTTCTGTCCGAATACGACGACATCGATATCATCATCGAGATCGGCAACGTATGCGACAAGGAGCGCGTCAATGAGGTGTTCGCGAAATATCGCCCGGGCGCGGTGTTTCATGCGGCTGCCCATAAACACGTTCCTCTTATGGAGCATTGCCCGCGCGAGGCTGTTCACAACAACGTGTTCGGCACGTTGAATGCCGTTCGTGCCGCTGATGCATACGGGGCGGCGCGCTTCATCTTCATCTCCACCGACAAGGCGGTTAACCCCACGAGCGTCATGGGGGCGACCAAGCGCATGGGCGAAATGATCGTGCAGTACTATGCGCGTACGTCGAAAACCATTTTCACCGCAGTGCGTTTCGGCAACGTGCTTGGCTCTAACGGCAGCGTGATTCCCGTCTTCCAGCGTCAAATCGCCGCCGGTGGGCCTGTTACCGTTACGCATCCGGATATCGAGCGGTTCTTCATGACCATCCCCGAGGCGTCGCGATTGGTTATCCAAGCGGGAGGCATGGCGCATGGCGGCGAGATCTTCATTTTGGATATGGGCGAACCCGTCAAGATCGTCGATTTGGCAAAAGGCCTTATCCAACTGCAAGGCCTTACGCCGGACGTGGATATCAAAATAGAGTTTACGGGTCTGCGTGAAGGTGAGAAGATGTACGAGGAACTGCTCATGGACGAGGAGAGCACGCTTCCCACCGATAACCAGTCCATCATGATCTCCACGGGCCAGGAAATCAGCTATGATCAGGTTGCCTCGAAGCTCGATGAGTTGGAAAACGCGCTTTCGGCAACTGATGGGGAAGCTATTCGCATGCTTGAACAGGCGGTCCCAACGTACCATTACACCTCGAATGGGAAGGGCATAGTATGAGCATCAAATGCGGTATTGTCGGTGCAGCCGGCTTCGCTGGCATAGAGCTGGTCCGAGTTGCGCTGCGGCACCCCAAGTTCGAATTGGTCGCCGTTACCTCCAATGAGCTTGCTGGAACCCCCGTGGCCAAGGAATACCCTTGCTTCACGGGAGCAACCGACCTTGCCTTCTCCAGGCATGACGACCCGGTTCTCGATCAGTGCGATGTCGTGTTCCTTGCCGTGCCTCATACCGCGGCAATGGCAATGGCCCCTCGTATCGTCGATCGTGGGGGTGTGGTGGTCGACCTGTCTGCCGATTTCCGTTTAAAGGACCCTGCGGTTTACGAGCAGTGGTACAAAGTCCCTCATACTCAAACCGAGCTGCTCAAGCGCGCCGCCTTCGGCTTGCCCGAGCTGTTCCCCGACGATCTTGTCGCCGCCGCGCAGCAGCGCAAGGAAGGCAAAGGGGCGGTCGTCGGTTGCGCTGGCTGCTATCCCACGGCAACCACGCTTGCTGCAGCGCCTGCCGTGCGTCTCGGCCTTGTCGATGACAAAGCTCCGATTGTCGTAGATGCCATTTCAGGTGTGACGGGTGCAGGCAAGAAGGCTACGGCGCGCACCCATTTCTGTTTCGCCAACGAAAATCTCGAGGCTTACGGCGTTGCTACGCATCGCCATACGCCTGAAATCGAGCAGATCCTGGGCGTTTCCGACCGCTTGGTGTTCACCCCTCATTTGGCGCCACTGAACAGGGGCCTTCTGTCTACGGTGAACCTGCCCTTGGCGGCCGGGGCAACGCATGATGTGGCGAAGATCGTCGAGAGCTATAAAGAGTTCTATCGAGACAGCGCGTTCGTAACCGTGCTCGATGCAGGGGTTATGCCCAAGACGTCTTCCGTCGTGGGCACGAATTGCGCTCATATCGGGCTTGCCGTCAATGAGCGGGTTGGCATGCTCATTGCCGTCGGAGCTATAGACAACCTTTGCAAAGGCGCTGCTAATCAAGCTGTTCAGTGCGCTAACATCGTATTCGGGCTGCCAGAGGACCTTGGCCTTGATAAGGTGGCGGTTCCCGTATAGCCAATCCGCCCGCCGTTTCGGCGGGCGTTTCAGAAGGAGGGCGTAATGACTCATGCAGTTTCCGCTGCGTCTAAGGGGGACGCGGTGAAACCTCTGCATAACGCAAGCACCGCCGACTCCTACGCAGATCTGCCGTTTTTGCCGGCAGGCGGCGTTGCGTCGGCGAAGGGTTTCAAGGCTTGTGGCATCCACGCAGGATTCCGCGCTGATCCAAAGCGTTTGGATTTTGCGCTGGTGGCAGCTGATCAACCGGCGGCGTGTGCCGCGGTGTTCACCACGAACGTATTCTGCTCGGCTCCGGTCACAGTGTCCAAGGAGCACCTTGATGGTGCAGGGTATGGCATCGCGCGTGCAGTGGCCATCAACTCGGGTATCGCAAATGCGGCTACCGGAGACAAGGGCCTTCAGACGGCGCGCCAATCGTCCAGCATCGTCGCCGATGCGCTCGGTTGCCCGGCGCAAGAGGTTTTGGTGGCGTCCACGGGCGTTATCGGCCAGCATCTGCAGATGGAGCCTTTTGAAAGCGGCGCGCCTCTGGCCGTCTCGGCGCTGTCTGCTGCGGGAGGTGCCGATGCGGCTCGCGCCATCATGACGACGGACACCAAGCCGAAGGAATTCGCCGTAACGTTTAGCGGTAACGGCTTGGGCTACGATGGATGCATGTTCACGGTGGGCGGCATGGCAAAGGGCTCGGGCATGATCATGCCCAATATGGCCACCATGATCAGCGTCATCACCACCGATGCGCCCATTGCCGCAAACCACTTGCATGAGGCTCTTTCGAAGGCGGTGGGGATTAGCTTCAACAAGATCACCGTCGACTCCGACACCTCCACGAACGACTCGTGCTTCCTTATGGCAAGCGGTGCGGCAGCGCCGCAAGGCGCTGCGTGCATGCAGCCCGGTACGCCTGTCTTCGACGCGTTCGAGAACGCACTGCGCACCGTTTGCGTTGCGCTTGCCCGCGAGATGGCGGTCGATGGCGAAGGCGCTACGCGCCTCATCACCGTTAACGTAGCGGGAGCCGCAAATCCGGAGGATGCGGACAAGGCGGCGCGTACCGTAGCGAATTCGCCGTTGGTGAAAACGGCGGTTTACGGACACGACGCTAATTGGGGTCGTATCGCCGCAGCGCTCGGCAGGTCCGGCGCGGCGTTCTCCCAAGGCGATGTCGCCATCGATATCATGGGGCTTCCGGTATGCCGAAAAGGCTTAACCGTGGAATTCGATGAGGACGAAGCGCTTCGCCGTTTCGAGGAGCCCGAAGTGATCATCGACGTCGACCTTGGCGCCGGCAACTGCGCAACAACCATGTGGACATGCGATTTCTCGCACGAATACGTCACTATCAATGGAGATTACCGCTCATGAAGTACGCAAAGGACACGCGCCCCGAGGGCGCATCAACGGAGGCAGCTAAGATCCTCGTCGAGGCGCTGCCGTGGATTAAGAACATCACCGGTAAAACCGTCGTCATCAAATACGGTGGATCTGCCATGGTCGACGAGAAGCTGCGCGCAGATGTCATGAGCGACATCGTGCTGCTCAAGATCGTCGGCGTGAACCCTGTCATCGTCCATGGCGGCGGAAAGGCCATCACCAGGGCGATGGACCTCATGGAAATCCCCGTTGAGTTCAAGGACGGCCAGCGTGTTACCACGCCCGAGGCCATGAATCTAGTCCGCACCGTCCTTATGGGCGAGGTCAACCAGGAATTGGTCGAGGCATTGAACCATCATGGTAATTTCGCCGTGGGCGTCTCCGGTGCTGATGGCGGCGTTATCGTGGCCGAGCAGGCAAGTCCTGATCTGGGTCGTGTCGGCCACATCACGCGCATCAATCGCCCGCTGCTCGACGACTTGGTGGCGTCGGATTATATTCCGGTTATCGCATCGGTCGCAATCGGAGAGGACGGCGGCTTCTACAATGTCAACGCCGACATGGTTGCGGGTCATATCGCCGCCGCCATCGGCGCTCATAAGGCGGTGTTCCTTACCGACGTCGACGGCTTGTACGAGAACTTCGAGGATAAAAGCTCGCTCATCTCCAACCTTACCGTGTTCGAGGCGCGCTATATGGTCGAGAACAACGTGGTGTCCACGGGCATGATCCCGAAACTGAAGTCGTGCATCCATGCGCTGGAAAACGGTGTGCAGCGTGCTCATATCATCAATGGGACCACGCCTCATTCTCTGCTGCTCGAAATGCTTACCAGCACCGGTGTCGGCACGACCATGCATTCCACCGAAGAGGCCTATCGTTTCGATAGTCACCCTCTGGGCAAATTCGCTTCGAAGCTTCTGGAGAACCGTGAAGAAGTCGAGGCCGCTCAGAAGGCTTCTATCCAGAGTTCTTCCGCACATTAAAGAAATCGTTACCTTACGAAGGAAGTTGATAGCATGTCGCTAGAGCAACAGCAGGAACTCGAATCGCAGTATGTGATGCATACGTTTGCCCGTAAGCCCGTCGAACTCGTTTCCGGCAAGGGTATGGAAGTCGAAGATGCCGAGGGCAATAAATACCTCGACTTCATCGCAGGCATCGGCGTATGCAGCCTCGGCCATTGCCATCCTGTCATCACCAAGGCTCTGCAAGACCAGTCTCAGCGTCTGATCCACGTGAGCAATTACTACTACATCGAGGGTCGCGGTGAGCTCTCCCGCAAAATCTCTGGGCTACTCAATGGTGGGGATCCGGCAAGCCCCGAGTCGTGGCAGACGTTCTACGCAAACTCCGGAGCTGAGGCGAACGAGTGCGCTATCAAGCTCGCTCGCTTGTATGCGCGTAAGAACGCCGAAGAGGCCGCTCGTGCCGCAGGAGCGGACGAGGCCCAGGTCAAGCAGGCGTTCGATGGCGCTCCGCGCACCATCGTGGTTCTTGATCGCAGCTTCCATGGACGAACCCTCGCAACGCTTGCGGCCACTGCTCAGCCTGCGAAGCAGGAGGCGTTCCAGCCCTTGCCCGGCGGTTTCGTAAGCACGCCTATCAATGACGTTCAGGCTCTTACCCGTTTGTTCGAGCAGCAGGGCCATGATATCTGCGCCGTCATGCTCGAGTGCATCCAAGGCGAAAGCGGCGTGCATCCGTGCACGAAGGAATTCCTGGAGGCGGTGCGCAATCTTACCAAGGAGCATGGCGCTCTTATGGTGTGCGACGAGGTTCAAACCGGAATCTTCCGTTGCGGTACCCCGTTTGGCTTCCAGCATTTCGGAGTCACCCCCGATATCGTGACCATGGCGAAGGGTATCGCCAGTGGAATGCCCATGGGCGCCTGTGCTGCCCCCGCCCATATCGCAAAGGCGTATCAGCCTGGCGACCACGGCACCACGTTTGGCGGCAGCTGCTTGGCAGTGGCGGCCGCAACGGCAACGCTTGATACGCTTTCCAATGGTTTTCAGCAGCATGTGCAGGAAACCGGCGAATACATGCGCCAACAGCTTGCCGGCGTGTCCAAGGTCAAGGAGGTCCGCGGCGTTGGCCTCATGAACGCCATCGACCTTGATGAATCGGTTGATGCGCCTGCTTTGGTTCAGAAGGCGCTGGGCAAGGGCCTGCTGCTCAACGCTACGGGCGCCCATACCCTGCGCTTCCTTCCGCCGTTGGTGTGCGAGAAGGGCGATATCGATGCAATGGTCGAGCGTCTGAACCAGATGATCGAAGCCTAAGGGCTCTATAACGCTTGCCAAGGGTCCATGTTGCGGCGTGGACCCTTGGCATCCATGCGGATGGGATTTCGGGGCAACGTTTCGCCGATACAAGGGAAGCGGCATATTCTTCGCTAATTTAAATTTCATCTCGCTGATCATCGAATCTTGCGGTATTATGAATTGCATATTCTTGATGGCACTTACACTATTTTGCATATGCATCAGGAATCATTGGAGGAAACCGGGTACAATGCCCCACCTGGGGCGGGAAGTAACGAGGCATGAGGAAACGGCAACAAAGACATGACGTGATTCGCGACATCATTCGCGATCGCAATGTCAAGACGCAGCGCGATCTCGCTAATCAGCTGCAGTCTGCCGGCTACGAGTGCACTCAGGCTACCATTTCCCGCGATATCATGGACATGGGCCTCGTGAAGTCTCGCGAGGGTTATTACGTCCTCCCTGAGGAAATGCGTCTTCAGCGCATGGTTTCCGAATTAGTTGAAGAGGTGCACGTCGCTGGCAATCTGGTTGTCGTGAAGACGTTCTCCGGCGGTGCTGCCGGCGTCTCCGCAGCTCTTGACAAAGCCAGCCTGCGTGGAGCGCTCGGCACCGTTGCCGGCGACAACACCATTATGATCGCAGCAGAAAGCCCCGAGGCTGCGGTGGAGGTCGAGCGAGCCATCGACCGTCTGCGACGACGATAATCGTCTAGTTTTTCTACCGTTGCAAAGACGGTTATCTTTGCATATTCCACGTTGTATTTACAAGTTGTTACATCATTGCGCTGCGCGTCATCTCTGGGTAATTGTGCACGTATAATTCCTAAGGGATTACTATAGTTTCAGGAAATTTCACTTGGGAAACTAGTCTGTAACCAGGCAGTACGGGGCATACCTGTATCTTGTGGCACTCGTGGACCCAAATCTCCTTGTTGCTAAACAAATCGCATTCGAAAGGGCCGATCATCATGGCAGAGCAGAAAGACAAAGTGGTACTCGCATATTCCGGTGGTCTTGATACATCTTGCTGCATAAAGTGGTTGCAGGATGAAATGAATCTGGACGTCATCGCCGTGGTTGGCGATGTGGGGCAGGAGCACGATGGCCTCGAGAAAGTCAAGGAAAAGGCTTTGCGCGTCGGCGCGCTCGAGTGCATTGTGGTGGATATGCGCCAAATGTTCGCGCAGGAATATCTGACGAAGGCGCTAGCGGCGAATGCTATGTACGAGAACAAGTATCCGCTGGTGTCGGCGCTTTCCCGCCCTCTGATCTCGAAGCATCTTGTGGATGCTGCGCATAAGTTCGGTGCGAAATATATTGCCCATGGATGCACGGGCAAGGGTAATGATCAGGTGCGTTTCGAATCCAGCATCACCATGCTTGATCCGTCGCTGAAGATTTTGGCCCCGGTTCGCGAGTGGAATCTGCTTACCCGTCCCGATGAGATCGAGTGGGCTCAGGCTCATGGTGTGGAGGTCGGCGCCACGAAGGATTCCCCGTACTCAATCGATGACAACCTGTGGGGCCGCGCAATTGAGTGCGGCGTACTGGAGGATCCTTGGATCGAGCCGCCTGCGGATATCTACACCATGACCGCCGATCCCATGCAGGCGCCTGATCAGCCGGAATACGTTGAGCTCACCTTTGCTCGTGGAGTGCCCTATGCGATCAACGGCAACCAGAAGAGCTATCTGGGCATCATTTACGAGCTCAACGAAATCGCGGGCAAGCACGGTTACGGTCGTATCGACATGATCGAGAACCGTTTGGTGGGCGTCAAAAGCCGCGAGTGCTATGAAGCCCCTGCGGGAATGGCGCTGATCAAGGCGCATAAGGCGCTGGAGGACCTGGTGCTTGAGCGCGAGGTTCTGCATCACAAGCTTGCGCTGGAGCAAACCTGGGCGAATTGCGTCTATAACGGCCAATGGTTCTCGCCGCTGAAAGAGGCTATCGATGCATTTATGGCTTCTACGCAGCGCTGCCTATACGGCACCATCCGCTTGAAGTTCTTCAAGGGTTCTTGCACGGTGGTCGGCCGCAAGTCCGCATACTCGCTCTACGATCAGGGCCTGGCAACGTATGACAAGGGGGATACCTTCAATCGCGACGCAGCCAAGGGCTTTATCGAGATTCAAACGCTGTCCACGAAAACCTGGGCGGTCAATCGTCGTCAGGAAGGCGCTCCTGCTGAGCTGTTCGATGCTCAAAATGAGAAGGGCCCCCTCAAGCGCGGCCGCTACGAAGACGTCACGCCGCTGTCCCGTCAGGAAGCTGCCGCTGAGGCTCACAAGGAAACGGAGTAACCTATGGCTCTTTGGTCGGGCAGATTCACGGAAAACGTTAGCGAGTTCACGCAACGCTTCGGCGCCTCGTTGCCTGTCGATAAGGCATTGTATGCGCAGGATATCGCAGGGTCGAAGGCTCACGCGAAGATGCTGGCGAAGGTCGGCGTGATCTCGGAAGAGGATGCACAGCAAATCGTTGCGGGGCTCGATCGCGTCAAATCCGATATCGAGTCAGGTGATTTCTCATTCGATATCAACGACGAGGATATCCATATGTCGGTGGAAAAGGCTCTTACGGCCGATATCGGGGATGCGGGAGCGCGTTTGCACACGGGTCGCAGCCGCAACGATCAGGTTGCAACGGATACGCGTCTGTACGCCAAGCAGCGTGCTACCGACTTGATGCATGCCAACATCGCGCTGCGTCATGCGCTCATAAGCCAGGCCGAGTCCAATTTCGATGTCATCCTGCCCGGCTATACTCATCTGCAGCATGCGCAACCGGTCCTGTTCTCACATCATATGCTTGCGTATGTATGGATGCTTACGCGCGATTATCGGCGCTTGCAGGCTGCGCGAGATGCGGCCGACGCCTGTCCGCTGGGCGCAGCTGCGTTAGCTGGGACAACCTACCCGCTTGATCGTCAGATGACGGCAGGGGAATTGGGCTTCGCTTCGGTCATCCCGAACTCGCTCGATGCGGTGTCGGACCGTGATTTCCTGCTTGACTTGGATTACGCTTGCGCCGTTTCCTGCATGCATCTGTCGCGCCTGTGCGAGGAGCTGGTGCTTTGGTCAACCTCCGAGTTCGGCTTCATCGAGCTGTCCGACGCGTTCTCCACGGGTTCGTCCATCATGCCTCAAAAGAAGAACCCCGATTTTGCCGAGCTCATCCGCGGCAAAACCGGACGCGTGATCGGCAATTTGGTGTCGTTGCTGGTGACCATGAAGGCGCTTCCCCTTGCCTATAACAAGGACCTTCAGGAGGACAAGTACGGGGCGATCGATTCGGCGAAAACGCTGGAAGATTGCCTGCAATGCGCCGCGGGAATGATAGAAACCATGCGCATCAAGCCGGAGAACATGCTCAAGCAGGCGAAGTTCGGCCATTTGGCGGCAACGGATGTTGCCGACTACTTGGCGAAGAAGGGTCTTCCGTTCCGCCATGCACATGAAGTGGTAGGACATTTGGTGCTGCTGTGCGAGCAGCGCGGTTGCAACCTCGACGACCTGTCGTTTGACGACTTCAAGGCGGCAAGCCCGTTGTTCGAGGAGGATATCGTCAAGGCGCTCGATCTTCCCAGCATCGTGGCGGCTAGGACCACGGAAGGGGGAACGGGCGAAGCGGCTGTGGCACAGCAGATGGAGAAAGCTAAAGCGACGCTTGCCGCAGACGAGTCGCTGCTATAGTCGCAGCGCCTCGAAAAGCAAAAGGGCGGCCAGGGGACGAACAATCGATTCCCTGGCCGCCCTTGGCTTTTTTGCTACGAACTTGTGTGCTTTGAAAACCCTATTTCCCCCGATGGTACAATTACCCAAGTTTCTTGGAGGTGGTTCGTGGCTTCTCGTTCGATAAAGAACAGGCCGAGCATTAAGAAAAAGCGTCCTTTTGTCGGCCTGCTTGCATTTCTCAGTATCATCGCGGCTATTTGCCTGGCCGGTTGCATAGGCGTCGTCGTCTTGGGCGATTCCTGGATCGGCGACCTGAAAACCTATGACGTCTCGGAGGTATCCGAGCTGAATTCGTCTGCGCCGACTACGGTGCTCGCGTCCGATGAGAAGACGCAGCTTGCGCGCTTCCAAGTGGAAAACCGCGAGCCGGTTGAGCTTAGCGGCATCAGCAAGTACGTGATGCAGGGTACGGTGGCAACGGAGGACGAGCGATTCTACGACCATGGCGGCTTCGACCTGGTCGGCATTGCCCGTGCCGCGTTCGTCACGCTTACGGGGTCTGGTCGCGAAGGCGCTTCAACCATTACGCAGCAGTTCGTGCGCAATACGGTGCTCGCCGACGAGATGAACGATATCTCGCTTAAGCGCAAGATCCGCGAGATGTATCTTTCCGTCAAAATCGAGGAGATGTACTCGAAAAACGACATCCTCCTCATGTACCTGAACACCGTGAATTACGGTTCGGGTGCTTATGGCATCCAGGCGGCTTCCCAGCGATATTTCTCGAAGGATGCAACTGATTTGACGCTGGCGGAAGCGGCAGCGCTTGTCGGCATCCCCCAATCGCCTACCTATAACAACCCTATCGATTATCCGGATAATTGCTATGCGCGTCGTAATCTGGTTCTCGATCGTATGCTGACGAACGGCTATATCACCCAGGAAGAGCACGACTCCGCAAAAGCCCAGGATCTTGTGCTCAATCCTTCCGTGCCCTCTTCGGATGGCATCGAGAAGTACCCGTACTTCACCAGCTACGTCAAAAACGTGCTTTCCGACCAGTACTCCCAGCTCGATGTGTTCAAGGGCGGGCTGACCGTTGTCACCACCCTTGACGTCGATACCCAAGAGGCCGCAGAGGATGCCGTCCGCACGAAGGAAGAAGGCCTGAGCGATGCGATTAGCGGTTCGCTCGTGGCAATCGATCCTTCCACGGGTTTCATCCGCGCATTGGTCGGCGGTAAGGATTGGGATACGCAAAAGACCAACCTGGCAACCGGCGAAGGAACCAACGGCGGCCGTCCTTGCGGTTCGTCCTTCAAGACGTTCACGCTGATCGCGGCTTTGGAAGAGGGCATCGACCCGCAAACCATGGTGGATTGCTCTTCGCCTTCGGTGATTCCCGATACCGGATACGATAGCTCCAATCCGCTGCAGAACATCAACAATATCAACTACGGAACTCGCAGCATCGTGCGTGCGTTCGCCGTGTCGTCCAACACCGGTTTCGTGCGACTGCAAATGGCTTTGGGAACTCAAAAGGTCATCGACGCTGCGAAGAAGATGGGAATCACCTCCACGCTCAACGCTAACCCGTCGCTGACGCTTGGCCAGTCCAACGTCACCATGCTCGACATGGCGGATGCGTATGCTTGCATCGCCAATGGAGGCACGAAATACGACGCGCAGCCTATTCTGAAGATCTACGACAAGAACAACAACCTTATCGTGGATAACAGCCATCCGTCGGGGACGCAGGTCATCTCCGCCGAAGTCGCCCACGCGGCAACCGAGGTCATGAAGGGCGTCGTGAACACCTCCGAAGGCACCGGCACGCTGGCCAAGCTCGATAACGGCCAGGAGGTGGCGGCGAAGACGGGTACTTCCAGCGAGTACCATGACATCACGTTCTGCGGTATCACGCCGCAGCTGTCCGTTGCCATCTGGTTCGGTGATCCGTCTAACCAGGAAACCATCCCCACCGACGTTAGCGCGGCGGATGTGTTCAAGAAGTTCATGACGGCGGCGCTATACGGCAAGCAAACCGAAACGTTCCCCCAGGCATCGAACCCCACGTACAAGGCGTTCTCGAATGCCACGTACCATATCGGGACGACGTCTTCCAGCTCGTCCTCCAACAGCGCGAACTCTGTCGGAAACTCGAGCAACAGCCAAAACAGCAGCTCAACCGGCTCGAGCAACGGCCAGTATGGCACGGCTAGCGGAAATGGCAACTCCAATAGCTACGGCACCGGCAGCACAAACGGGAGCGCCTCAGGCAGCACGGGGTCCGATAACGGCAGTGCGACCGGTGGCGGGACGACCGGCGGCGCTACGGGAGGCGGTACCGGGTCGGCAACCGGCGGTACGACCGGCGGGGGTGGCACCGGGGCGGCAACCGGAGGGGGCACGGCTTCCGGGGGCGCATCCGCCGGCGGCGGTGCGTCAACCCAGTAAGATATGGTTCGGCAACAGGTAGAACAGGACCGGAAATGGCTCATACGATGGTAAAACTGACGGCAACGGTTTGCGCTGCGGCGTTGAGCGTTGCCGTGCTAGGCGGCTGCATGCCCCAGCAGCAAACCTCTGCGGCTTCGCAGGCGCAGTCGGACAACCGTGCCTATATGACGCAGGTCAATCAAACCATGGAAACGCTGCAAACCCGTCTGAACGGTTTTTCGGATGCCGTGTCCCGTGGTGACGTGGTCACGATGCGCACCCAGGCGGACAACGCCTTCAAAGCACTTGATGAACTCGACAGCCAAGAGGCGCCCGATGCTCTCAAGGGCGTGAAGCAGTGCTATGTCGACGGCAGCGAGCAGCTGGAGAACGCTTTGAATGCCTACATCGAGCTGTACACGGAAATCGACAGCGCAACGGATGCGCAGCCGTTCGATTGGTCTACGTACGACCAGCGCCTTGCTGATATTCAGGCTGCTTACAACAGCGGCATCGAAAAGCTGCAGGAAGGCGACAAAACCGCCGCTGATCTTCCGCAATAAGGCTTTCTAGAAGAAGGAGCCGTCATCGAGCCTAAGGCCGAGACGGTAAGATGAAAACGAGGATGATCCCCCGCGATACCGTTTCGCGGGGGATCATCCTCGTTTTGGCGGCTTTTGGGCATTCCGGTATCTAGCGCTTCTCCGTCAAGCTGCCTTAGATAGCTCCTCGATTAATCGCCTTGTGTCGACTTTGCCAAGCTGCCTGCGACGGCTTTTCGTCGAAGGCAGCTAGCGCCGGCTTCGACGCGCAACCAGCGGCGATTCGATTTGCTAGTTGGTCTTTGGACCGGTGGATAACACGACCACCACCATGCCGTCGCTGGCAATGTATTGCCTGATCACGCTATCCTTCGGTACCGTGCTCGAGTATTCCGTCACCGAGCCGGCCTTCCAATCTTTCAGTAGCTCTTTCGCCACTTCAAGCGTTTTGCCCGTGACGTCCGGCGGCGTTTTCGCGTTTGCCGTGCCGCTGGCCTGCGATGAGGTTGCGGTCTGAGAGCCCGAGGTTATCGTCGTAGGTGTCTGTTTGTCGGAGGATTTCTCCTCCTCGGCGCCAAGTGCTGCTTTCTGCTTCTCGTTGAAGGCGTTGTTGTAGCTAGGGGCTTTCGTCTCGGGGAATTGCTCGACCGCCTTGCCGGCGCATGCGCGATCCATAAAGTCCTTCCACAGGGCGTTGCAGTTCAGCTGCGTGTCCGTGGCTATGCTGCCGGCAGGATTGCCGATCCAGGTTGCCACCGAAAGCGATGGGGTGTACCCGACCAGCCAATGGTCGGCGAAATCGGTCGAAGTGCCAGTTTTGCCCGCAACGGGCTGGTCGTTGCCAAGCTTCGCGGTTTGCGCCGTGCCATCAGACGCCTCGAAGACCTGTCGAAGCACTTTAGTGGTCGCGCCGGCGACTTCTTCGCTTATCACGCGTTTCGAGGTGTCATCGGCCTTGTAGATGATGTTGCCGTCTTTGTCCTCGATCTCCGTGATCACAATCGGCTCACGCTTGGTGCCGCCGCTTGCAAGCGTTGCGTAGGCGCTGGCCATGTCGAGCGGAGTTACGCTGGCCACGCCAAGCGTCGTGGTGTACACCGTGTTCATCGGCGATTCGACGCCCAGCCGTTCGGCCATCTTCGTTGTTGCGGCCTGCCCGATTTCCTCGGAAAGGCGCAAATATCCCGTATTTGCCGAAACAGCGGTGGCGCTTTGGATGGTGCGCACCCCGTAATCGATATTGTCGAAGTTCTCGAACGTTTGCTCCCTGCCGTCGACCTCCTTGGTCATAGGGGAGGAGCAGTCGATGCGCGTTTGAGGCGAGATCCCCTTTTCTATAGCTGCCGCAAGCGTGAACGCCTTGAACGTCGATCCCGCTTGGCGGCCTCCGCCGCCCGTTCCTGTGGCGATGTTCACCTGGCTGATATCGTAGTCGCCACCGCCGACCATGGCTTCGACATAGCCTGTTGCGGGGTCGATGGCAACCAGGGATGCATCAAGGTCTCCGCTCATGCGGGCTCGCTGCGCGGCGCATGCCGCCTCCGCGTCGTCTTGCAAGGAGGGGTTCAAGGTGGTGCGGATGGTCAGCCCGCCTTCGAACAGGCTGGCATACGAGCATCCGAAGGGATTGTCCTCCTCCATAAGGAGGTTGCGCACATAGCTGGTGAAATATGGGTATGCGTAAATGCCGTCCTCCGGAACCTCCGGAGCGGGATCGAGGTTCAACGGCTCGGCTTGCGCGGCATCGCACTGTTCCTGGGTGATATCGCCAGCGGATAACATACGCTCAAGGACAAGGTTGCGGCGTTCCAACGCTGCGTCGGGATACGTTTTCGGATTCAGGAACGTCGGCGACTGCGGAATGCCGGCCAAGGTGGCGGCTTGCGTAAGGCTCAAATCGGCAGCATCGGTTTGGAAATAGTTTTGCGCAGCTGCCTGTATGCCGTAGCAGCCATCGCCGTAGTTCACGGTGTTCAAGTACATCATAAGCAGCTCGTCTTTGCTGTACTGCTTCTCAAGATCCATGGCCAACTGCGCCTCGCGCACCTTGCGCTCGATCGATATCTCGTTGGCCTCTTGGGTGAGCACCGTGTTGCGCACAAGCTGCTGCGTGATGGTGGATGCGCCTTCCAGGCTGCCTCCGGCAAGGTTGTTGACGAATGCGCGCGCAATGCCCGGGAGGTCAACCCCTCCATGTTGGTAGAAGCGCACGTCCTCGGTGTCCACCGTGGCTTGTTTCGCGAGGTCGCTGACCTGGTCTGATTCAACGGGATCGCGCTTTTCCAGCTGGAATTCCGCCAACACCGTGGAGCCGTCGGCGGCATACATCACCGATTCCCGTGCGTGGTTGGTGAAGTCAGTGTCCTCGATGGGTGGAAGGTCGTCGCACCAGCCGTCCATTACCCGCAGGGCGCCCTTGACGCCCCAGTAGCCCGTGAAACACAGGCATGCAACGATAACCAGCAAAAGCCAGGCGGCGGCATGGGTGCGCATTTCGCGCTGTTTTCGTCTGAGTTTCATTGTTCGATTATACTACTGTGGCTTTTTTCTTATGCTGTTGCAACTGGAATTAACAAGGCGGCTTCTGCCGCGTGGAACTTGCAGCTGTCTTCTCTACTCAATGGGGGTTGAATATATGGATCAAGAAGTGGAGCTTCTGGCGCCGGCTGGCGGCATCGCGGCGTTCCATGCCGCTGTGCGTGGTGGCGCCGATGCGGTTTACCTGGGCCTTCAATCGTTCAACGCGCGACGTGGCGCCGACAATTTCACCATCGATACGTTCGCCGATGCTTGCGCTTTCGCGCACCTGCGCGGCGTGAACGTGTACGTTACGCTGAACACGGCCATTTTGCCCGGCGAGGTCGATAGCGCCATGGAAACGGCGCGCCAGGCTTATCGCGCCGGCGCCGATGCGTTCATCGTGCAGGATATCGGTATCGCCTCCGAGCTTTCGCGAACGCTGCCGCAGGCCCGTTTGCACATCTCCACGCAAATGAATACGCACAATAAGGCGGGCATGCGCGCCGCCGCCCAGCTCGGGGCAGCGCGCGTGACGCTCGCGCGCGAGCTGTCGCTGCCCGAGATCGAGCATTTGGCGAAGGTCGGCGACCAGCTGGGTCTTGAAATCGAGACGTTCGCCCATGGCGCGTTGTGCGTGTGCTATTCAGGCCAGTGCTTCATGTCCTCGCTCATCGGCGGGCGCTCGGCCAATCGCGGGCTGTGCGCGCAAGCGTGCCGCCTGCCGTACGCATTGCATAACGTGGCGAAGAACAAGCCGCTCCCGGCACCGGGCGACCACCTGCTGTCCCCGCAGGATCTGTGCAGCATCGACTTGCTTCCCGGTCTGGTGCGCGCCGGCGTCGCGTCCCTCAAAATCGAAGGCCGCATGAAGTCGCCCGAGTACGTCTATGCCGTGACCAGCGCTTATCGCGCCGCGCTCGACCGCGTTCTCGCGGCGCGCGATGCCGCACGTGAAAGCGGCCTGCAGGATTGGACCGCTCCGGGAGGCACGGAGCAGGAGCACGCCCAGCTTGCCGAGGCGTTCTCCCGAGGCTTCACCACTGCGTATCTGGAGGGCAAGCGCGGAAACGAGATCATGAGCTACGGCCGCCCGAACAATCGCGGCGTGTTCATCGGACGCGTGGCGTCTGTGAAGAACGGAAAAGCTGCCGTGGCATGTGAGCGCCCCATCGTTGCGGGCGACGTGCTCGAGTTTTGGACGAATAAGGGCCATTTCGCCTATACGGTCTCCCAGGTGGATACCGACCGTAACGGCAATCTGCTGCTTGCGCCCGAGCGCGCGGTGGGGAAGGGCGATCGCGTGTTCCGCGTGCGCAGCGCCGAGGCTGCGTTCGTCGATGATGACCGCCTGCCGCGTATCCAGGTGCAGGGTCGCGCGCGTCTGCGCATCGGGCAGCCCCTTCGCATTGAGTTTTGCCTGGCTGACAACTCCGCCGACCCGCGCGCGCTGCGCGGCGCCCGCAAGCGGTTTGCAGAGGGTGAGCTGCCCATCGGGGCTGCCGAGGGGCAGCAAATCGAGCCCGCACGCACCAAGGCCGTTAGTGAAGATGATGTCCGCGCCCATATCGATAGGTTGGGGCAGACTCCGTTTTCCCTGGTGAACCTTGATGTCGACATGGATGAGGGCGTGGGAATCGGCTTCTCGCAGCTGCACCATGTGCGCGCAGAGGCGCTCGACTCACTTGAGCAAGCGTTGCTCGAGGGCACGTCCCAGCGCCCGCTGCCGCGCGTGGAGGCGGGAAGCCGAATGCTCCCGGCGCATGCCGGCGGCGTCCATATCGCGGTGCTGGCAACCAACCCGGCCTGCGCTCGGGCGGCAAAGCGCGCCGGCGCCGATGAGGTGTACGTTCCTGCGGTCAACCTGGCGCATGGCCAGGCCACCATCGCCGGCCAGCTCTCGGAAACCGCCGAACAGGCAAGCTATCCGAAGGCATGCGCCGTTGTGCTGCCCGTCGCCGACCATGACGACTGCGAGCTCACGCGCGAACATGCATGCGGCTTCGACGCCTGGCGCAGCGTTCACGCTGATCAGGCCGTCATGGCCGAAAGCCTCGGGCAGCTCGTTCGCGCTCACGAGGCGGGCGCCTGTGTTGAGGTGGGGCCGCACCTGCCCGTCACCAATGCGCTTGCCCTGCAAACCGCGGCACGCCTTGGCGCGAAGCGGGTCTGGCTCTCGCCCGAGCTCAACCTGGCCCAAATCTCCGATTTGGCGAAGGAAAGCCCCGTCGAGCTCGGCCTTACCGTCATCGGACGTCAGGAGCTCATGACCACGGAGCACTGCATGCTCATGAGCCAGGGCCCCTGTGCTCAGGAGTGCGCAACATGCGCGCGCCGCAAAAGCCCGCATTTCCTGAAGGATCGCAAGGGTTACGACTTCCCGGTGATGTCCGACCAGCTTGGCCGCAGCCATCTTTACAACAGCGTGCAGCTTGATGTGGCGCATGCCGTCCCCGATATCGTTCAGGCTGGCATCACCTGGCTTCTGGTGGACAGCACGCTCATGAACGTGCAGGAGACCACCCAGGCGGTGCAGCGCGTCGTGCGCGCCCGCAACGTGGCACATGCTCAGGGCACGGCGTTGCCGAAAGAGCCCGGTTGCACCAGCGGACACCTGTTCCGCGGCGTGCAGTAAGCCGCATGTGCTAGAATCCGGAAGATACGCGTTTAGAAAGAGGAAACCATGCTGTCCGCAGAAGAACAACTGCACATCATCGCATCGGGCGCTGCGCAAATCGTGCCCGAAAGCGGCCTGCTCGAAAAGCTCAAGCGCGGCAAGCCGCTCAACATCAAGCTTGGCGTCGACCCCACCAGCCCTGATCTGCATCTGGGTCATGCGGTCCCGCTGCGCAAGATGCGCCAGTTCCAGGACCTGGGCCACAACGTCACGCTTATCATCGGCAACGGCACGGCGCTCATCGGCGACCCGTCGGGCAAGAACACCACCCGCCCGCAGCTCTCTCAGGAGCAGGTGCAGGCCAACGCTGAAACCTACGTCGCCCAGGCTATGAAGATCCTGGACCCCGAGAAAACGAAGATCGTCTACAACGCCGACTGGATTTTGTCGCTGAATCTCAAAGACCTTCTCGGCCTTATGAGCAAGTTCACCGTCGCCCGCATCCTCGAGCGCGACGACTTTACGAAGCGGTACCAGTCCCAAACGCCCATCGCCATGCATGAGTTCCTGTACCCCATCATGCAGGCATATGACTCGGTCATGGTGAAGGCGGACGTCGAAATGGGCGGCACCGACCAGCTGTTCAACCTTCTGGCCGGCCGCGACCTCATGGAGAAGATGGACATGGAGCCGCAGATCGCGCTCACCATGCCGCTGCTCGAGGGTACCGACGGCGTGCGCAAGATGTCGAAGAGCTACGGCAATTACGTCGGCCTTACCGACGATGCCAACGATATGTTCGGCAAGGTCATGTCCATCCCCGACGAGCTCATGGTCAAGTACTATCGCCTGGCATCCACGTTGCCCGTCGCCGAAATCGATCAGCTCGAGGCCGATCTGAAGGCGGACAAGCTGCATCCCAACAAGGTCAAGCGCGCATTAGCCCGCAACATCGTCGCCGCCTATCATGATGAGGCTGCGGCCGAGCAGGCGGAAGCCGACTTCGACCTGAAGTTCAAGGACCACGGTTTCCCGGAGGACGCGCCCACGTTCCAGGCCGACCTCACCCCGGGCGAAGACGGCACCGTGTACTTCGCCAAGCTGCTGGTGAACGCCGGTGCGGCGCAAAGTGTTTCCGACGCACGACGCCTCATCGACGGCGGCGGAGTCAAGCTCAACGGCGAGGCGCTCGAGCCCAAGTCCTACAACCTGGAGCCCGCCCGCCTTGAAGGCGCGCAGATCCAGGTCGGCAAGAAGAAGTTCTTGCGCCTGGTTTAGCTGCAAAGCTAGAAGCCGTAACTATATATATAGCGAATCGAACGGAGGGGGTCGAAGATCGGCCCCCTCCGCTTGCGCACAGGGATGAGATGCCCACGATGTGTCGCCTCATTATCCTGGCGAATGTGCGGGGCACCCGCCTGGATCCGCCCCGCGTCGTCCAACGCTCTGCCCCCGGTAGTTGCGATTGCCGCTATGCCGAGCGGCGCATCCCGCCCCGGGCGCGCCCCGTCTATATACACGGAAGGGCGCAAAGCGCTCGAACCCCTCCTGGCTAAAAGGGGACCGCAACGCGCCCTCGAGCCCCCTCCGAACCCCATATGTGTGCAGAATGTGAAGATAGCGCCGAGCGCGAAATAGTTCTGGACACGGCCCGGGGAGGCGCGTATTATTCAATCCTGCGCCAAGCACGAAAGCGCTTGAGCGAAAGCCGCGGGGGCATCCCCGCAGGCGGGAACCTTGAGAACCGGATACTGGACA
>NZ_CABQJR010000028.1 GCF_902464545.1 uncultured Senegalimassilia sp.
CTTCCATGGGTTATACCCTAAGAGCAAACCACCCGCTATGCGGGTGGTCCTGATTCGGCGGGATTGCGCGGGATGGATGTCCTGGCGCAACTTATCCTTCGCGTATCCTAAATGCTTCGTAAACGGCTGTCTGCGCCGTGCTTGACGTTCTATCGGTTACTATTTTCCCAGTTCAGACGGATGCAGGTGTTGCGCATACTTCCTAGTAATTCTCGGCGTTGATCTCGAAGTATGCCTGCGGGTGGTTGCATACGGGGCAAACGTCGGGGGCCTTGGTGCCTACGACGATGTGGCCGCAGTTACGGCACTCCCACACCTTGACCTCGCTCTTCTCGAACACCTGAGCGGTCTCCACGTTGTGCAGCAGCGCGCGGTAGCGCTCCTCATGATGTTTCTCGATGGCGCCGACCTGGCGGAACTTCTCGGCCAGCTCGGGGAAGCCTTCCTCCTCGGCGGTCTTCGCGAAGCCCTCGTACATGTCGGTCCACTCGAAGTTCTCGCCGTTTGCGGCATCCTCCAGGTTCTCCGCCGTGGAGCCGATGCCCTGAAGCTCGCGCAGCCACATCTTGGCGTGGTACTGCTCGTTTGCCGACGTTTTGCGGAAGATCTCGGCGATCTGCTCGAAGCCTTCCTTCTTCGCCACCGATGCGAAATAGGTGTACTTGTTGGTTGCCTGCGACTCGCCGGCGAAGGCGGCCTGCAGGTTCTTCTCGGTTTGCGTTCCTTCGTACTTGCTCATGAGAAACCCCTCTCGCTGTGATGGCCCGCAGCGCCCGTGCGCGCGGTGCCTTTGGTTTCCATCTATCGATGGTATGGGCAAACGCGCGGCGGCGCAATTGTTTGCACCGCTTTGTGACGCAACTGTTGCAAGAGGGCTAGTTCTGGGTTGTTTTGCAGATTTTGGGCGCTGAATTTGCCATGAGCTTGGAGTTCTGGGCGGTTTTGGTCGCGAATTTGACGAAAGGGCGAGTAAGGGATTTCAAAATGCCTGGTCAGGAGAATGAGAACCGCTAAGGTTATATTTCAGTGCTTGCAAAACCGCCCAGAACTTTGATGGGGCCGTGGCAGGCGGTCGTGCGCTATGCGGTCTGTGCGGGTTTTCGCTCCGTCTGGCGTGCATTCGGCGGGGCATCGCGTTGGGGCGTTGTTTGCGGTATCATTGAAAGCACGTGTATTCACTAGTTAAGGAAGTTTCAGCATGTCGCTTTCCATCGGTATCGTGGGCCTGCCCAATGTGGGCAAGTCCACGCTGTTCACGGCCCTCACGAACAAGGGCGGTTTGGCAGCCAACTACCCCTTCGCCACCATCGAGCCCAACGTCGGCATCGTTCCCGTTCCCGACGATCGCCTGGAGAAGCTGGCCGAGATCGACCACCCTGCCAAGATCGTCCCCGCAACGGTCGAGTTCGTCGACATCGCCGGTCTGGTGGCGGGCGCCAGCCAGGGCGAGGGTCTGGGCAACCAGTTCCTCGCGAACATCCGCGAAACCGATGCCATCTGCGAAGTCGTGCGCTTCTTCAGCGACCCGGATGTCGTGCACGTCGACGGCCGTGTGAACCCTAGCTCGGACGTTGAAACTATCAAGACCGAGCTGATTCTGGCCGACATGGGCACGCTTGACAAGGCCATCCCGCGTCTGGAGAAGGAAGCGAAGCGCGACAAGGCCGGTGCGAAGAAGCTCGAGGTTGCGAAGAAGGTGCTCGAGGGCTTGAACGAAGGCCATCGCGCCCGCACGTTGAACCTGGACGAGGACGAGCAGGCTGCCATCTACGACCTGCACCTGCTCACCATGAAGCCCATCCTCTACATCGCCAACGTGGACGAGGACGCGCTCGACGCCGACTTGGCCGAGATCGACGGCTGCCAGCCGGTGCCGATTTCCGCAAAGGTCGAGGCCGACCTGGCCGAGCTTGATCCCGCCGAGGCGAAGGAGTACCTGGAGGCCATGGGCCTTGAGGAGTCCGGCCTGGCGCGCCTGGTGCGCAGCGCTTACAAGCTGCTGGGCTTGCAGAGCTATTTCACCAGCGGCGAAACGGAAACGCGCGCTTGGACCATCCCCATCGGCGCGAAGGCCCCGCAGGCCGCCGGTGTCATCCACTCCGATTTCGAGCGCGGCTTCATCAAGGCCGAAACCGCTTCGTATTCCGACTACGTGGAGCTGGGCGGTGAGCTGGGCTGCCGTAATGCCGGCAAGCTGCGCCAGGAAGGCAAGGAGTACGTGGTGCAGGACGGCGACGTCATGCACTTCAAGTTCAACGTTTAAAATGCCTGGTCAAACGGCGAATTAGCGAACTTCACGGGGCGAATCCGGAAAACCGGGTTCGCCCCGCGTGCTTTCGTGTCGCAACAGCGGCGGTGCCGGCGAAGGAGGGGTGCTCCGCACGTGTTGCTGCTTCAGGATGCGCGATTGTGCAGCAGCTTCTCCGGAGCGAATTGCGGCCCGTTTGCTGAGTGGTGCATGCGGACTTTTCGCACATGCGCGAAAAACCATTTGGCTGGCGTATAATCTGCCTGTTCGAAAGCTATTCGGCTGCGCGCGGCGCGGCCTTTTATATGCCCGGCGCAGGATGCCGGGCGTGCGACAAGGAGCATCTCGATGAAAACGAGCGATTTCGATTACGATCTTCCCCAGGAGCTTATCGCGCAGGAGCCGGCGGCGGTGCGCGATGCGTGCCGCATGCTGGTCATGGACCGCGAGACCGGCGCGATCGAGGACCGCATCTTCCGCGATATCATCGACTATCTTGAGCCCGGCGATCTGCTGGTGGCGAATGAGACGCGCGTTTTGCCGGCGCGCTTGCTGGGCGCGAAGCGCGGCACGGGCGGGCAGTCCGAGGTGTTCCTGCTTCGTCAGCTTGTGGGCTCCAAGGCGCAGCCGTATGCGGACGAGCCCCATATCCCCGGCCAGCTTGTGCCTGGCGAAAACCAGCAGGCTATCTGGGAGGTGCTCGTGCGCCCGGGCAAGCGTTTGAAGCCCGGCAGCGGCGCGGTGGTGGATTTCATGGATGGCGAAGGCAACGTTGCGCTGTCCGCCGAAATCGTCGACTGGGCCGAGGGCGCTCAGCGCGGTGAGCGCGTGGCTCGTCTGACCACCACGTACCCCTCGCTTGACGAGGCGCTTCACGCGGTGGGACATACGCCGCTGCCGCCTTACATCAAGCACTACGCTGGCGATGAGGAGCTGTATCAAACGGTGTATTCTCGTCGCGAAAGCTCGGCGGCGGCCCCTACGGCGGGCCTTCATTTCACGCCCGAGTTGATCGAGCGCTTGCGCGATAAGGGCATCGATTGGGAAACCGTCGAGCTCGAGGTGGGCTTGGACACGTTCCGCATCGTGGACGAGGAGGACCCGCTGGCCCATAAGATGCACACCGAGTTCTACACCGTGCCGCAGAAGACGGTCGACGCCATCAATCGCACACATGCCAATGGCGGCCGCGTGATCGCCGTGGGCACCACCAGCGTGCGCAGTTTGGAAAGCGCTTGGGATCCGTCGGCCGACGACGGCGCCGGCGCCATCACCGCGCGCGACCGCGATGCCACCAGCCTGTATCTGCTGCCGGGCAGCACGTTCCACGTGGTGGATGCCCTGGTCACGAACTTCCACGTGCCGCGCAGCACGCTCATGATGCTGGTCAGCGCGTTCAGCACCCGCGAGAACATCATGAACGCCTATCAGCATGCCATCGAGGAGCGCTACCGCATGCTGTCGTTCGGCGACGCCATGTTCATCCGCTAGCATTCGCTTAAGAGGGAAGCGGCCGGCGAAAGGGTTTTGCGAGCCCAAAATCCGTGTCGTACACAAGGGTTATGTTATAGGGGTTTGGTCGTATGCCTTCCGTTTCTCTGGCAACGAGAAACGGAAGGCATACTTATTTGCTCGGGGCGAAGTGCGATGCGGAAACCAGGTGAGAACGGCAGGGTCCTTGCTTTGGGATATAGACGCAAGCTCTTTGCTCGCCGTTTTGCGTTTGCGGGTGCAATGCGCCAGCGAGAGCGGGGCGTATCTGTCGAGCTAATGGAGTAGCTGCTATTTCCCCTGTTCGCGCAGGGCTTTTAGGATGGCGCGCTTGCGTGCCTGGTTCTTGTCGTAGGCTGCGCGCTCGGCTTTATGCGCGGCGCGTGCGGCTTCCTCGGCTGCGCGCTCGTCGGCGTGGGCTGCGCGTTCGGCGGCTTTTGCGGCGGCGCGCTGCTCCTTGCGCTCGGTGCGCTCGGCGGCTGCTTCCAGATCGCTGATGCGGCAGCCGCAGAAGTTCTGCCGGTACATTCCCAGTTCGCGGCTTTCGCGCGTTGCCTCGTCATAGTAGGGTCGGAAGTCCTCGAACACGGGCGCGACCCCGGCTTGTGCCGCTGCGCGCTCCACTTCCTCGCGGATGACCTGCGTATATTGGTAGGGGCTCACCGACAGCGTGGTGCCGATGCCCTCGAAGCCTCGTTCCGCGGCTACCCGTGCGGTTTCCTCAAGGCGAAGGCGGTAGCAGGCGCGGCAACGCGCCTCCCTGCGTGCAGGGTCGACCGACAGTACGGCGGCACGAGGTGCGGCGCCGCTCGTAGAGCTTGCAGAAAGGGAAGCGGCGGCAGGGGAAGCGTCTCCGTCCTCTGCATCGGTGACCGATACACACCGGTTGCCGGAGGTATCATCAGAGCCCTCGATTTCGCCCCCGATTTCGCCCCCGCATTCGCCTTCCGCGCCAGTCTCCGCGCGCGTCTGCTCGACCTCGGCGATCGCGGCGTCCCCGATGCGGCCCGCACATGCTTCCCACGTGGCCGGGTCGTACGGGCCTTCCAGCACCTCGAACCCCGCATCCGCGGCCCACGCGCGCAGCGTTGCCAGCCGGTGCTCGTATTCCTCGGCGGGGTGGATGTTCGAGTTCGCGTAGTAAATGGTGATGTCGTGCCCCGCGGCCTTCAACAGGCGCGTCGGCTCGAGCGAGCACGGCCCGCAGCACGCATGCAGCAACAACTTCATTCGCGAACTCCTTTTTCGATGGGCATTTCGCCGCCGGCGCGGCGCTTCCCCTATACTACCACGCAGGCAAAAACTATCCCCACCTGCGGCAATCTGCAGAAAGGCATGATATATGGAGAAACGAACCTTCCGCGCCGTCTTCTTCGATCTTGACGGCACGCTGCTGCCCATGGACGTTGACGTCTTCATGAAGAGCTACTTCCGCGCCCTCGGCGGGTACGTCGCGCGCCTTGGCATCGCCCCCGATCAGTTCATGGCCGGCATGAAACGCGGCATCACCGCCATGGCCACCAACGATTCAGGCCATGCGAACGCCGAGTCGTTCTGGCCCGAGTTCCTGGCCTGCATCGATATGCCCGAGGGGCTCACCGCAGACGCGCTGCTCGCCGCCATCGGCGATTTCTACGAGAACGAGTTCGGCGAACTGGGTGCCGACGTGGAGCCGAACCCCGCCGCCGCGCGCGCCATCGAGGCGCTTGCCGCCAAGGGCTATCCGCTCGTGCTCGCCACCATGCCGATGTTCCCTCGCCGCGCCGTGGAGTGGCGCTTGCGCTGGGCCGGCATCGATCCGGCGGTGTTCTCGCGCATCACCACGTTCGAGAACTCCACCGCCGTCAAGCCCAAGCCCGACTACTATGCGGAAAACCTTGCCGCCGCGGGCGTTGAGGGCCGCGACGTGCTCATGGTCGGCAACAACACCAAGGAGGACCTGGCCGCATGCCAGCTTGGCTGCGAGGGTTTCCTGGTCACCGATTTCCTGATCGACCCTGTCGGCTTCGAGGTGTTCAGCGTGCGCCACGGGTCTATGGAGAAGTTCGCGGACTGGGTGGAATCCCTGCCTGAGTGCGCCGATCCGGCGCAGGGCGTGAGCGACGCCATCGTGCCCGCTGCCGTGCGTGAGCGCGTGCTTGCGGCATGCGGCATCGCCGACGGCCAGGCCGGCGGCGCGAAAACGCTCGAGGAGGCGGGCCGCTCCGGCGGCACCGATTTCGTCATCAACGGGATGGAGGACTAGCCCATGGCCCTGTTCGACTGCACCATCGAGGCTACTTGCGGCCATGCCCGCGCGCTTTCGTACGAAACCGCGCACGGCACCTTCCATACCCCCATGTTCATGCCCGTCGGCACATCGGCCACGGTCAAGGGCATCACGGTCGATCAGCTTCACCAGCTGAACAGCCAGGTGGTGCTTGCGAACACCTACCACCTGTCCATGCGCCCCGGCGCCGACTTGGTGGAAGAGGCCGGCGGTGTGCACAAGTTTATGAACTACGACGGCCCCATGCTCACCGACTCGGGCGGATTCCAGGTGTTCTCTCTGGCTGACACGCTCAAGCTCGACGCCGACGGCCTGACCTTCCGCAGCATCTACGACGGAAGCTATGTGCGCTGGACGCCCGAGTCCAATATGCGCATCCAAGAGCAGATCGGCGCCGACATCGCCATGCAGCTTGACCAGTGCACGCCGTACCCGGCCGAGCGCAGCTTCGTGGCCAACGCCGTGGACCTGTCGGCGAATTGGGCCCGTCGCTGCTTGGCGGCGCACAAGCGCCCCGACCAGACGCTGTTCGGCATCGTGCAGGGCGGTATGGAGCTTGACCTGCGCCTTGAGAGCATCCGCCGCCTGCGCGAGATCGAGGACGAGAGCCTGGCCGCGGGCGGTCGCCGCTTCGGCGGCTTCGGCATCGGCGGCTATTCGGTGGGCGAAGACCACGAGACCATGTTCGAGACGCTCGGCCAGGTGGCCCGCGCATGCCCCGAGGACCGTCCGCGCTACCTGATGGGCGTGGGCAACCCCACCACGCTCGTGCGCGCCGTGCGCGAGGGCGTCGACATGTTCGACTGCGTGCTGCCCACCCGCACCGCGCGCATGGGCACGGCGTTCTCCAGCACGGGCCGCATGAACATGCGCAACGCGAAGTTCACGCGCGACTTCACGCCGCTCGACCACAGCTGCACCTGCCCGACGTGCCAGAACTACACGCGAGCCTATCTGCGCCACTTGGTGAAGCAGAACGAGATGCTCGGCGCCATCCTGCTGTCGGTGCACAACCTGCACTTCCTGCTCGACCTCATGCGCCGTGCCCGCGAGGCCGTGCTGGCGGGCGAGTACGAGCAGTTCTACGAGGAGTGGATGAACAGCCCGGCCGCTAAGGACTACTGATATAGGACTCGGGCGGATTCCCGCTCCTTGGTGCTTTCGTATTCTCCTCGATTGTGGGAAAATAAGTAAGTTAGGGTATATATGGCGGCGTTCAACGCTGCCGCGGAAGGGACGGCCCGGCAGGGCCGTCCTATGGTTTGCAAGGCTAGGAGAAGCTCGCATGGCGAAAGCGCAAAACGCCAAGGCCAAGAAGAAGGGCGGCAACGCCAACCGTCGCAACGTGTGGCTGTTGGTGCTGACCACCGTCTTGGTGCTGGGGTCCATCTTCATGTTCACCCCTCCGCAGGAAAAGATCAACCAGGGCCTGGACATCCAAGGCGGCCTGTCGGTGGTGCTGTCGGCGAAAAGCACCGACGGCGATGCAGTGACCTCCGAGGACATGGAGAAGTCGCGCGCCATCATCGAGCAGCGCGTCAACGCGCTCGGCGCCTCCGAGGCCGTGGTGCAGCTGCAGGGCTCCGACCAGATTCTCGTGCAGATCCCCGGCCTTTCCGATACGGAAACGGCGCTGTCCACCATCGGCAAAACCGGCAAGCTGGAGTTCGCGCGCCTGGATTCGTTCACCGATGAGGACGTCAAAACTAAGATCGAGAACGGGCAGTACGGTTCCAGCGGCACCATCACCGACGACTTCGGCAACACGCTGCCTTCCGGCAAGACCGAGCATCTGACGGTGGAGGAGGGCACGTACACGCCGCTCATCACCGGCAGCAACATCACGAAGGTCGACATCGGCCGCGCCTCCGAGACTGGCACCGACTATTCGGTCAACGTCTCCCTTGATTCCGAGGGTACGAAGGCGTTCGCCGACGCCACGAAGGACCTGGCAAGCACCAAGGGCAAGATCGTCATCATCCTTGATGGCGAAGTGCAGTCCGCGCCGGCGGTGCAGTCCGAGATTACCGGCGGTCAGGTGTCCATCACCGGCGGCTACGACAAGGAAGCCGCCTCCTCCATGGAGACGGTGCTCGAGTCCGGCTCGCTGCCCGTGAGCTTCGAGTACGCGCAATCCCAGGTGGTCGGCCCGACGCTCGGCCAGGATGCGCTGACCTCCGGTGTGCTGGTGGCCGCTATCGGCCTTGCGCTGGTCATGCTGTACCTGCTGGTGTTCTACCAGGGTCTGGGCCTGATCACCGCTGCCGCCATGGTCGTGTTCGCCGTGCTGTACCTGGGCATTCTGGCGCTGCTGTCGCATTTCGGCCTGTTCAGCCTGTCCATGGCCGGCATCGCCGGCGTCGTGCTGACCATCGGCATGGCGGCGGACTCCTCCATCCTCACGCTTGAGCGCTTCCGCGAGGAGATCCGCATGGGCCGCAGCGTCCGCGCGGCCTCCGTCACCGGCGTGCGCCATGGCATCCTCACGTCCATCGACGCCGACCTGGTCACCATGGTCTCGGCGCTCACGCTGTTCTTCCTAGCAAGCGCCTCGGTCAAGGGCTTCGGCCTGACGCTGGCGCTCGGCATCATCTGCGACATCGTCATGATGCTGCTGTTCAAGGCGCCCATCATCCGCCTGCTGGCGCCGAAGTGCATCGCCAAGCACCCCGGCTTCTGGGGCGTGAAGGATTGCAAGGAGGCCGCCCCGTACTTCCAGGGCGAGAAGCCTGCTTCCTCGCGTCATGACGTGCGCGGCCGCTTCATCAAGCTCGACATCAACCTGCTGGGTTACCGTAAGGTGTTCCTGTCCATCGCGGCCGTGGCGGTCGTGCTGGTCGTGGCGCTCGTCGGCGTGCGCGGCGTGAACTTCGGCATCGAGTTCGTGGGTGGCACCTCGGTGACGTTCCATCAGGGCGGCAACGACGTGACCACCGAGCAGGTGCGTTCGGCCTTCGCCGATGCCGGCGAGCCCGACGCCGTGGTGCAGACCACCGACTCCGACGGCCAGGCTGGCTTCCTCGTGCGCACCACCGATACGTCGGCGGAAAGCGCTGCCGCGGCGGCCAACAAGGTTGCCAACCAGTTCGGCTGGGATGCGGAAAGCTTCGAGGTAACCACCATCGGCCCGGACTGGGGCACCAGCGTCATCCAGAGCTCCTGCATCGCGTTCTTCGTGTCGCTGCTGCTCATCATCGCCTACATCTCGGTGCGCTTCCGCGATCCGAAGATGGGCGTGTCGGCGGTTATCGCCTTGCTGCATGACCTGGTCATCGTGCTGGGCGTGTACGTGCTCGTGGGTCGCGAGGTCACACCGAACACCATCGCAGCGTTGCTCACCATCCTGGGTTATTCGCTCTACGATACGGTGGTCGTGTTCCATCGCATCAACGAGAACATGAAGGGCGATTCGCCGAAGTGCACGTTCGCAACCATGGCGAACCACTCCGTCAACGAGGTTCTGGTGCGTTCGCTCAACACCTCCATCACCTCGCTTATCCCGGTTGCGGCCATGCTCATCTTCGGCGGCGAGACGCTGCGCGACTTCGCCCTGGCCATGACCGTGGGCCTGATGTGCGGCTGCTACTCGTCTTATGCCATTGCAACGCCCATCTACGTGATGTGGAAGACGCGCGAGCCGCAGTTCGCGAAGCTGCAGAAGAAGTACGGCACGGACATCCAGCGTTGGTTCCTGAACCGACTGCCGCAGGCCGCTGCCGTCACCGCAGCTGCTGCTGCCGGCGCCGCCGCGGATGCTGTTGCGGATGGTGTCGGCCAGGACGCGCCCACTGCGGAGCCCGCTGCTTCGCAAGGTCAGCAGGCTGCGAGCAAGCCTGCTAAGGCGCAAAACCGCTCCAAGAAGAAGCGCAAGAAGGTTCAAGGCTAACATCGGCTAGCTGATTCGGGCCGCTCGGAAACGAGCGGCCCGTTTTGCTGTTTGGGATTGTTTACCGGCGCTTGGCTCTTGGTGCTTCACATCGGGCATCTCGGCGGTTTTGCGCGAATGCGACGCGGGTCAGAATGGGGAAGCGCCGCGCTCTCGCTGTACGGGTTTGCGCCTCATCGGTGGCATCAGGTGTCTCGGAACCCGCGCTTAAACGCGGGTGCGCATGAGATTCCTTTTCATGCAAAAAGCCCGGCTCCTGATCGCGTTTTGCGGTCAGGAGCCGGGCTTGAATCGATCGGACTGGTAAGCGCTCGAAGACGCGTGTCTGTTCGCCGGGATTAGAAGCCGAAGTCCAGGTCGCTCAGGCGGATCTCGCCGTCGTCCTCGTCTTCTTCCTCTTCATCCTCGCTAAGGCCGTTGTAACGGGAGATAAGCGCTTCCATCTGCTCCTCAAGGGCGTTGGTGCCCATGAACGCATCGCGGAACAGCCTCATGTCGTCCTCGCTGAAGCTATCGCCGGCGCCTTCCATGATCGCGCCGATGTTGGCCATCTTCTTCACGGCTTCGTCTTCTTCCATGGGTTTCATCTTCTCGGGATCCATCATCGGGAACATGTTCGATCCTCCTTGCACGGGTAACCTAAACAGCGCGCTGTCCTGCGGCAATGTGCTTGGCACGCAGGTGCTTGCGCCGTTGTTTCACTGTTCAATAGTATAGCAGTCGGATAGATTACGGGAGGTCAACGAGCGCATTGCAACCTATTGTGATACGCTGAGGAAATCACGTGAATCCATGCACGCAGGCTATGGAGGAATCGGCTGCAAGCGATGTCGGCCATGTTAAAAGGAGTTGCCATGCGCGAAGGAAGCGCCCCGAATTTCTGCCCGCCCACCGAGGAAGGCATCACCCTCACGTTTCAGGACGAGAAGGGCGATCAGATCGATCTTGAGTTCCTCGGCTTGATCCTGCACGAGGGTCGCCGTTACGGCTTCTTCTTCCCGGTCACCGAGGACAGCCCGGCATGCAGCTCGGGCGAGATCATCCCGCTTGAGGTGACCGAGCTTGACGAAGATGGTCAGCCCGCCGCGTTCGAATTGGTCGAGGACCAGGCTATCGCCCAGGAAGTCTACGAGGACTTTAAGCAGGCCGCCAAGGACCTGTACGACTTCGAATAGGCGCTCCCGCGCCGCCGCGTTGCGGGGTGTTTTGGCTGAAGCCCGGCTTTGCGAAAGCGGGCTCCGACGAATCCAGTGATTTGCATAAGGAAGGGCACGGCTCAAAGCCGTGCCCTTCCTGTTTCGCTTTATCAAAAGCCTTGCAAAGCCCGCTGGCGCATGAGGTGCTGCGAACGCAAAACCTGCAATCCGGAAAGCCATGCGGTTTACGGCAGATTTGCGGCTTCTCAAAACCGCCTTCCGCCGCGATTGCGTCAGGTTTGCGGCGTCCCTACAGCTCGATCGGCTTCCACTCCTCGTGGTTGCAGATCCACGCCTCGGGCTCCTCGACGCTGAAGAACACCAGCGTGGGGTCATCGGGACCGTCGTAGCTCTCGCCCAGGCTGCACAGGTGCGCGTAACCGGCGTAGCGCATGTCGGCGTTCGCCTTGTCCTCAAGGCCGGCCTTACCGCGAAGGATCAGCCAGCCATGGCCGGGCCACCAGCTGGATGCCTCGAACTTCTGGTTCTGCTGCAGCTCCTCCCACACGTCCTTGGTAGTGGCGGTGACGAACCAGATCTTGCCGTCCTGCTCGGCGGCGAAGCTGAACGGGCGCACGTGGGGCTGGTCGTTCACGCTGGTGGCCAGGTACCACGCGGGGACGTTCGTCAGATACTGCAGGATGGTCTCGTTGCCGGTCATGTGATCCTCCTAGTCTTGGAACCGGTCGGTTAAAGCAAGTAGCCGATGGCTGCGACGCAGCCGGCCAAAACGGCCATGAAGGCGGCGGCTGCGGCGTCGCGCGGGGCGAAGCGAAGCGGATGCAGGTGCGTGCGTCCTTCGCCGCCGTGGTAGCAGCGCGCGTCCATGGCCGCTGAAAGCGTTTCGGCGTGACGGAACACGCTGGTGAACAAGGGTACCATGAGCGAAGTGAGCATGCGCACGCCGCGTGCGGGGCTGTTTGACAGGCGGGCGCCGCGGCTGACCTGAGCGTGGTAGACCACGGCAAGCTCGTTGGCGAACTGCGGCATGAAGCGCAGCGCGATGCCCATGATCATGCCCAGCTCGTGGGCGGGCACGCCGAAGCGGGCGAAGGGCTTGAGCACCCATTCGAACGCCTCAGTCAGGTCGATGGTCATGGTGGTCAGGGTGATCAGGCTCATTCCCAGCATCATGATGGTCAGGCGGGCGCCCATGAACAGGCAGGTTTGCACGCCCGCCTCGCTGATGCGAAGGATGCCCCAGTCGACGAGCACCTGGCCGCCTTGCGTGACGAACAGGTTCAGCACCGCCACGATGACCACGATGGCCATAAGCGGTGCCAACGACCGCGCTGCCTTGCTCGGCGGGATCTGTGCCAGCGCGTAGCACAGTGCCGTGAACGCTGCACATACGGCCAGGGCCGCGGCGCTTTTTGCGCACAGCAGCACCACGATGAACACGCAACCTG
Source organism: uncultured Senegalimassilia sp. (assembly GCF_902464545.1). GTDB lineage: Bacteria > Actinomycetota > Coriobacteriia > Coriobacteriales > Eggerthellaceae > Senegalimassilia. Next base: position 12,500 of record NZ_CABQJR010000028.1, read on the forward strand.
CTATGAGCTTCGTGCGCGGGTCGAGCCGATGCACGCAGCTGGTGCCGGAAACGTAGCTGCCGAAGGAAAAGCCCGGGTTCATTCGACCACCTGGCCTTCAGAGCCGGCTGGGGAAGGGGCGGCATCGCCGGCGTTGCCGCTGCCCGCGCCGCAAGCCGCAGCGATCATCCCTGCCAAGTCCTTCTCCGTATACAGTTTCCCTTGCTCAAGGGCCCATCCGCCTGCGCGCAGCGCTTCCGCGAACGCCTGCGGCTCGGTGGTTCCCAAGCCCACTTCCTTGAGCTTGCGCGCGTGCAGGAACAGGCGCTCGGGTGCGCCGACGCCCAGCAGGCGCCCTTCGTTCATGACGGCCACGCGGTCGCACATGGCGGCAAGGTCGTCCATGCAGTGGGACACCATGACCACGGTGAGGCCCTGGTCATGCAGGCGGGCGATCATCTGCAGGAAGGAGCGCTTGCTGGCGGGGTCCAGGCCCGCCGCTGGCTCGTCGAGTACGAGCACCTGCGGGTCCATGGCAAGCACGCCGGCGAACGCCACGCGGCGCTGCTGGCCGCCCGAAAGCTCGAACGGGCTCTTTTCGGCCAGCTCGTCGAAGGAAAGACCTACGCGCTCGAGCGAGCTGCGCACGAGCGCATCAACCTCTTCGCCCGAAAGCCCCAGGTTGCGCGGCCCGAAGGCTACGTCCTTGTACACGGTTTCGGCGAACAGCTGGTGCTCGGGATACTGGAACACCACGCCGATCGATCCGCGCACCTTCGACTCGGCGCCCTTCGAGGCAATGTCAGTGCCGTCGATGAGCACGCGCCCTGAGGTGGGTTTCAAGATGCCGTTCATGTGCTGGATGAGCGTCGATTTGCCGCTGCCGGTATGCCCGGCAACGCCGAGGAACTCGCCGCGGCGCACCTGAAGCGAGACACCGCGCACGGCCCACAGGCTGTCGGGGCTGTTGCCCCATTTCGCCTGACGGGCTGCAGGCGCCTGCTTGCGCTTGCGTTGCCGTTTCGCCTCTGCTGCGTCGTAGGTGAAGCTGACGTCTTGGAACTCGATGAGCGCCGGGGTGTCGGCGTCGCCCTCGCAGGTGGGGAAGTCGCCGCCGGCGTCGGCGTCGGCGGCATCGGGCGCTGCCGCGTTCGCGTCGGCGGTGGTGCAAATGCCGGCGGCCTTGCTGAGCGCCAGGACCTCGTGTGCCAGTTTCCCCGCGTCCACGGTGGGTTGCACGGCCATGCCCGCATTGCGTAGATCCAGCGACAGGCGGGCTGCGAACGGCACGTCAAGGTTCAGGTGCGCCAGCGCGCGTGCCTGAACGAGCACCTCGTCGGGCGTGCCCTCGAGCGCCACATGCCCGCGCTCCATGACCACCACGCGGTCGGCCCGCGCCGCCTCCTCCATATAATGCGTGATCATCGCGATGGTCATCCCGCGATCGTGCAGCTCATGGCACACGCGCATAAGGCCTGCTCGGCCGCGGGGGTCGAGCATGGCGGAAGCCTCGTCGAGCACGAGCACCGCAGGGTTCATGGCGAGCACGCCGGCGATGGCCACGCGCTGCTTCTGCCCGCCGGACAGGGCGTGGGTCTCATGGCGCTCGAATCCCGAAAGCCCCACGTCCTCAAGCGCCTGCGTCACGCGTTCGCGCAGCTCATCGGTGGGGATGCCCAGGTTCTCGGGACCGAAGGCCACGTCGTCTTCCACGAGCGAGGCAACCAGCTGGTCGTCGGGATTTTGGAACACCATGCCCACCGTCTCGCGGATGCGGTACGTGCAGTCGGCGTCCGCGGTGGGCATGTCCTGCACCTTCACGGTGCCCTCGTCGGGGATGAGCAGGGCGTTCAGATGCTTGGCCAGCGTCGACTTGCCGCTGCCGTTGCCGCCTAAGATGCACAGGAATTCGCCCTTGCGCACGTGCAGGCTCACGCCGTCAAGCGCGAAGTTCGCGCCGTCGTAGGTGAAGCGGACGTTTTGAACATCTATCATGATTCGCTTTACGATCCTTTCATGAACCGGCGAATTGCATTGCGTATTGCGGGGTGTGAAACGGGGTCGGAGGTGGCCCGATTCGGCGGAAGCTCGTTTTCAGGCGCTCTCCCTTGTGAGACGTGCTCGGGTAGGGTTGCCCGGTTCGACCGGCGTTTCCTATCCGAGCCGCAGCCTTTTAGACGCCTGCCTCCGGGTTCCTTGCAGAGGTGCGCCCGCCGCGCAAATCCCGCATCTCCCGTTAAAATCCCGCTATCCCGTTGTACGGTCCCGCCGGCAAGCGGGGCGCCCCGCTTGCCGGCGGGACCGTGCCGCGCTGGGGCGGCACGGTTTGAAACGCGGTTGCCTAGCGGCCCTTGACCTGGTCCTTCTTCGGGGTGATCAGGTTGGAGACGGCCTTGTACACCAGCAGGGTCAGTGCGCTGTTCAGCACGGTCTTGATCAGGTTGAACGGGAGCACTGCGGGCAGGATAAGCGGCATGATGACATCGGCGCTGCCGTACCAGAACCACACGCCGATCGTCAGGTTCGTGGCGACGGCGCCGATGGTGGCCACCACGCAGCCGACCAGCAGGCCGATGATGGCGCCGGCGAACGTGTGCTTACGGGCGTAGATGGCAGCGGCGGGCACCACGAAGAACAGCGTGGCGCAGATGTTCATGAGGCCGCCCACCCATTCGCCGAGCATCAGGCTGTGGATGATGGCGGCGACGGCGCCCACGGCGAAGCCGGCGCCCGGGCCGAAGGCGAAGCCGCACACCATGGCGGGCATGAGCGAGGGGTCGTAGGTCAGAAACGGCGCTGCGGGCAGGATGGGGATTTGCACGAACGACAGCAGCGCGGCGATGGCGCACATGAGCGCCATGGTGACCAGCTGGCGCGTCGACCAGCGGTTCGTGTTCTTGATGGTTGCGTTTGCGGCGGTTGCCTGAGACATGGTTGAACCTTCTTCCCGCGAAGCCTTCTTCCCACGGGTTCTGCTCTCAAGCTTCGCGAAAAAAGAGACAAGCCCGTATGAATTCCTTCCATACGGGCTTGTATTCGCTCAACAACTTCCCGCCCGGTAATACGATGCCATGCGGTGCGTTTCGCGAACTCTGCCTCTTCCATCCGGACTTTGACCGTTGGTCCTGGATTTGCACCAGATCAGCCTTGCATGCATGCGGTTTGTCGCCGCTTGACGCACAGGGTCGCGGACTTCCGGCTTGGCTGCGGCTTGCGCCGCGCGTATCCGGTTACCGCCAGTGAGGATTTCCACCTCGCCCTGAAACAGAATTCAATGGCACCTAGTGTAGCTGCGCCGCCATGGCTTCGCAACCGTTTGGGCTATGGATGTTTTCCGCGTTTTGTGGTGCGAACATATAGCGAATAGTTATAGGAAATCAGCTCGAAGGGGCTCGCTTTCCTACCAAAGCGCTACGCAATGCGCTTTTTCGCCGAGACTTCGGTGGTCTGCAGCGAAGGCGGCTCTATAATAAACCGTCGCGTCCCTAAAGGGACTCATTTTTAAGGCTACGAGGTTTTGCATGAACTACATCGAAGTGCTCGACAGCATAGACGCCGCCGTTTGGGGGCCTCCTATGATCATCTTGCTGTTGGGCTGCCATATCTACACCACCATCCGCACCAAGGGCATCCAGCGCAAACTGCCCTTGGCGCTCAAGCTTTCCATCACGAAGGACAACGGCGCCCAAGGCGACGTCAGCAACTTCGGCGCCATGGCGACCTCGCTTGCCTCCACGCTGGGAACGGGCTCCATCGTCGGAGTGGCCACTGCGGTGCTCTCCGGCGGCCCGGGCGCGGTGCTGTGGATGTGGCTTACCGGCATTCTGGGCATGGCAACGAAGTACACCGAGGTCTACGCTGCCATGAAGTACCGCGTGAAGGACCGCCAAGGTCACATGATGGGCGGCGCCATGCACGTGTGGGAGCAGCGCTACAAGCGCCCTGACGGCACCGTGCCGTGGTGGGCGAAGTTCATGGCCATCTGGTTCGCCGTCATGGCGTGCCTCACCATCTTCGGAGTCGGATCGGCCGTGCAGACCAGCGCCATCACCTCGGTTGCGCAGGCCAACTTCGGCGTGGAGCCCTGGATCGTCGCCGCCATCGTGTGCGGTAGCGCCCTGCTCATCATCATGGGCGGCTTGGGGACCATCTCCAACATTTGCGAGAAGCTCGTGCCCATCATGGGCGTCGCGTACATCTTGGGCTGCGCCTATATCCTCGTTTGCAACTGGGCGTTCATCGGCGAGTCGTTCAGGTTGATCTTCGAATGCGCCTTCACCCCTCGCGCGGCCTTCGGCGGTGCGGTGGGAAGCGGCATCATCGTGGCACTGCAGTTCGGCTGCGCGCGCGGCCTGTTCTCCAACGAGGCGGGCTTGGGTACGGCTCCGCTCATCAGCGCCGCCGCCGAGTCGAAGAACCCCGCGCGCCAGGCGCTCGTGTCCATGACCGGCCCGTTTTGGTGCACGGTGGTCATCTGCTTCGTGACCGCTTTGGTCATCGTCTCATCGCTGTGCGCCCACCCCACGCTCATCCAGGATGCCGGCGTCACCAACGGCGCCACGCTTGCCAACGCCGTGTTCGCCACCATCCCCTACGTGGGCGCGCCGATCCTCATGCTGGGCATCCTGTGCTTCGCTTATTCCACCATCATCGGGTGGAGCTACTACGGCGAACGCGTCACCCTGTACCTGTTCGGCCGCCGTTGGGTGCCGCTGTACCTGGGCTTCTATATTTGCATGGGCTTTTTGGGCGGCGTGGGCGTCGGCGATGTTGCCTGGACGGCAACCGACATCTCCAACGCGCTCATGGCGCTGCCTAACATCCTCATGGTGCTGCTGTGCGCCGGCATGGTGGGCAAGGAGACGCAGCATTACGTCTACGACGGCAACATCGACGAGGAGCTGCGTGTGGACATCCACGAGCTGCCCGAGAAAAGCGTGTTCACCCGCAAGAAGGCGTAAGGTCGCGTGAACAGGGGACAGGAACCTGTTCACGTTGAGAATGCTTCGCAAGCCGGTCGCTTTCGCGGCCGGCTTGTTGCATTCAGGGGGCTTTTGCGGTGTCCGTCGCGAACAGGGGACAGTCCCCTGTTCAAGTTGGTTGCAAACCTGCGTACTCCCGTTTCGGTGAGTTTTGCGCCCTCAGGGAGCGTTTTGCAAGTCGAATAGGGAAGGAAGCGGAGCGGTTGCCTCTTCGGCGAGCCCGTGAACAGGGGACAGGCCCCTGTTCATGTTGCGGTCCGGCCTGCGGTATCGCTTCTGCCACCTCCCTTCTCCGAGATGCCTCCTCTTCTCTCGAGAGGGCTCTCGGCTCTCGTTTCCAAAAGGGCTTTTCCGGGCTCAGCTGTATTCGCCCGGCTGAGTCCGGGAACCCCTGAACGGGGGACTGTCCCCTGTTCAAGTTAGCGTCGTCCGCGCAATGCGGGCATCCCTTGAAGCGCGGGCTTGTCCGGCGTTGGCGTGCGGGCTTCACCTTATAATGGCGGGTATGGAAACTATCGCAATCATAGGCGGCGGCGCATCGGGCCTGATGGCGGCTGTGGAAGCATCGCTTGCGCTGCGTCAGGCGGGCACTGCGGCGCACGTAGCCCTGTTCGAGGCCGACCCCGAGCGCATCGGCCGCTCCATCCTTGCAACCGGCAACGGCCGCTGCAACATCTCGAACGCCTGCATCAGCGCTGACGCGTATCGCAACCATGCTTTCGTCGAAGAGGCGCTTATGCACCTGCAAAGCGGTTACGCTGTCGAGCGCGGCGCGGCGTGTACGCGAACCCTTGAGGCGAACCCCGTGCTCGAGCGGTTCGCCGACATGGGCCTTGTGATGCGCGAAGAATCCGAGGGCCGCTTATACCCCATGGCGAACAAAGCCACCAGCGTGTTGGATGTGCTGCGATCCACCGCTGCCGAGCTGGGCGTCGACGTGCAAACCGACAAGCACGCCTTGCGCGTGGACGCGCCAACTCTGGGTGGCGTGGGCTGTTTCAATATCCGCTTCGCCGACAAGACGATTGCGCATGCGGCTGCGGTCATTGTGGCCGTTGGCGGGCGTGCGGCAAGCGGCATTCAGCTGCCAAAGCCGCTGGCTTGTTCGGATATGCAGCCCGTTTTGGGGCCTTTGCGCGTTGACGCGCAAGGCGCCAAGCTCACCCGACAGCTCAACAACATCCGCGTGCGCGGCACCGTGCATCTCGAACGAGGTGGGCGCCGCGTCGCAAGCGAGCGCGGCGAACTGCTCTTCCGCGACTACGGAGTCTCCGGCGTGTCGGTGTTCAACCTGTCGCGTTTTGCACAGCCCGGCGACGACCTAGTCGTCGACTTCCTGCCCGACATCCCCTCGGACGACATGGAGCGCTTCATGATGACGCGCCGCAAGCGGATGCAGAAGCTGCTGGGCGGCGAGCTTACGCTTGATCGCTTCCTCGAGGGCCTGCTGCTGCCCGCGGTGTCCGCCGCGGCGCTGCGCCAGACGGGTTTGCGTACCGGTGACCGATTTACACAAGAGATGATTCCCCAGCTTTGCGACATGCTTAAGGGCATGCGCTTGGCGGTGGAGGGCATCGGCGACGAGCGCCAATGCCAGGTGCGCCGCGGCGGCTTCCCTGTGGAGCGATTCAACCCCGCTACCTGCGAAGCGCTTGACGTGCCGGGCCTGTTCGTCACGGGAGAGGCGCTCGACGTCGACGCGCCCTGCGGCGGCTTCAACCTGCATTGGGCCTGGTCAAGCGGCATGCTCGCCGGCCGCGCCGCAGCTGATCGCATTGCAGGTGGGGAAGGCGTTGAGCGTGACGGCTCCCGCGCGGGCGCAAAGCCGCGTCCGATTGGCAGGCGGTCACCGTCTTGCACCGGTAATCTGAACCCTCCCTCGGGCCGCGATTCTCGCTCGCAGGCTGCGTCACGCTCCGGTGGTTCGCATGCTCCCGCCAGTGCTGGCACCTGCCGCTCCTCTTCTCGCGCGGGAAAACCGCGCCCCTCGCACAGGGGCGAACGCAGCAAAACCCGCAACCAGCGTGGCGGGAACGCTGCCCGCAATGCCCGTCATCGCAATCGATAGCCCGGAGGAAACCATGCTTGAGATCTCAAACCTCGCCCTTCCGCTCGATGCCGGGCTCGAAGGCAAGCAAGCTGAAAAGCTCGTGCGTCGCGCCGCAGCCCGAGCGCTCAATATCCCGCCGAACGATATAACCGAAATCCGCCTGCTTAAACGCAGCGTCGACGCGCGCAAAAAGCACGACGTGCACTTCGTGGCAACGCTTGGTGTGGAGATGGCAGGCGGCGCCAAGGCCGAAGCTGTGGCAATCGAGGCAGCGGCGCACCGCAAAGGCGCAGCGAACGTGAAAGCGCATCGGCCTTACGAGCCGCTGCGGGTCCCGCAGGTCGGCGCTTCGCGCCAGGCGCAGGACGAACCCCGCCCCATCGTGGTGGGCACCGGCCCGGCCGGCCTGTTTTGCGCGCTCTACCTGGCGCGCGCCGGTCTGCGCCCGCTCGTGGTCGAGCGCGGCGCGGCGGTCGACGAGCGCATGGCGGCGGTCGACGCCTTCAACGCCGGCGAGCCGCTCGATCCGCACACCAACATCCAGTACGGCGAAGGTGGGGCGGGAACGTTCTCGGACGGCAAGCTGACCACGAACATCAAAAGCCCCTGGGCGCAGCACGTCCTGCACCTGTTCGTGGAAGCCGGAGCGCCCGAGGAGATCCTGTGGCAGGCAAAACCTCACATCGGCACCGATTTGCTCGTGGATATCGTGCGCAACATCCGCAAGCAGATCGAGCAAGCCGGCGGCGAAGTGCGCTTCAACACCCAGCTCACATCCCTGCATTTCGAAAACGGCCACCTAACCCAAGCCGAAATCACCAGATTTGCCACCCAATCCGAACCCACCGTCGAGCTGATCCCCGCAAGCCACGTCGTGCTGGCGTGCGGCCATTCCGCTCGCGACACGTTCGAGCTCGTGCGCGACGCGGGTGTGCATATGGAGCAGAAACCGTTCTCCGTGGGCGTGCGCATCGAGCATCCCCAGCAGCTCATCAACCGCTCGCAATACGGGAAGGCCGCTGATCACCCGGCGCTCGGCGCCGCCGATTACAAGCTGTCGATGCATCTGCGCCCGCAAAAGGGCGAAGAGCAGGGCCGCGGCGTGTACACGTTCTGCATGTGCCCAGGTGGGGAAGTGGTGTGCGCCGCCAGCGAGCCGGAAGGCGTGGTGGTCAACGGCATGAGCCGTTTCGCGCGCGATGGGCAAAACGCCAACAGCGCGCTGCTGGTCGGCGTGGGCCCCGAGGATTTCGACGGCGAAGACCCGCTTGCGGGCATCAAGCTGCAGCGCGAGATGGAGCAGACAGCCTACCGAACCGCCATCGCCGCCGGCGGCGAACCGTATCAGGCGCCCGCGCAAACCGTCGGCGACTTCCTGACGCATCGCGCCGGCAGCCCGAGCAAGCAGGTGAAGCCCACCTACGCGCGCGGCGTCGCATGGTGCGACCTGCACGAGTGCCTCCCTCCGTTCGTAGCGCGCGCCATGGAGCAGGCCCTTCCGCAGCTCGACCGCCGCTTGCACGGCTTCGCCGATCCGCAGGCGGTGCTCACCGGCGTGGAAACCCGCAGCTCAAGCCCCGTGCGCATCGTGCGCGGCAAGAACATGCAGGCCCAACTGGCGGCAGCGCCCGTCTCGGGCTGCCCACAAGGCGGGGCCCCGACGTTCTCGGATTCCCCAGCCGCCAAGGGGCAGCCCGCTGACACCTCCGCGTTCGAGCCCGAAACCGGCCTTTACCCCTGCGGCGAAGGCGCGGGCTATGCAGGCGGCATCATGTCCGCAGCCTGCGACGGCCTGCGCGTGGCAAGCGCCCTGGTGGAAAGCTTGCGGCTCGAATAGGGAAGCGGCCACGAAGCCGCCTTAAAACAGCCATTCATTCGCCCAGCTCAGCAGCCCAATCGAAATCAATCGGCGGTGCGGTCGGCTCTTCGGCCGCCGTGCCGCCGCCTGCGTCCTCGACGCTCTTGCCGTCCCATTGGCACGCGCGCATGTCGACGCGCCCGTCGTCCAAAAACGTCACGCCCTCCGCGGTAAGCCTCGCCCGTTGCTCCTCGGGGCCGCCGAACGCAAAACCTGGCGCAAGCGAGCCATCTTTGAACACCACGCGATGGCAAGGGATCCCCGTCTGAGCCGCGCAATCCCACGGGTCGGGATTCCCGTGCATGGCATACCCGACGAACCGCGCCTTGCGAGGCTGCCCAATCAGCCGCGCGATCTGCCCATACGCCGCAACCCTCCCGCGCGGCACCCGCCGTACCGTCTCATATACCCTGTCATTGAATTCGCCCATGCTTCGCCTTCCGATTCAACACTGCGGCCACATTGTTCGTTCCCGCATGATTATAGGCTGGGAATCCAGCAACTTGGGCAAATCCGCCGTCTTGCGACCATGCGCAATTCTTTGCCGTCCTCTGTCGAAAACTCGGTTAAATCCCAGCTCAGACGTGGTAAAATTATTTGTTCGAAAATTGGCACAGATGGTTGCGCCGGGCATGGTGCGGGCGGCTGGGGAAGGAGTTCGGCCGCTTGGGGGAATGCGGGTGCGAATCCCGCGCTCTACCAGGAACCGTATACGCTGATGAACGGGTTGGCGGCTTAGCTCATGTGCAGGCTCGTCGGCAGGTACCGCCGCAGGCATGCGGGCCGTTCAGGTGAGGCGAAGTCGGAATGCCCATCCATCGCACGAAGCCCTGGAAGAGAGGTTCCGATGACCATCGGCGAATCGCCCGAACGCGCGCAAAACGCGGCGCAAGCTTGCGCGGATCTGCAAGCTACTGCGCCGGCAGGCGCGAAGACCGCATCGAAGGCGCATATGCGGTCGTTGATCCAGCGTGTTATCTCTGCCTTCTTGGCGGTTACGCTGGCCGTCTCTATGACGCCGTCGGCGGCGCTCGCCGAGGCGCAGGGCAGTGTTTCGCCCGTTGCTCAAAATGAAGCGCAGAAGGTTGATGTACTTGATGCTGGGCAAGTTGCGCCGGTGCCTGATTCTACGGAACAGGCAGAAGCTCCATCGTTGCCATCCGTTGCTCAGGGGCCCACAACCGAATCCGACGACAATGACGGGGCAAACGGCATTGTTTCCGATAGCGTTGTTTCGGATGCTGAAAAGGCCGACGATAACGTTGATGCGGCCATTACTGCTGACAACGATTTGCAGGAGGATGCCGATCAACCCGTTGATCAAGCACCCGAGCGGGATGCTTCCCCGGCAGCAACCGAGAAGGCCTCTAAAGAAGAGGCAGCTCCTCGAATCAGCGCAACTTGCTCCGTCATCGGCGTTGATGCTCAGGGCAATCGGCAAACCTGGGCTGCCGCGCAAGGCTTCTCCCTGGAAGAAGGTGCAACTGCGGCAACCTTGACCGAAGAGCTGTTCAAACGTACCGGTTTGAAGGCCGATTACAACCCCAATGGCAGCTGGGGTTGGGCTCTCAACACCATCGCCTCGCCGTTCGATAAGGGCCTCACGCTCGGGTATGACCAGAAGACCGGCAAATATTGGCAGCTGTTCATCAACGGCAAGGCATCTTCGGTCGGCGCGGGCGGTTACGTCCTCGAAGAGGGCGACAGCATTCAATGGGCTTACAGCGCCTATGGCGAATCGGCGCCTACGGATGCTCTTTCGGTGTCGTGCGAAGTCATCGGCCAAGACGCTAACGGAAACCAGCAGATTTGGGCGCAGCCGGCCACCATCGATATGTCTGAGGGGTCCACTGCGGCCGATTTGACGCGCGCCCTGTTCAAGCAGGCGGGCTTGGTGGCCGACATCCAAGATACGGCATATGGCTTCTATCTCAGCACCATTACCTCGCCGTTCGATAAGGGCCTTACGCTTGGCTACGATTCCGCAACGTGGTCTTACTGGCAGCTGTTCGTAAACGGAAAATACGCGAACGTCGGTGCCGATGGCTGCGTTCTTCATGCCGGCGACAAGGTCAGCTGGGTCTACGGCTCCAATGGCACCATGCCCGGGCAGATGAACGTCACGGTCGAGGTTATCGGTCAGGACAGCAACGGCAAGGCCGAACGCTGGGCGCAGCGTTCGCGCAACGAGCTGGCAACCGCATCCTTTGACGATATCTGCTTGAGCTTCTTCAAAGAGTGCGAGCTTGATTGTGAGCTATTCGAACAGGGTTCTGTTTGGGATCTCATTTCCATAACCTCGCCATCTGGCGTTACGCTCAAAGGTGGATGGAACTGCCTGATCAACGGGAAGGCCATCAACAGCGCAGCTGGGCTTACGCTCAAATCCGGCGACACCATTTCCTGGGTGCATGGAACGAACGTGCTTCCGAACCTCGACGAGGTGACGGTCGACCCCTCCGCTCCGCGCCCGGATTGGAAGGCGGATTGGGCTGGCGACCAGTCCCGTCCCACCACAGCGGCAACCCCGACCGACTATATGAAGTCGGACTGGACGCTCGACTACAAGCAATACTCCAGCGCGCAATACGCCAACGCCAGCGAGCCCGTCATCGTAAACGGTTTCGTGTACCTTGCCGTAAACAACCGCTTGCTCAAGATCGATTCGTCTACGGGCGAAGTGGTCGCGCAGGCTAACCTCGTCTCCTCCATCGGCTACACCACGCGCCCCGTTTACGCTCAGGGCGTGATCATGGTCCCGCTTGACGGCGGTGCCGTGCAGGCTCTTACGGCCGACAACCTGACTACTGTGTGGGCCACCAACAAGCTCAGCGATTCGGCGCAGTCTAACTCCGCGATCACGGTCAACGGCAACTATGCGTATGTGGGCACGTGCGACGTGGATTTCGCCGCCGGTACCTACGACAATGGCTTCCTCACCTGCATCAATATCCTTACGGGTGCAGTGGTGTGGCAGCATAACAATGCCAACGAAGGATATTACTGGGGCGGTGCCGTGAATGTGGGTGGCTACACGGTCGTGGCAACCAGCGCCGGCACCGTCGAGGCGCTGAGCGGTGCAGGTTCCGTTATCAGCACGGTTTCCCTTGGCGCGCTGGTGAACTCCTCGTGCGTGGCGTCGGCTGACGGCAAAACCCTGTACGTGATGACTCGCGACGGCAAGCTGCATGTGCTTGCAATCGACGAGCAAGGATCCCTCAAGGAAACCAAGGTCGTCGACCTGGGCCTTTCCGGATGCGCGAGCATGCCTACCGTCAGCGGCAGCACCATGTACGTCGGCGGCGAGGTGGAAAGCGGCGCCGCGGCGCTTGCGATCGTCGATCTGAAGAGCTTCGAGTCAACGCTCGTCACTCAAGCTGATGGTGCTCTGCTGCCTGGAGTCAAGGGGTATGGCGGAATCAAGGCGGCACCGCTAGTGTCCACGCAAAATGGCGAAACGTACGTGTACTTCACGGTGAACTATGGCGAATCCAGCGACTGGGTGAACTACACCTCGGGCGGCGGCGTGTATCGCTATAAGGTCGGCGACACGCAGGCCACGTTGACGTACGATGCCAAGGGCTTCAACAACTATTGCGACTCCCCGGTCATCTGCGATGCCGAGGGCAACCTGTACTACATCAACGACTCCGGCACGCTGTTCAAGCTGGTCGGCGGCGGCGTGAAGCCTTCGCCCGCGCCTGATCCTGCTCCCGCGCCTCAGCCTGGCCCTGCACTGCAGCCTAATCCCAACCCAGATCCGGCTCCCGGTTCCGATCTCGGCACGCAGCCGACGGTTGCCGGGGTGGTCGCCCCTGGATCTTTGCCTGTCGCAGCGGGCGGTGCCGCGCAGCAGGCCGACAGCGTGTCGGCAAGCGCTTCTGCGCGTCAGGGGGTGTCCTCCTCCACGAGCGATAGCGGCACCACTGAACAGCACGCCGCCATTGCCAACAGCTCCGATTCCTCCGACACCGCCGAAAGCGACAATGGTTCTCGCGGTCCCATTTGGCCTTACGTGGTCCTCGGCTTGGGCGTTGCGGGCGTCGTCGGTGCGGGTGTCTGGTGGCTGCTCGCCAAGCGCCGCCAGAACGGCATCAAGTAGGAGGCAGCCATGTCCGAGAACATCAACGAAGCTGCTCATGATGAAATGGCTGCGGCGGGCGATGCTGCCCGTCGCAGCTCGGCGGAAGCGGCGGCTTTGACTGCAGGTTCGACACCCACTGAGCAGCAGCTGCATTCAGGCCCTGCTTCCCGTCTCTCCCCGAAGGTCAAAGGCGGCATCATCGCGCTTTTGGCCGCATCGGTGCTGCTCGTTTCCGTGGGCGCTTTTGCCCTTACGGGCGGCTTCGGGGGGCAAGACGGATCGCCTGCGCAGTCGTCTGCTCAGGGAGAACAAGCTGCGGAGCAAGGTAGCGCAACGGCGACGAAGGTAACCGCCGAGGTCAAGGTGGATGCCGAATCTGAATCCGAGATGCATTCGAAAGGGGAATCCAATTCTCCCGATCAGAACAGCGAATCAGATTCCTCCACTGGGCAAAACGCTGATTCGGATTCAGCCGCTAACGGCAACGGTGGCGTTACGTCCACGGATTCCGGCACCGTCGCAGGTGGCGGCTCCCAGCCTTCCGCCTTGCCGTCGAGCGATTCCGGATCGCAAGCTTCCGGCTCCGGAGGCCAGCAGTCTGCTGCGGCGAACATCGTCACGGTATCGGTGTCGGTTTCCAGCAGCGCCGTCGGCAACCTGGTTTCTGCCAGCGGATCGTACTCGTTCAATCCCGGCGCCACGCCCTACGACGCGCTGTGTGCCCTGGGCTTGTCGGTCAACGCACGCAGCACCGCGTACGGAACCTACGTTGCCGCAATCGGCGGGCTTGCCGAAAAGGAGCACGGCGGAACCTCCGGTTGGATGTACTCCGTCAACGGCAGCACGCCCATGACGGCGTGCACCAATTACGTGCTTTCCAATGGCGATGTGGTCGTCTGGTACTATGTAACCGGCTAGGGAAGCCGTTGTTTGAGAATGCAAGGCCGGGGTGCGCCCCGGCCTTTTCCGTGAAGCTGAGACGACCGCTGCATGAACGCGCCCCCGGCACAGGGGGTGCGCCTCCTGTCTCTTCCGTGGAGCTGAGATACCTTATATGACTTGCGTGTTCCATACTTATCACCCAATCGTCCCCTTTGCCTTCATCGCGTGCGCGCTAGCGCTGAGCATGGGATGCATGCATCCCGTCTACGTGGCCTTGTCCCTTACGGGGGCGTTAGCGTGCTCTGCAGTGTGTCGCGGCAGGCGTGCAACCTTGCTTTCGCTGAGATGGGTCGTTCCCCTCTGCCTTATCGTGGCGGCGGCGAACCCGTTATTCGTAGCATCGGGCTCTACCGAGCTGTTCCGTATCGGGTCGCGAGCCGTATATGCCGAGGCGGTCATCTACGGCTTATGCTCGGGTGGCATGTTCGCCGCCGTGTTCCTGTGGTTCGCTTCCTATTCGGCTTGCCTGGATAGCCAACGCACTATGATGCTGTTCGGACGTCTGCTTCCCGTCGTCACTCTGATGGTGTCGCAGGTGTTGCGCCTGGTGCCCCAATTCGTTTCACGCGGGCGCGCGGTTTTGGCTGCGCAAAACGCTGCCAGCGCCGCGACGGCGCAAACCAAGTGCGAAAAAGCCGCAGCTCGTTTGCGTGTGGTGAACGTGCTCATGGGTTGGGGAATGGAGGATTCCCTTGAACGTAGCGATGCCATGCGCGCCCGCGGCTATAATTGCGGCGCAAAACGCACGTCGTATCGCCGATTCCGTATCGGGCGAGCTGATGTCTGCGTGCTTGTGTGCTTGTTCTTCCTGGTTGCGGCTTCAGTGGCTTGCGCGGTGGTCGAATTATCGGGATATGCGTTCTATCCGACCATGAAAGCCATTGGTCCCTGGTGGCATTTTGTGCCGTATGTCCTGTTCATGCTGTTTCCGGTTGCCCTATCCGTCTTGGATTGGTGGCGTTGGAGGTCGTGTCGATGAATCCTCAAAACCATTCTCTATTCGAAAACAACGCCGCGGTAGGCGACGGCGGTGTATTTGCGGGAAGCTCTGCTGGTCGGGCCTGCGATTGCGCTGATGCCGATCTCGACGCCTGTGGCGCATTCGCGCAACGCTTTGCTTCTAGGGCCCATGCTCGCGCCGATGTTCGTACCGATGCCCGGTTATCGAAATCGCCCAATTCTGTCTCCGAATCATCGGATTCGCCAGTGAGCGATCAAACACCCGAACTCTCTGGATGTTCTTGCGAGACGGTGGTTTGCGATGATGCGTCGCGCATTCCCATTGGCGCTTCTCGTCCCTGCGCCGATGCGACTATAGAATCTCCCGTTCCCGCAGTGCTGGTGCGCGGTTATTCGTTCGCCTATCCTCCCGAAGAAGGCGATTGCTGCGAATCGTCTGCGGTCTTGACTAACGTGAACCTTTGCGTCGAACAAGGGACGTTTTGCGTTCTTGTTGGAGCTACCGGTTCAGGAAAGACCACTCTTTTGCGCTCCCTCAAACCTGAACTCGCCCCGGTTGGCGAATCATCGGGCGACATCTTCGTGCTCGGTTGTGCCTTGAAGCCGCATAAGGCCAGCTGCGCTGCAGACCATCCGGTCGATCAACCCGTGGATTCCGCCGCAAGCTCGATAACCCCGTTGGAATCCGCCCAGCTCATCGGCTATGTCATGCAGGATCCCGTGGCACAAATAGTGTGCGATACCGTTTGGCACGAGTTGGCGTTCGGTCTGGAGAACCTGGGTGTCGAACCGGACCAGATGCGCCGGCGCATCGCCGAGGTCGCGCATTTCTTCGGCATCGAGCCGTGGATCAGGTCGAAAACCGAGGACCTCTCGGGAGGTCAGAAGCAGCTTGTCAACCTGGCTGCCGTGCTCGCGCTGCGCCCCAGGGTGCTGCTGCTTGATGAGCCGACCGCTCAGCTTGACCCCAACGCCGTCAAGCAGTTCCTGTTCATGCTTTCCCGTGTGAACCGCGAGCTCGGCATCACCGTGGTCATGGCCACGCATTCGCCAGAGGATGTTCGGCAGTACGCGACCCAGCGCATCGACTTAAGCGCTCCTGGCCCGATTGGCACGTTCGAGCGCGCAAAAGCCGCGTTGTCTCCGTATTTCGACAGCCGATCCACTCAGCTCGCGGATGCTGACGCGGCGTTGACAGCCCGTGATGTGCATTTCCGCTTCGATCGCCATGCGTCTTGGGTCCTGCGCGGGGTGGAGTTTCGCGTTCGGCAGGGCAGCGTCCATGCGCTTGTGGGTGGCAACGGATGCGGCAAAACCACGCTTTTGCGTTGTCTTGCCGGTGTTCTGACGCCGCAACGTGGCCGCATCGACAATAAGCTAGCGGCATCTCAGGCATTGCTGCCGCAAGATCCCAAGGCGCTTCTAGTATGCGACTCTGTGCGCGAGGAGCTTATGGAATGGGCTTCGCGTTGCGATTACGACGAGCAAGCCGCGCATGTTATGGCGCAGCGTTTCGGCTTGTCCGACCAGCTGAAGCGCCATCCGTTCGACTTATCCGGCGGCCAGCAGCAAAAGCTCGCAATTGCCAAGCTATTGCTTGCGCAGCCTCGATTGCTGTTCCTTGATGAGCCTACAAAGGGTCTCGATCCCGCATCGTCCGCCGATCTTTCGCGCATCGTGAAGGCGTTGGCGGCGGAGGGCAAAACCATTGTCTTGGTTACGCACGATCTGGACTTCGCGTTCGCCACGGCCGATGAGGTCTCCATGCTCTTCGACGGAGAACTTGCCTGCACAGATCCTGTTCAGGACTTTTTCGAACACAACCTCATCTACCGTCCGAATTCCGAGTGCCGTTTCTTCGGGCAAATCACGGAAGATGGTGCAGCTCATGACGAATAGGGAACCAGGGGAGGCCGGGATCTTCGGGCAAAACCCTCAAAGCTCACAACTCGGCGAGCAGCACTTTCCCGCTCGATGCGCTTCGCAAAACGCACCGAAAGTCGTAGAGCGAAACAGCTGCGACATGAAGGCGTCGGACGCCGCGACTCAAAATCCGCCCGTTCGGCATAATCACAATCATCGCGCAAAAAGCCGAATCGCCTTGGAAGCGCTATCAATCTGCGCAACGCCTGCAATCCTGGTGGTATGTACACTCACGAACGCCGACCAAACGGCGCTTCTGTCGCTGGTGGTCGTTCTCGCATCGCTCGGCGTGTTCTTTGCAACATACGAATCCTCGACACCGCGTCTACGCGACATCATGCCGACGGTGGTCCTAGCCGCGCTCGCCGCAGCAGGACGAATCCTGTTTGCTCCGATTCCGGATTTCAAGCCGGTAAGCGCCATCGCTATCATAGCTGGAGTGGTGTTCGGCAGAAAAAGCGGGTTCATGGTGGGTGCATTGGCTGCACTGGCATCGAACTTTTTCTTCGGGCAAGGCCCATGGACCCCATGGCAAATGTACGCATGGGGCCTTGTGGGCTACGGAGCGGGGCTTTTGACGGCAATCTCAGCAAAAGCCCCTAAAACCACCGACAACTCAAGGCTTGCCGAATGCGGGGAAGACCGCAGTTTGCGCAAACAGCCTTTGATTGAACAACATGTTGTAATCATCTATATATATGGATTCGTTTCCTGCCTCATATACGGCTTCATCTTGAACGCATGGAGCATCCTCAGCTTCTATCACGCGCAAGCAAGTGGCCTCGCCGGAATCCTACTGGTATATGCAACCGCTCTGCCATTCGATGTGACCCATGGCGTGGCAACGGTAGTGTTTCTGGCGGCGTTATATGCTCCTTGGCGCCGCAAATTGAAACGAATCAAAAGCAAGTATGGAATGGAATAGGGAAGCACTACCAAGCAAAACACTACATATAGTATGTACGCAAAGAAGCACCAGCAAATATAGAAGCTAATGCCACATATTGTGTACAGGATGTGAAGACCGGCGCAAAATCGCATCAAGGGATTG
>NZ_CABQJR010000029.1 GCF_902464545.1 uncultured Senegalimassilia sp.
ACGGGGTGTTAGCTCAGTTGGTTAGAGCGCCGGCCTGTCACGTCGGAGGTCGCGAGTTCAAGTCTCGTACATCCCGCCATCTTTTTCAGCAGCGCATGCACCAGTGGGGTGTTAGCTCAGTTGGTTAGAGCGCCGGCCTGTCACGTCGGAGGTCGCGAGTTCAAGTCTCGTACATCCCGCCATCTTTTTCAGCAGCGCATGCACCAGTGGGGTGTTAGCTCAGTTGGTTAGAGCGCCGGCCTGTCACGTCGGAGGTCGCGAGTTCAAGTCTCGTACATCCCGCCATCTTTTTCAGCAGCGCATGCACCAGTGGGGTGTTAGCTCAGTTGGTTAGAGCGCCGGCCTGTCACGTCGGAGGTCGCGAGTTCAAGTCTCGTACATCCCGCCATCTTTTTCAGCAGCGCATGCACCAGTGGGGTGTTAGCTCAGTTGGTTAGAGCGCCGGCCTGTCACGTCGGAGGTCGCGAGTTCAAGTCTCGTACATCCCGCCATCGATTGTTCAAGCCCAGCCATTTGGCTGGGCTTTTTATATTCTCGGGTTTGTTCGCTGTAGCCGTTGAGCATTAACCAAGGTGAGGGTATGCGGCCGATGGGCACGTTGCTTGCCTTGACCTCCGAGCATCAATAGGGGCGGGAAACCGTCAGACGACGGGCGCATCGCTTACGTTCGCCCCCACGAACGGAGCTCTCGCCTTGTCGCTTTCCTTCGCTTCCCCAAGCGCCTATGTTTCCGGCAGCTTGGCGGATACGGCATATGGACTTTCCAACATACTTTCAATGCTTCGATTGAAACTCCTTAGCTCGTGCTATGGTTTAGGGGCTAAACATTAAGCAGCTAAATAATTCAGTATCGAAAGGAGATTCGCGTGGACGATACCGCAGCTGGATTGCGTCGCCGTTTGTTCGATGCCGCAGCACGCATGCGCAAGCAGCGTAAGGAGCCGCCGGCACCAGAAGGCGTTACGCCGGCGGAGATGTACGCGATCATGGCGGTTTCCTGCCTTGAAGGCGAGGGGAGGAAGGTCCGGTCCGGCGACATCGCCAAGTGTGGACAGGCAACTCCGAGCGCCGTGTCCCAGACCTTGAAATCGCTTGAGGAAAAGGGCCTTATCACGCGTCAGCGCGACAAGGGCGATAGCCGTGCGGTCACGGTGCATCTTACCGAGGACGGCCGTGCTTTCAGCGCACGTGGTCGCGAGCTGCATGAGCAGATGATCGACGAGGTGCTCACCTATCTCGGTCCCGAAGATGCCGAGCATCTCGTGCGCATCGTTGAGCGCCTGGCGGATTTCCCCGCTTGCGAGGCGGCGCCGGCGCAGCAGAACGGCTGCGCGCAAGCTGGCTGCCCGGTAGCGAGTGCTGATGCAAGCCCCGCTTCTGCCGCAAACGCCGATCATGCCGGTGCGAGCTTCGCTTCCGGGGCGGGTACCGATAACGCAGATGTGGTTGCAGGCGACCTCGCTTCCGCCGCAAACGCCGGTCATGCGGGTACGGTCGCATCCGAGGTGGCGGGCGCAGCTGCGGGTGCAGGCGCTGTCCTTTCCCCAGGCGCCTCTTCGCAAACCGCTTCCACGAAAGGGGGCGCGCCGTGCGCATAATCAAGAACCTTGCCAAGCACAAGCTGGTGGTGCTGCTGATCGTGGTGCTGCTGTGCGTGCAGGCGGCATGCGACCTGGCGCTGCCCAACTACACCTCCGACATCGTCGATACGGGCATTCAGCAGCAGGGCGTGCAGGACGTCGCGGCCGAGCGGCTCACCGAGCGCACCCATGACCTGGTGGCCATGATGCTCCCCGAGTCCGATGAGCGGATGTTCGCTGATGCTTATGCGCAAAACGAAGACGGCACGTATGCGCTGACGGAATCCGGCAAGCGCGACCGTGCGACGCTTGATGACGCCATGGCGCTGCCCATGACGGTGACCTGCTACGCCGATCAAATCGCCGAGCTGGACCTTGATCAGGTGAAAGCCGCATACGACCAGGGCATGATCGGGAAGGCCGACATCCAGACCATGCTCGACCGTGCGCGCGAGTCCATGGGCGATATGGCCGACACGCTTATCGCACAACAGGGTTTGGCCGCAGCCCGCGTCGAGTACGAGCAGTTGGGCTACGACCTTGACGCCATGCAGATGGACTACCTGGTGGCAACCGGTGCGAAGATGCTCGGCCTTGCCGCGCTCGGCATGGTCATCGCCGTCATGGTGGGCTTCTTGGCGTCGCGCACCGCGGCCAAGGTGGGCCGCAACCTGCGAGAGCGCCTGTTCAACCAGGTGGTGAACTTCTCCGATGCCGAGATCCAGTCGTTCAGCGCGGCTTCGCTGATCACGCGCGGCACCAACGACGTGCAGCTCGTGCAGATGGTCACCGTCATGCTGCTGCGCATGGTGCTCTATGCGCCCATCCTGGCCATCGGCGGCATCATCATGATCGCGCGCACCGACCTGTCCATGGGCTGGATCATCATCGCGGCGGTCGTGGCCATCGCGGTGGTTATGGGCGTGCTCATGAAGGTCGCCATGCCGAAGTTCAAGATCATGCAGAAGCTCATCGACCGAGTGAACCTGGTTTCGCGCGAGCTGCTCACGGGCTTGCCGGTCATCCGCGCGTTCGGCCGCGAGCAGCACGAGGAGGCGCGCTTCGATGAGGCGAACACGCGCCTGATGAAAACGCAGCTGTTCACCAACCGCGTGATGACCTTCATGATGCCGCTCATGATGCTCATCATGAACCTGGTGTCCGTGGGCATCATCTGGTTCGGCGGCCACGCCATCGATGCGGGCAACCTGCAAACCGGCGACCTCATCGCGTTCATCACCTACTCCATGGTCATCATCATGGGCTTCCTTATGATCGGCATGCTGTCCATCATGCTGCCGCGCGCCGACGTGGCAGCCCAGCGCATCGACGAGGTGCTCGAATGCAAGCCCTCCATTGCCGACCCCGAGCCCGGAAACGCTAAGGACGCGCTGCTCGGCGCTAACGGGCTGCCGGGCGCGCGCATCGCCTTCGAGAACGTGAGCTTCAGGTACTCGGACGGCGCCGAATGCGTGCTCGAGGACGTCAGCTTCACGTGCGAGCCGGGCAAGACCACGGCCATCATCGGCTCGACGGGCAGCGGCAAGTCCACGGTGCTCAAGCTGGCGGAGCGCTTCCATGACGTCACATCGGGCCGCATCACCGTTGATGGCGTGGATGTGCGCGATGTGAGCCAGCATGCCCTGCGCGCACAGCTGGGCTATGTGCCCCAGGCGGCGTTTCTATTCAGCGGCACCATCGCCTCGAACGTGGGCTATGGCGTCGACGATGCCGACGAGGACCGTATCCGCGCAGCCGCCGACGTGGCGCAGGCGGGCGAGTTCATCGCCGAGCGTCCCGAGGGACTGGCAACGCCCATCTCCCAGGGCGGCACGAACGTCTCGGGCGGTCAGCGCCAACGTCTGGCCATAGCCCGCGCGCTTGCCACCGATGCGCGCGCGTACCTGTTCGACGACAGCTTCAGCGCGCTCGACTACAAGACCGACGCCGCGCTTCGCCATGAGCTTTCCTCCCGTCTGGGCGGGAAGACCGTGGTCATTGTGGCGCAGCGCATCTCCACGGTGCTCAACGCCGACCAGATCGTGGTGCTCGACGACGGGCGCGTCGTGGGGGCGGGCACGCACGAGCAGCTGATGGAAAGCTGCCAGGCCTATCGCGAGATCGCCATGTCGCAGCTATCGGAAGAGGAGCTGAAAGGAGGTGATGCGAGATGAGCGCGAACAACGAGGATCTGAAGAAGGTCACGCAGCGCCGCCGGCCGCACGGGCCGGGCGCGCGCATGATGCCCGGTGAGAAGGCCAAGGACTTCAAGGGCTCCATCGGCAAGCTCGTGCGTTTCATGGGCCAGTTCAAGGCGGCGCTCGTGCTCGCCATCATCTTCGCCATCGGGTCGGCGGCGTTCAACATCGTGGGCCCGAAGGTGCTCTCGCAGGCCACCACTGAGCTGTTCGAGGGCTTGGTGGCGAAGGTGGGCGGCACCGGCGGCATCGACTTCGACGCCATCGCCGGCATCATCGCGGCGACGCTGGTGCTGTACCTGGTCAGCGCGGCGTGCAGCTTCGTGCAGGGCTGGATGATGACGAGCGTCTCGCAGCGCACCTGCTATGGGCTGCGCCGCGCCATCGCCGAGAAGATCGACCGCATGCCCGTGGGATATTTCGAGCGCAACTCCACCGGCGACACGCTCTCGCGCATCACCAACGACGTGGACACGCTCGGGCAAAGCCTGAACCAGGGCGTGACGCAGCTCATCACCTCGGCCACCACCATCGTGGGCGTGGTGATCATGATGCTGACCATCAACCCGCTGCTCACGGGCATCACCGTGCTCATCCTGCCGGTCTCCTTGGTGCTCATCTTCATCGTGGTGAAGGCCTCGCAGAAGCACTTCAGGGCGCAGCAGGCCATGCTCGGCGCCATCAACGGCCAGGTGGAGGAGACGTTTTCCGGCCATGCCGTCGTGCGCGCGTTCAATCGCGAGCAGGCAGTGGCAGAGACGTTCGGCAAGACCAACGCGAAACTCTATGAAAGCGCTTGGAAATCCCAATTCCTGTCAGGCTTGATGCAGCCCATCATGAACTTCGTGGGGAACCTGGGTTATGTGGGCGTGGCGTTGGCGGGTAGCGTGCTGGCCGTGCAAGGCGTCATCACCGTCGGCGATATCCAGGCGTTCATCCAGTACGTGAAGAACTTCACGCAGCCTATCACGCAGCTCTCCCAGGTGGGCAACGTGCTGCAGCAGATGGCCGCGGCCGCCGAGCGCATCTTCGCCTTCCTGGAGGAGCCCGAGCTTGAGGCGGAGAATCCCACGGCTAGCGCCGCCGACGTGGATTGCGACGTGGAGTTCGATCACGTGCGCTTCGGCTACGATCCCGAAAAGCCCGTCATCGGCGACTTTTCCGCGAAAGTGCGCCAGGGCCAGACCGTGGCGCTTGTGGGTCCCACCGGCGCGGGCAAGACCACCATGGTCAAGCTGCTCATGCGCTTCTATGATGTTGACGCGGGCGCCATCCGCCTGGGTGGCACCGATATCCGCGAGTTCTCGCGCATCGACGTGCGCAACCAGTTCGGCATGGTGCTGCAGGACACGTGGCTGTTCAACGGCACGGTGCGCGACAACATCGCCTACGGCAAGCTTGATGCTACCGACGCCGAGGTGGAGGCTGCGGCGCGCGCAGCGTACGTGCACCATTTCATCACCACGTTGCCGCACGGCTACGACACGGTGATCAACGAGGATGCCAGCAACATCAGCGCAGGTCAGCGGCAGCTGCTCACCATCGCCCGCGCCATCTTGGCAGACAGGCGCATGCTCATCTTGGACGAGGCCACCTCAAGCGTGGACACGCGAACCGAGGAGCGCATCCAGAAAGCCATGGATAACTTGATGGCGGGCCGCACGTCGTTCGTGATCGCGCATCGGCTGTCCACCATCAAAAACGCCGACCTCATCTGCGTGTTACAACATGGTGACATCGTCGAGCACGGCACGCATGAGGAGCTTCTCTCCCTTGGCGGCGCGTATGCTGAACTGTATAATTCTCAGTTCGAGGAAGACGGCGTCGAAGACGAGTAGCGTGCAGAGGGGCGCGCGGCTCGGCTCGGCTTGGGACGAAGGCGCGCGCACATGACCGCACAATCAGAGGCAATGCAGATGGCAAGCCGCAACGGGGAGGGCCCGGTGCGGCTTGCCGCGTTCGATTTCGACGGCACTTCGCTTGACGGCAACTCTCCCGTCATGCTGGTGATGCATCTTGCGAAGCTGCGCATGCTCAACCCCACGGTGCTATTGCGCATCGGGCTGTGGGCCGCGGCCTACAAGTTGCGCCTGCCGCAGAGCGAGGCGTGGGTGCGCGGGCTGGTGTTCCGCGCCTTCGCCGGCAAGCCCAAGGCCGAGGTGGATGCCTTCCTTCATGCTTTCTATGACGAATGCGTGGCCCCGCATGTGCGCGAGCAGGCCAGGCAAGCTATGGATACGTGGCATGAGCAGGGCGTTTCGGTGGTGTGCGTATCGGCTACCTTCGAGCCCATCATCGAGCGCGCCATGCGGGACCTGCCCTTCGATTACCAGATTTCCACGCGCATGAAGGTGAACTATGACGGCACGTACGCTTGCGAGGTGGACGGCGTGCCGGTGGAAGGCGATCGCAAGATGATCGAGCTACGTCGTTTCGCCAACGAGAAATGGGGCGAAGACGGCTGGGAGCTGGTGGCGGCTTATGGCGACCATCACTCCGATCGCGCCCTGCTCGCCGGCGCCAAGCAGGGGTTCGCCGTGTGTCCCGATCGCCCGCTTGGGCGCACCGCCCGCGAACGCGGCTATCAGGTGCTCGAGTGGTAAACGCCCTTAGGCGTTTTCCTGGGAATCGCCCGTAGCGCTTGAGTGGGGTTTGCCGTTCGCGTTTTTACGGGTGATAGGAGCTTCGCGGCGCGCTGGAGAACCGGCTTTCATCGGCGTGTCCTGCCGATGGGGTCGTCATGGCATCTCTGGATGGCGGGCTCGCCTTAGCATGCCCGGGTGACAGGTTTGTTTCGATTTCTTGGCTTGCGGCCGCATGGCGGCCGCTTCCGGTAAAATGATACCGAACTATAGCTATTTTGACACTTGAAGGAGGTTGGGTCGATGTTTGATAACGACATGAACGATATGCCCAGCCGAAGCGATGAGCCGTCCAGCTCCGTTTCCGGATACCTGAACAGCGCTGAACAGGCTGCTGAGCAGGGGAACCTTATGCTGGCGCTGCATCTGTACCTGGCGGCGTTCGAGCGCGGTCAGGCAACCGAGGGCGCTGTGCCCTCCGAAGCCGCCATTGCCGGCCTGAAGCGCGCATGGCGTCTGGCGTGCACTTTGAAGGAGCGTAGCATCGCCGAATACGTGTTCGAGCGCATGGAGCCGTACCTGTCCAGCGACGAGGTGGCCGCCTGCGCGGACCAGCTTCAGGAGCTGGCCCTTGCCAAGCTTGAGGAGTTCGGGCTGTCGCGTGACGAGCTTGAGGACATGACCGATATGATCTCGCAGGACATGATGGGCGAGGGCGGACCGCGCGTGCTGCGCGTGGAGCACCTCACGGCTCCCGGTGCGCCTGCCGACGCCGGCAAGCCCGAAGGCGACGCGGCTGCAAGCGCTGCGGCCCCGACGGCCGGCGTGGATGCAGCGGGCGAGCAGTCCGTTGCCGCCGGCCCGGCGCCTTCCGAAAAGCCGCAGGCATCTGCGGGCAAGCCCGCCCCCGCCGCGGTTCCGGCGCAGCCCATGCTCGCCCCTATCGAGCACCTTACCTATAAAGAGCTTGTAGGCTTCGACGAAGCGGTGCGCTCGGTGCGCGCGCTTGGCCTCGGCATGCAGAAAGACCCTGAGTTCCAGCAGCTGGTGCGCCAGCTCAACGTGCGCCATGGGCTTGATCGCATGCCTGCGTGCGACGCGCTGCTCATCCGCAGCCCAGCGCGCGAGGATGCCAACCAGTTCATGATGGCCACGTGCGGCGAGCTGGGGCTTCCGGTGCTGCGTATGCGCATGGAGGAGAACATGCAGGGCATGCCCGTGCTGTGCGTCATGGCGCAGGCCGACCGCCAGCCCAAGCTTAATCAGGCGCGCAACGCCTTCGAGGAGCCGGCGGTGCTCGTCATCGAGGATATCGACCTGTGGGCGGCTCCGGCGTTCGACCAGCCTGAGGATATCGGCGGGATGATCATGTCCGCGCTGTCGCGAGGTGCGCGCGAGGCGGTCAACCTCATCCACTCCTCGGCCGACGATCCGGACGTGTTCGTGCTGTGCACCTCGGCGCTCGGCAACGACGTGGATCCGTATTTCTTCGACCTGCTGGGGCCGGTCTCGGCGGTGGATATCGACTATCCCACCGAGAAGGAGCGCGCCGACATTTGGATGGAGATCGCTCGCGAGCACCCGTCCGTGCGCGGCGTCGACCGCGATCAACTGGTCAGGTTCTCGCAGGGTATGCCGCGTTTCGATATGCATATGGCGGCACGCGAGGCCATCGAGGAAGCGTACAAGGACAGCCTCACCAAGCGACGCTACATCCCGGTGACTACGGACAACCTGTTCGATAAGCTGGCTGCATACCAGCCGCTCGATTCGCCGGAGTACAAGGCGCTCGAGCAAGCGGTGGTCGATGACTTTAGGAGGGAGCTCGACCATTTGGACGACCTGTTGAAGGGGGACGGGCAGTAATGGATATCACGCGACGTTGCGATTACGCGCTTCGCATTTTGGAGGCCGCATACGAAAGCGGCGACTCGTATGTGTCGGTCGCCGACATCTCCGAGCAGGAGGACATCCCGTACGCGTTTGCGCGCAGCATCCAGCACGACCTGGTGAAAGGCGGGCTTATCAAGACGGTGCGCGGTGCGCGCGGCGGCCTTGCGCTCGACTGCGACCCGGCTCAGATCACGCTGCTCGAGGTGCTCGAGGCGGTGCAGGGTCCGGTCAGCGTCTCGCTGTGCGCGGTGGACGCCGAGTATTGCAAGCGTCGCGGAGGGTGCTCGTACAACAAGTTGTGGATGGGCGCGGACAGCCTGCTGAACAGCTACTTCGATTCCATCACGCTCAAGGAGCTCATGGAGCAGGGCGGGCGACACCCCGTCATCAGGAAGGCCATCGATTCGGCGCCTCCCACGGCGCGCATGTCGTGCCCGGTGGATTCCTGCGGTGGTTGCGGCGCGCAGCCTGCTATCGGGGAAGCGCAGTCGTAGGCGTGGCGCGCAAAAGCATAGCCGATCTTGCGGCGTCCGCGGTTTGGCCCGCGGGCGCCGCCATGTCTCAGGACGAGTTTTGCCGCTATGTGCTCTCCGAGGGGCGGCGGCTGTACCGTGACTTGCCCTGGCGCGGCATCGACGATGCCTACGGCGTGCTCGTGAGTGAGGTCATGCTCCAGCAAACGCAGGTCAAGCGCGTGCTGGGGCGCTGGGAGCGCTGGATGGGCATGTTTCCTTCCCCTGATGCGTTGGCTTCCGCCGCACCGGCCGATGTGCTGGCCGAATGGCAGGGACTCGGCTATAACCGCCGCGCCTTGGCGCTCAAGCGCGCGGCCGAGGAATGCTCTCAGCGCTTCGGCGGTCGCCTGCCTGAAACGGTGGAGCAGCTTCGGGAGCTGCCGGGTATCGGGCCGGCAACGGCGGCCGGGGTCACCGCCTTCGCCCGCAACCTTCCCGCGATCTACATCGAGACGAACGTGCGCACGGTGTTCATCCACACGCTGTTCCCCGATTGCGATGCGGTGTCCGACAAGCAGCTTCAGCCGCTGGTGGCAGCATGCTGTCCCGAAGCGGGCCAGGTTCGGCAGTGGTATTACGCGTTGTTGGATGTGGGAGCGGACCTGAAGTCGCAGGTGGGCAACGCTTCGCGGCGAAGCGCGCATTACACGCGTCAGTCGGCGTTCGAGGGGTCGCGCCGGCAGAAGCGCGCGTGCCTGGTTCGCATCGTGCTGGCCTGCCCGGGCATCGCCGTCGAGCAGGCGGCGGCGCGCTTGGACGCCGAGGAGCGCTCTGCCGGGCGGGAAGCGGTCGATCCGCAGCTGTTCGCCGGCATCTGCGCCGACCTGGAACGGGAAGGCTTCTTCCGCAAGGAGGACGGCTGCCTGTTCCCATAAGGAATAGCGGCCCGCAAATTCCGGACACATAATCCTACGTCCCCGAACTGCCCGGATTGTGACAGTTCGGGGACGTAGGATTATGTGTCCGTTCGGGGGCGCGGGTTCACGCGCCCGATAAGGGTATGGTTCAAGATGAGAGGGTCATCGTGGGGTTCGTTGAGTTGTTCTTGATCGGCGTGGGGCTTTCCATGGACGCCTTCGCCGTTTCCGTTTGCAAGGGCTTGGGCATGAGCCGTCTGAACATCAGGCAGGCGGCGGTCATCTCGCTGTTCTTCGGCGGATTCCAGGCGCTCATGCCCCTTATCGGCTGGGCGCTAGGCAGTCAGCTTGCCGACCTTATCGCTCCCATTGACCACTGGATCGCGTTTGCGCTGCTGGCATTTGTGGGCGGCAAGATGCTATGGGATGCATTCCACGAGGAAGACGGGGAAGACGGGGAAGCGAAAGACGCCAAGCTCGACCTCAAGGAGCTGCTCATGCTGGCCATAGCCACCAGCATCGACGCGCTTGCCGTGGGCATCACCTTCGCGTTTCTGCAGGTGGCCATCGTGCCGAGCGTGACAATTATCGGTGTGGTCACCTTCGTGCTCAGCTTCGTGGGCGTTGCCGTCGGTCATTTCTTCGGCGCACGCTTCGAGAAGCCCGCGACCATCGCGGGTGGTGCGGTGCTCATCCTCATCGGCGTGAAAACGCTGCTCGAGCATCTAGGGGTCATCGCCTTCTAAACGGCGAAGCGGCCGCTCCAAGGAGCGGCCGCTTTCGTTCGCTGCATATATATAAGTGTATGCAATCGCCTGATTCTCGTTCAGGAAAGGGGGCGGCTCAAGTTCGCCGTCTGCGTATTTACCGGCAAATGCGCCAAGCGCGGCCCCGTCTACCTGTTCGCGCGGCGCTCTTGGCGCGCTATTCCACCGGGTAGCTTCCCAGCACCTTCACCTCGCGCAGCTTCAAGCGCAGGCAGTTCAGGGCGGTTTGCACCTCAAGGTCCTGCGTGGAGCCCTCGATGTCCACGAAGAACATGTAGTCGCCGAGCGCCTGCTTGGTCGGGCGGCTTTGGATCTTGACCAGGTTGATGCCGGCGTAGGCGAACTCGGACAAGATCATGAGCAGCGCGCCGGGGCGGTCCGTCTGCAGGAACAGCGCCAGCGACGTCTTGAACTTGCTGCCCGTCAGCACTGGGACATGGCCCTGACGGCCGATAAGCGCGAACGACGTCTGGTTGCCGAAGTGGTCCTCGATGCCCTTCTCGGCCACGTGCGCGCCGTAGAGCTGCGCGGCGAAGGCGTTGCCGATGCCGGCGACCGACTTATCGGCAGCCGCGCGGCGAGCGCTGTCGGCGGTGGATGCCACGGTCACGGTAGGGATGCCGTGCAGGTTCTCGTTAAGGTAGCGGCGGCACTGCGCCAGGCCCTGCGGGTGGCTTGCCACCGTCTTCACGTCGTCCAAGGTGGCCTCGGGGTGCATGATCAGGCAATGATGGATGTCGAGCACATGCTCGCCCAAGATGGTGGCGCTCGAGCGGAACGCGAAGTTGTCGAGCGTGGCCGTCACGGGCCCTTCGAGTGCGTTTTCCGTAGCCACCACGCCGTACTCGCATTTTCCGCGGTCCACGCAGTCGAACACCTCGGACAGCGAGGGGCACTCGATAAGCTGCGGATCGTCTATGCCCAAACGTTTGGCGAATGCGCGCGCAGCCTCGTCGTGATAGGTTCCGGCGGGGCCCAGGTAGGCGAATGCGGATGGGGGTTCAGCGATCATGCGAAGCTCCTTCATGCAGATTTATTCATTTATCTTGCGAAGATATGATAACGGTTCTGTATAAAAATGCGCGAGTGATAACATAACCAACAGGAGTGGAGACGACTGGGGATGGAAGTCTGCGATTTCATCCCCAATCGGCGAAGGCGCGCGTGCGCGTTTCACGACGGAAGGCCCGGGTTCTGCAAGCCCCGCGCCTTCCGTCGCGTTGCGTGCGGCGCCATCCAGGCTGCAAGCCCCATCGCCGGCATGGCCGAGCATCGGGCCGCGCGCCCATCGCGTATCTTCGCTCCATATGCAAAAGGGCCTGCAAACAGGCCAGACGAGATACACCTGTAAGGAGGTGTGCGTATGGAAGGAGAGGCCGCAATGTCCGCGTTCGCGAACATGCTTGAGGCCAGGGGGGTCACCCGTCGCGACTTCATGAAGTTGTGCGGTACCGTGGCCGCTGCCGCCGGGCTGTCCCAGTTGACGGTCCCGCAGGTCGCCCAGGCTCTCGAGACGTCCGTCATCGGCGCCACGAAGGGTAACCTCTACCCGGTCATCTGGGTCGAAGGCGCATCCTGCACCGGCTGCACCGAGTCGTTCGCCCAGGCTCAGACGCCCAACGCCGCAGAGGTGGTGTTGGACATGATCTCCCTGAACTACTCCGAGACGTTGTCCGCTGCAGCGGGCTACTCCATGGAGGAAGCTAAGGAGCAGACTATCGAGGCCGGCGACTACATCCTCATCTACGAAGGCGCGATTCAGGAGAAGTGGGGCGGCAACGCCCTGCGCGTTGCCGGCAAGCCCGGCACCGAGCACCTGATCGAGGCCGCAAAGAACGCCAACGCCGTGGTCGCGCTGGGTTCCTGCGCCGTCAACGGCGGTTGGATGGGCGCAAAGCCCAACGTCACCGATGCCATGGGCGTGCAGCAGTACCTTAAGAAGGCCGGCATCAACGTGCCCGTCGTCAACGTCGCCGGCTGCCCGGCCAACCCCGAGTGGCTCACCAGCGTGCTCGTCGACGTCGTGCTCATGAAGCTCAAGCCCGCCGATCTGGACCTCAACTCCGAGGGCAAGCCGGCCGGCATCTTCAACCAGACCATCCATGACAACTGCGAGCGTCGCGGTCACTTCGAGAACGGCGAGTTCGTTTACGAATTCGGCTCCGAAGAGGAGAAGAAGGGCTACTGCCTGTACCCGCTCGGCTGCCGCGGTCCCCAGACCAAGTCCAATTGCGGCGTGGTCATGTGGAACGACCGTCGCAGCTGGTGCGTCCAGGCCGGCGCCCCGTGCATCGGCTGCTGCGAGGCCAACCCCAACGACCCGGGTCAGAACTGGGTCGAGGTCAACACCCCGTTCCTGAAGCGTCACCGCAGCCTGCATATCGGCGACTGGGATGTGCAGCCCACCACCATCGCCGTGGGCGTGACCGGCCTTCTGGCCGCAGCGCTCGTGGTGCACGGCTTCGGTATGAAGGCCACCGGCCGCATGGACGGCGGCGCGGACTTCGAGAAGAAGCGCGCTTGGGATGCCAAGCACCCCGAGAAGTCCGTGGGTACCTACGAGGTGTCCGAGGCCGATCGCCAGAAGATGTACAAGGAAGACACCGGTCACGACGACCCCAATGCAACCAAGGAAGGGAGGTAAGCCATGACGCGTTCCGTAATCGATCCCGTAACCCGTATCGAGGGCCATCTGCGCGTTGAGATGGAAGTCGAGAACGGCAAGGTATCCGACGCCTGGGTATCCGGTGGCTGCTTCCGCGGCATCGAGCTGGTCGTTGAGAACCGCACGCCCGAGGACGCTGCCCAGATCGTGCAGCGCATCTGCGGCGTTTGCCCCGTGTCGCACGCCCATGCCAGCTCCATCGCGGCTGAGAAGGCTTACGGCATCACCATCTCCAACAACGCCCGCATCATCCGTAACATCCTCGAGGGTGCCCAGTTCCTGCACAGCCACATCCTGTGGTTCTACAACCTGGCCGGCCTTGACTACGTCAATCCGCTGAACGCGCTGAAGGCCGACCCGGCCGACGCCATGGACCTGGCTCGTGCTGCCGGTACTTCCATGAACAGCGATTTCGTGGCCCTGAAGGAGCATCTGTCCCAGTTCGCCGAGAACGGCCAGCTGTCCATCTTCAGCGGCAACTGGTTCGATGCCGAGGACGGCACCGGCTTCAAGCTGCCGCCCGAGCTCGACCTCATCTGCACGGCCCACTACCTGGAGGCTCTGGGCATGCAGGCCAAGGCTTCTCAGATCAGCGCCCTGCTGGGCGGCAAGATGCCGCATGTCATGACTCTGCGTCCGGGCGGCACGGCCTTCGTGCCCACCGACCAGAAGCTCGACGATCTGAAGCTGCTGGTTGACGAGCTGTACAACTGGGTCGAGGCGACCATGATCCCCGACGTGCTGGCTATCGCCCCGTACTACGCCGATGCGTTCGAGTACGGCAAGGGCCCGGGTCGCTACATCGCTTGGGGCGTCTTCGAGCGCGAGGACTTCAAGATGTCCAACCGCTACCTGCCCTCCGGCGTGCTTGATGAGAACCTCAACCTCTCCGAGCCCGACGAGAAGGCCATCGCCGAGTGGGTCGGCCGTTCCTGGTACAAGGGTTCCGAGACCTATCAGGCTCCGAACTTCACCACCGAGCCCCAGTACACCGACTACAACGTGAACGACCGCTACACGTGGGTGAAGTGCCCGACGTACAACGGCAACTCCATGGAGGCTACCAGCCTGTCCCGTGTCCTGGCCGCTTACAAGCGCAACGTGCCCTTCATCAAGGAGCATGTTGATGCGTTCCTCAAGGCGCTTGGCCATGAGGGCGACCTGTCCGTGGCTCAGTCCACGCTCGGCCGTACCGCCATCCGCCAGATTGAAACGCTCTACATTGCCACGTGCATGAAGGAGTGGGTCGATGAGCTGATCGAGGCCGTGAAGTCCGGCGACTCCGAGTACTTCCGCGCTCCTGAGACCACCACTGGCGAAGGCTCCGGCTTCTGGGAGGCCCCGCGTGGCGCCCTTTACCACAGCGAGTCGGTCAAGGACGGTAAGATCCAGGGTTATCAGATCATCATCCCGTCCACGTGGAACCTGGCTCCGAAGAACGAGAAGGGCCAGCATGGTCCGCTCGAGGAGGCTCTGATCGGCGTGCCGGTGGGCGATATCGAGAAGCCCATCAATGCGCTGCGCACGGTGCACTCCTTCGACCCCTGCACGGCCTGCTCGGTCCATATCTCCGAGCCTGCCACGGGCAAGCGTTTCGAAACCGTCACGAGCCCTTGGGGGGTGAAGTAGCATGGCGCATTTGGCACATTACCGCGAGGCACATCCGATGCCGTTCGTGATCACGCACTGGATCAACCTCATTGCCATGGTTATCCTGATTTTCACCGGCTTCTACATTCATTACCCCTTCTTCTGGGGTTTTGAGTCCATGGCCCGTGGTTTGCACGTGTTCTTCGGCTTCGTGCTCTTCATCAACTGCATCTGCCGTTTGATCATGGCCTTTATCGTGAAGTCCTCGCCGACCGGCGGTACCCGTAAACAGGTTACCGACTACAAGACGTGGCTTCCGCAGAAGGACAACCTGCATCAGGGTCCGCAGTGGATCAAGTACTACCTGTTCTTCAAGAAGGATCACCCGCTGTCCGCTAAGCTGGGCGTTCCGCAGAAGATTAGCTACCTGTTCATTCCCGTGCTCATCATCCTGATGTTCTACACGGGCCTGGCTCTGTGGGTTCCCACCTCCGAGATCCCGTTCTTCGCGGCGGGCACGTCCCTGGTGGGCGGCATCATGAGCATGCGCATCATCCACTACTTCATGATGTTCGTGTTCATCTGCTTCATGTTCATCCACATCTATCTGGCCAATGTGGAGGGCATCGCTCCTACGCTGCTCATGTTCTTCCATAAGGAGCATGGCGGCCTGGTCTATGATCCCGACATCCACAACATCATCGGCGAGGATGATCTGGGTCACGGCAAGCAGCACTAGTTTTCACCCTGTGCGCGGTTGTATGTGATTTGAAGGCCCGACCACTTCGGTGGTCGGGCCTTTTTGCGTCTTGGATGCATATGGGAATCGGGGAGTTGTGGGGTCTATGGCGAAAACAGTGGCTTGCGTTATTTGGGAGACGGTAGAGGCTCGGACTTGTTCACGCTCGTCGAAGATGGCTGCATTATTGGTCGATATGAATGGTTGATAATTTGGACCGCAGCTGCACCGTTCTATGCTTCATCTGCGATGAATATGATGCAGTGCGTGGAATCCTATAGGCGATTTTGGCCTGGCGACAGCGTCTCGCTGTATTGCGATTACAATTATCCTATTCCATAAAACTGTGTCATATCCCCTGATAGATTGGTTATGTATGGCTGAGCTAACCAAAGAGCAGATTGCTTGCGAAGAGAAGTTCCTTGAAGGTATTCCCCGTTGGAACATCGGAGCGCTGTTCTTGCCCCCCATTTGGGGTCCGGCTCATGGCTTCTGGGCTACCATCTTGTTCTATCCTTTGTGGCTGGTTGCCGATAATTTGTTTTATGCTGCGTACTCGGAACGCACGCCGCTTGCGATTGCGTTTGCTGCGATTATCGGTGTTGTGTTGGTTGCCGTCACGTTTTTGTTTTCCCGGCTGAGCCAGCCTTTTGCGGCGCATCGTGCGGTAGCTCGCGGTGTTTCCGAGGAAACGTACGTGCGTCGGGAACGTATTTGGGCGGTGGTATGCATTGTGATCGGGCTTGCGATGCTCGGCTTCGCCACGTGGTATAACCTGATGATCCGTCCGGGTATGGAGGGTTAAAGCATGGCTTGCGAAGAGAATAGCTGGGGTTTGCGCGAGTACGTCGCCAGCAATGTGGCTGTTCCTGAGGAACTGCGCCCGCAGCGTGTGGCGGTCCTTTGCGTTGGCAATCGATTGATGCTTGACGATGGCGTCGGGCCTGCCGTTTATGACGAGCTTATGGCGTCGTATGACATCCCGGATAATGTTGAGCTGTTGGACCTTGGTTGCTTGTCTCTAGCCATGATCGATCGTGTGCGAGAATTCGACGTGATCCTGACCGTCGATGCAGTTGATGATTCCGGTCAGCCTGCCGGCACGGTGCTTCGTTATGCGCCCGATGCGATGGCGCGCCATGTCGGCATCACGGCAAGCTTGCATGACCTGAAGCTTATCGATCTGTTCGATTCTGCAGCGTTGCTGGGATATCAAGCCGAGGGGCTGTGTCTGGGTATGCAGGTGGAAAACGCTTCTCCTGCTGAAGCAACCGAGGGTCTTACGAAGCCTGTGCACGACGCGTTGCCGCTGCTGGTAGACGTCGTGGTGGGTGAACTAGCACGATTGGGGTTCCCTCTTTCCGCAAAGTGACTTGTGCTCCGATAGCAAGCTGGGCGCTTCGCTGAAGCGCCCAGCATAGCTTCTCATCGTCCTGCGTCAGTTGTTGCGTAGGTTTAAAGCTTTGGAATGGGATTTGAGCTCCGCTTGTTTAATGCGCTCGACAAAATAGCTTTTCACCGTATCGCGCGGTATCTCAAGCGAAATCGAGAGCTCATCACATAAAAGGCCTTCGGCCAAATCAAGGTACTTTTTATCGACCGATGTGGCCTGATGTCCGGCTTCCTTGCGCGTGATGGTGCGTTCGTGGCAGGTTTTGATAATCGGTATCAGGTCTTTAGGGGACAGCGTTTTTAGGTAATGTTCGTAGATTTCCTTCATTTGGCGTTGTTGGAGCGAAGAGGCGTTTGCTGTTTTGGCTAGCTCATCGTCCAGGCTGGCGGACTTTGCATCGGCTATAGAGTCGATGAGGTCGAGAGCCTCTTGTTTCTGCATGACAGGACGCATGATAGGCGGTTTTGCGGCGTCGCATGCCACGAACAGCTTAAGCGATCGTTCGAACACGGCATGAAGTTCCCAGTAATCCTTGTTGTCGAAATACCGTTCGCGCTTCTGCGCGATAGTGCAGACGTGATGTTTGAAAACGACGATATCGCCTACGTTAGCCATGAATCCTCCTTGATGCATTGCAATGGCGGCAGGCGCACCGCGAAACATGCTGGTGAAGGACTGCTCGGTTGGTGCTGATTGCTATCCAACATTCATCATTATACCAGGTCACGGTGTGGAGCATTTGATATCAACTTCGTGTGTGATGTTAGGCAATCCCTAGTTTTCTTGGGATCCGCGGTCAATATGCTCTCGGATTCGGTGGACAAAAACCCTGGATGGGGTATCCTACGGTCAACTTGGTGGTGTGTGCTGAGCCTCTTCGCTCGTTGTTGGCGAATTCGAGCTTTCCGGTTGTTGCTTTGTATGACGGTGTTTCGTCCATTACTTTTTTCCGGCGGACGGGCAAAGATCGCTCAAAAAGCACTCTTCGCATTTCGGGCGACGTGCAATGCATGTTTGGCGACCGAACAGCACCCACTGGTGATTAATCGGTCCCCAATACTGCCTCGGATAAAGTTTTAGGAGCGCATCCTCGGTCTTCTGGGGCGTATCCGCTGAGGGTCCTACCAGCTTCAGCTTGTGCGCGATACGGAACACGTGCGTATCGACTGCAATGCCTTCTACAATGCCGAAGGCTTCATTGAGCACCACGTTGGCGGTTTTGCGTCCCACGCCCGGAAGTTTTTGGATCGACGCCATATCTTGCGGGATTTCTCCGCCGAAGTCGCTGATCACCATTCGAGCGCATTTGACGCAATTCGCGGCTTTCGCATGGTGGAAGCCGATGGTGCGGATGATCTCCTCTACTTCGTTCACATTGGCGTTGGCAAGTGCTTGCGGCGTTGGATAGCGTTCCCATAATGCTGGCGTGACCTTGTTAACTCCTTTGTCGGTTGTTTGCGCCGACAGCAACACCGCAATAGTTAGTTTGAAGGGGTCGCCCCAATAATGCAGCGCACATTCGGCGGCTGGAAAGTGCTCGTCCATTCTCTGGGCGATGGCTATCGCGCGTTCCCTTTTATCCTTTATCAATTCGCGCGGCATGGGCGATCCTTCCGATTCCGGGTCGTTTCAACAGCAGTATATCGAATGATGTTGTACGCAGCTTTTACACTGCAAAATCGTTATGTTATCTGGACATATAAATAGAACCGAAGAAACCAGGATGACCATAGGAAAGACCGAATAAAACCAGATGAAACAAAAATTCACGATGCATTCTCCTTCTGATAGCAAACCTGCCTGCTCGAGCGTTTGGCGTGGTTGTATGGTCGGCTCCTTCGGCTCCGTATAACGGCTTTGTTCGTTCTGATGGGAGGCTGCCGCAAAGGTTCGGAACACGAACAGATGTTGCTGTTTACGTGTGGCTTGGGCTTGGCGTCTCGAGCGATGAAGAAGGTGCGTGATACACTTTTTACCTTGAAAAACGCGCAGCTTCATCGAAGGAAAACTGCGCAAGCAGGCCCGGACGCGCATGGCGGCATCCGGGTTGGCCGATGGTGATGGGGGAATGCAGCATATGCTTATCGATTCTCTGCGCTTCGCGCTCGAGCGCTCGGAATGCTTGGATGGGTTTTGGTCCAATCTCGATGCCGGAAACGATGGCACGTTGGGCATCGCGAACAGCGCGCGCCCGTTCATGGTCGCCGCGCGCTTCTCGCATAAGCCGCAGTCCACGCTTGCGGTGGTGGCGGGCGAGGATGCGGCGGTGTCATTTGCTCGCAGCTTGTCGGCCTATCTGGGTGAGGACAAGGTGCTGCGCTTCCCTGAGCGCGCCGATCTGCCGTTCGACAAGAAGCACGCGGATCTTGCCACCGTTGCTCGGCGTATGGAGGCGGCGCATGCGCTGCAGACCGGACGGCAGGTGGTCGTTGTCGCAAGCGCGCGGGCGTTGCTGCGCACCTTGCCGCCGGTCAATGCCAACGCATCGACGCCGCTGTCTTTCGTCTGCGGCCAGGAGCTGGCGGACATGCCGGGCGCTCAGACTGCGGGCACCCAGGATTTCGACGGTCTTATCCATGCTCTGGAATCGCGCGGGTTCTCCAATACCGGCGAGCTTGATGGCCCTGGCACGTTCTGCACGCGCGGCGGCACCGTGGATGTGTATCCGGGCAACCTGAGCTATCCCGTTCGCCTTGACTTCTTCGGCGACGAGCTGGATGAGATCCGCCGCATCGTTCCATCAACGGGCCAGACCATCTCCAGCTTGCAAAGCGTGGAAATCTATCCCGTCGTCGAGTTCTCTTGTAGCAAATCGGGTTTGGCGCGCGCACGCAAGAAGCTTGCGGCGCTGGCGGGAACCAACCCCGCGCTTCGCAGCGTTTCCGAGCATCTGGAAAACGCCGAGGGCGGTTTGCGCTTCGAGGGAAGCGACGTGCTGCTGCCGTATCTCTATGACAAGCCGGTCACGTTGGGTGCTTATCTGCGCCGCGATGGGCTTTCGGTGCTTATCGAGCCGCGAAGCCTGTTCGATGACATGATGCACGCCAGCGAGGAATTGGAAGCGAAGGCCAAAGGCACCAACATCGCCCTTGAGGGGCTGTTCTGCCCGGCTCCGCAGGTCAGTTTCGGCGAGTGCCAGCGTGCAACGTACGTATCCATCATGCGCGTGGGCGGCAACGTGGATGTCGAACTGCCGGTGAAGCGCGTCGAGGCGGCGGGCCATCCCGATAAGCTGTTCGGCCGTCTGCGCACGCTCGTCGATGATGGCTACACGGTGGTATTCAGCGCTCCGAACCGCCGAAGCCGTGCCGATATGATGCTCGCCTTCGTCGATCACGGCCTTCCCATTCAAGAATGGCTTGATGCCGAGGAAAACCCGGATGACACCGACGGGCAGAAGAAGCGCCGCCTGCGCCGCGGGGTCGTCAACGTCGTCGACGTGGACATCCCGTTGGGAATGATCATCCCGAAGGCGAAGCTGGGCATGGTCAGCGTGTCCGATACCCAAGGGGCCTCCACCGCGCGTCCTAGCCGCCATATCGACATCACTGAGATCACGTTCCCGTATAAGCCGGGCGATTACGTTGTGCACGCGCAGCACGGCATCGCGCACTTCAAGGAGCTGGTGCGTCGCGAGATCGACGGCACGGCACGCGATTACCTGCTGTTGGAATACGCCGAAGGCGACAAGCTGTTCGTGCCGGTCGAGCAGCTCGACCGCGTCACGCGCTACGTCGGCCCCGAGGGCTCCACGCCGCGATGCACCCGCCTGAACACGGCCGACTGGTCGCGCGCCATGAAGAAGGCGAGTGCGGCTACCAAAAAGCTCGCGTTCGACCTGGTTGACGTGTACGCACGCCGCGCCAGCGCGCAAGGCTATTCCTTCGGACCCGACACGCCGGCGCAGATCGAGATGGAGGAGGCGTTCCCGTATCGGGAAACCCCCGATCAGCTGGCCGCCATCGCCGATGTCAAGGCCGACATGCGCAGCGCCAAGCCCATGGATCGTCTGGTGTGCGGCGACGTCGGCTTCGGGAAAACCGAGGTGGCGCTGCGAGCCGCCTTCGCCGCCACGCAGGATAAGAAGCAGGTCATGGTGCTGTGCCCGACCACCATCTTGGCGCAGCAGCATTTCACGAACTTCAAGGACCGCTTCGAGCCGTTCGGCGTGACCGTCGAGGTGCTCAGCCGCTTCCGCACGCCGCAGCAGCAGGCTGCGGCGCTCAAGGGTTTCGCGGACGGTAGCGTGGATGTGCTTGTAGGCACGCATCGCCTGCTGTCGCGCGATGTGAACCCCCATGACCTGGGCTTGGTGATCATCGACGAGGAGCAGCGCTTCGGTGTGGGCCACAAGGAACAGATGAAGAACCTTCGCGAGAGCATCGATGTGCTCACGCTTTCGGCAACGCCGATCCCGCGCACCATGCAGATGTCGCTGTCGGGCGTGCGAGACATGAGCCTCATCCTCACGCCGCCCGACGATCGACGCCCCGTCGAGGTTCACGTCGGCGAGTGGGATCCCGACGTGGTCAGCGCCGCCATCAGGCGCGAGCTTGCCCGAGGCGGGCAGGTGTACTACGTTTCCAACCGCGTCCGGTCCATCGAGGAAGCGGTGAGGCGCGTGCAGGCCGCAGCCGGGGAGGCGCGCGTGGGCGTGGCACACGGGCAGATGGACAAGGACTCGCTGGAGAAGGTGATGGAGGAGTTTTCCGCCGGACAGCTCGATGTGCTGGTGGCAACCACCATCATCGAATCCGGCATCGACAACCCGCACACGAACACGCTCATCATCGAGGATTCGCAGCGTTTGGGCCTGGCTCAGATGTATCAGCTGAAGGGGCGCGTGGGCCGCGGCTCCACTCAGGCGTACGCGTTCTTCATGTTCCCCGAGCACGTTAACCTCACCGAGGAGGCGCAGGCGCGTCTGACGGCGCTGGACGAGCACACGGACTTGGGAAGCGGCATGCGCATCGCCATGCGCGACCTTGAGATCCGCGGTGCTGGCAGCCTTATGGGCGCTGAGCAGTCCGGCAACATGTCCGCGGTGGGTTTCGATCTGTTCGCGCAGATGCTCGGCGCGGCCGTGAGCGCCACGCGCGAGGGTGACTTGAAGGCCGCCGAGGGGCTGCCGCCGGCGCTGTCCGACATCACCGTGAACCTGCCGGGCCGCACGTATCTGTCCGAGGAATATGTGCCCGAAGCCGACGAGCGGGTGCTGTGGTATCGCAAGATCGCAAGCGCTGCAACCGTCGGCGCCGTGGAGGACATCTACAACGACTTGGCGGGCAAGCGTTCCGATATGCCTCAGGAGGCGCAGAACCTGTTCGAGAAGGCGCGCATCAAGGCGTTCGCCAACGAGCACCACATCAAAACGGTGTCGGTGGTTGCCGGCAAGTTGGTGGTGGAACCCATCGACATCCCCCGCGACAAGATGGTGCCCTTGCGCCGTGCCGGCGGCCGCTATCTGTCGGACAAGCGCAAGCTGCAGCTGCCCTTGAAGTATTTCCGTCTTACGGAAAAGGACAACCTGTTCGGCCCCGTGGCGAAGTTCCTGCGGGAAATGCACGGCGAGGAGTAGCGTTCAGGGCGCGTAGCAAGCGAAGAGGAGAGACTGCTAGGCAAGTGCACCGAAGCATCGGCTCGCATTACCGTCAGGGGGGATCGGCTTCGCGCGCCCTGCCACGTGGCGCGCGCCCCGATTACATCATTGCGTCAAGGTAGCGCTCGACGTCATCAACGAGGGGCGCAAGCCGCACAGCGCCGGTCATGGGGGCGGCCTTGCGGGTAAGCAGGCCTGGCTTGTACACGATCATGGTGACGGTTTCATCGGCATAGATGCGGGGCAGGGCGGCATCGCCGGTTTGCGCCGAAACGCCGGAGGGGACATCGGCCGCTATGGTGAACGGCGCGTCCTTCGCCTTGCCCGCCGCCCTCGCATGAGCCGGCGTGCGCTTGCCGGCCTGCGGATGCCGCGCGCCGCCTATCCGCTTGCGGGCGAGCTTGCCGTGGAATCGCCGGCGGTTCGCAAGCTGCATCCAGGTTGCGTACGGTTCGCGCACCTGCATACCGGAGAAGCCCGTCCCAAGGATGGCGTCGACCACGCCGCTGGCGCGATCGAACTCGCGGGACAGCTCTTCCGGCGTCGGCGCGACCAGCACGGAAAGCGGCCATCCGTGCGCTTCGGCGGCGGTAACCGCTTCGAGCGCAGCCGTTCGCGCAGGCTCGGCGGAAAGCTGCTCGGGCGGTCGCGGGCACGCAAGCGCAACGGGCCATCCGGCTTGCGCGAGCGCACGTCCGCATACCCAGCCGTCGCCGCCGTTGTTCCCGCTTCCCGTTAAGATCAAGATCGGCGCTGGGTCGGGAACCCACGATCGCATTTGGTCGGCTATGGCGCATCCGGCGCGCTCCATCAATGCGCCAAGCGAAGTTCCGCCAGCCGCGATGCGCTGCTCCAATTCGGCAACCTTGCCCACATCAAGCACGTGCGTGCGCTCGCGAATCTGCTTGATGCCATCCTCGGTCATGATGCGGGTATCGCTGATAAGGCCGTTGAGCATGATGAATGGCGCCCGCCCGCGCCAGGCCCGCCATGCGCGCACGGCGAGCGTGGCTGCCCATGCGAGCACGCCAGCGCACCATATAAGGGTCAAGGCCGTCTTATCATGCACGCACAGCGACGCGAGCGCGCGCAGCTCGGCGGGGGTGGTAGGGATATCGTCTACGCCTGCGACCAGCCCGAACGCCCATGCGGGCAGTAGCACGATGGCGAACAAGGTGGCGTAACGGCAGACGATCTGCCCGCCGGATGCCGGCGCGGCATCGGGTCGAACGATGCGCAGGCGCAGCAGCTTTTGCGCGGGCGTCTGTCCGCGCGCGATCACGGGGAACAAGGCGAACACCGCGGCGATGGCCGCGCATTCGCATGTCCAGAACGTGGCGTGCTCGATACCGAAGCCTGCAAGCAGCCGGCTTCCGTTCACAGCGTGCACGGCGAAATAGCCGCACCCGGCAAGCGCTTGCGAAAGCGCAAGGTCGAGTCCGAACGTCAGCGCGCGCCGCGTGGCGGATGCGGTCGTTCCGCGCTCGGCGGCCTGCCGTGCGGCAACGCGGACATCGGGTAACACGCGCATGACCGGCCCGGCAAGCCAGAACCCGACCATGCATCCCAGCGTGTTCGTCATCAAATCGTCCACGTCGAAGAGCCTATACGGGTGCTCGTAGATGCCCCAGATGCCGGTGAGCTGCGTCGTCTCGAACGACAGCGTCACGCAAAAGCCTATCAGGAGCGTCTGCCACCAAGGTCGGTGGAAGTAGTAGCGCAGGTACGCGCCGAGCGGCACTAGCAGCAGCACATTGAAAAACGCCTCGTACATATACGGGTCGCAGATGGCGGCGAGCCAGGTGGAGGGATCGTCGAGGCGTGCGGTGGTTTCGGCCAGAAACGAGCGCACGAACTGGAATGGGACAAGCTGCGGCGTCTGAGCGTACGCGACCACCGCCGTGCGATCGGCCGGCAGCGGCAACAGCACTAGGAAGTATGCGCACATCAGGTAGAACACGAACGAGTACATCGCCGCGGCATGAAGCCACGGAACGCTCCCCACCTTGCGATACTTGTAGATGAGAAACGGGGCGGTGATCAGCGCCGCTATCAGCGGGAACAGCAATACCGCCGTGGTTATGGGCATCACGAATTTCGACATGTCCGCGATCTCCTTTCGTCGCCGCTGCCGATCGGTGTCTGCAAGCCGGCGGCTTCTTTGCTATTCGCGGTCTGCGCGATGCCGAAGCGGCTGCGAAGCTCGTCGCCGTCTTCGTCCCGGCAGGTCGCTTCGGAATCAGCGGCTTTGCTCGAGCTTGAGCAAAGCGCCGCGCACACGCGCGGGCTTTCCTTCGCCCCAGGGCTGGCCGTTGGCGCGGACCAGTCTATGCAGCGGTACCGCGATGGCGAACGGGCATGCGCGCGCCGCCGCGCCCACCGCCCGATGCGCGCCGACATGCCCGATGCGGCAGGCGATATCGGCCGCCGTCGCGGTTTGCGCGTAGGGAATGTCGGCCACCGCTTCCCATACCTGCTGTTGAAACGGTGTGCCGCAGGGGCTCAGCGGTAGGGAGAACGACGTGCGCTTGCCGGCCAGATACTCCTGCACCTGCGTAGCGGCCTTGTTCGTCAGCTCGCTCGGCGCGCAAACGCCCGCAAGCGGGGCTTTTCCCAAGGCTATGCGCGTGATGGCCCGTCCGTTCGCCGCCACGGTGATGGGGCCGGCGGGGGTGAAGTAGCTGTAATATGTCGGGCGGTCGCCGTCCATGAAGCCCCTTTCCTCGTTCTTGTCAGCATTATATGCCCGCCGCGCCCGCGCCGCCGCTGCCTTGGCGCAGGTGCGGTAGAATACGCACATAACCTAAGAGCTTGGAAGGGAAGGGGCCAAACGTGTTCCAACCGGTTAAAATCGCGCCGTCCATCCTGTCGGCGGACTTCATGAACCTCCAGCGCGACATCGCCGCCATCGAAGCCGGCGGCGCCGGCTACGTCCATGTCGATGTCATGGACGGCCATTTCGTGCCGAACCTCACCATGGGCGTGCCCGTGGTCAAGCAGCTGAAGAAGGTCACCGACATGCCGCTCGACGTGCATCTCATGATCTCCAATCCGCTTGAGCAGCTGCCGTGGTTCCTCGAGGCGGGTGCCGATATCGTCACCGTGCATGCCGAGGCCGCCGCGGGCTACCAGCTCGAGCGCGCCGTCGAGATGATCCACGCCGCCGGCGCCAAGGCCGCCGCATCGGTCAAGCCCCATACTCCCGTCGAGGTGCTCGCCCCGGTCATGGCGCAGCTCGACATGGTGCTCATTAT
The DNA here is from genome assembly GCF_902464545.1 of uncultured Senegalimassilia sp. Taxonomy (GTDB): domain Bacteria; phylum Actinomycetota; class Coriobacteriia; order Coriobacteriales; family Eggerthellaceae; genus Senegalimassilia. The sequence continues at coordinate 25,633 of NZ_CABQJR010000029.1, forward strand.
GTCCGTTGAACCGGGCTTCTCCGGCCAAAGCTACATCGAGGGCTCCGAGCGCAAGGTTGCACGCACGGTCGAGCTCGCTCGCGCGGTGGGCGCGGCGCCGCTCATCGAGGTCGATGGCGGCATCGGCGTGAAAACCGCCCCGCTCGTGGCCGCTGCCGGCGCCGATGTGCTCGTGTGCGGCTCGGCCGTGTGCGGCGCCGACGACCCTGCGGCTGCCATCGCGCAGGTCACGCAGGCTGCAGAGGCGGCGCGCGTCGCCGCGCTGGCATCCAAGGAGGCGTAGGCGTCCCATGGTGGCGAAGGTCCCGGAAAACTACGTATACCTTGACTACGCGGCAACGGCCCCGCTTTGCGAGGAAGCTGCCCAGGCTATGGCGCCTTACATGGTGCCCGGCCGCGCAAACATCGCCTTCGGCGGCAACGCCAACAGCCTGCACATCCCCGGCCGCGCGGCGTTCTCCGCGCTCGAGGATGCTCGTCGCGCCATCGCGCGCGCTTTAGGCGCCACGCGTCCCGACGAGGTGGTTCTCACCAGCGGCGCTACCGAGGCCGACAACGCCGCCATCATCGGGCTGGCGCAGGCGGCAGCCCATGCCCGACGCCTCGGCGGCGCGGGCGGCGCCCAGCCGCACGTGGTGGTGAGCGCCATCGAGCACGATGCGGTCCTGGCCCCGGCCAAGCGCCTCGAGCAGATGGGCTTCTCGGTCACGCGCGTGCAGCCCGATCGCAACGGCTTCATAACCGTAGCCTCGCTTGAGCAGGTTATGCGCCCCGAAACGGTGCTCGTCAGCGTCATGGCGGCGAACTCCGAGGTCGGTTCGGTGCAGCCCGTGGTCGAGCTTGCCCGCACGGCGCACGCCGCAGGCGCGCTGTTCCACACCGACGCCACGCAGGCGCTTGGCAAGGTGCCCGTCAACGTGGTTGATTGGGGCTGCGATGCCGCTTCGTTTTCCGCTCACAAGGTGGGCGGTCCGAAGGGCGTCGGCGCGCTGTACGTGAAAAGCCGCACCCCCTTCGACGCCTTCATGCTCGGAGGCGGCCAGGAGGCCGGCCGTCGCAGCGGCACTCAGAACGTCTGCGGCGCGGCGGGCTTCGCCGCGGCAATCCAGGTCGCCCAGGAGAAGCAGGCCGACGAGCAGGCGCGCCTGGGGGCCCTTCGCGACAAGCTCTACGCCGCGCTTGCCGAAAAGCCCGGCGTCCGTCCCACGGTTCAGGTCGAGCCCGGCTCGCAGGACTACCTGCCCAACATCGTGCACGTGCTCGTCGATGCCCTGGAAAGCGAAACGCTCATCCTGCGCTTCGACATGCGCGGCTTCGGCGTTTCGGGCGGGTCGGCATGCAGCTCGCATTCGCTTGAGCCCAGCCATGTGCTGCGCGCCATCGGCATCGACGCGGACGCCGCACACGGGGCGTTGCGCATCTCCATGGGCCGCTACACCACCGCTGAGGACGTGCAGGCGTTCCTGGACGCCATCGACTTGGTTTTGAACTGGGAATAGGGAATCGCTCGGGGCTGCCGGAAGGCGGCCCCGACTAGGTTCGCCCCCGCCGACGGTCCGCTGAGCGCAACGGTTTTCACCGTCGCTCATCGCCTGCGGCAGCCGCCCCCGTCCCCCGCGATGCCGCGCCTCGCCAAGCGAACCCGCCGGCCCGCGGATCCGCCGCACCGCGTTGGCGGGTTTTGCATAATGAAAGGAGACCAGCTATATGAAGTCAAGGGCTAAACCGTAGGTTTTCGAGAACAGCAA
>NZ_CABQJR010000030.1 GCF_902464545.1 uncultured Senegalimassilia sp.
TCTTCACATTCTGCACACATATGGGGTTCGGAGGGGGCTCGAGGGCGCGTTGCGGCGATGGGGACTGCTCTTAGATGCCGGGATACTTCGGCCATGATTCGCAGAGCGAGACAGGCGGCTGTTCCAACTCAAACGGATAGGCGGGCATTTCGACGTATCGTAAACAGATTTGAGGCCTGCTTCTCCCTTACTGATGCAATACCTGCTTTTTACATTCGGTCGCTAGTATGCGATTTAGGTTAGGCGGGTTCAATCGCGGATGGCGAGGATGGCAAATGACTGCAATCGCCGACGGTTGACTATGTTTGCACGTTTTGCACGTCTACTGGTCTCGGCTCGGGTCGTCCGCGTAGGCTTATGGCGTTTGAGGAGGTTTGGCATGGGACGCGTGAAGCTTCATCTTGTGAGGTATATGGGTACGTACACCGCTCTGATGTTCGTCAGCTTCCTATTATGGCAAGCTGCCGGATGCCCCGCGGGAGCTTTAAGCGCAGGGGCTTCTGCTTGGGACGCTCCTTTTGCGGCGGGCACGGCCACAGCAGGCAATCCCCTGGCGCTTGCTTCCGATTTCCTTATCGAATTCTCTCTTGTGGCGTATCCGCTGTACTGCGCGATCAAGGGCTTTTGCAAGCGCATCTCGGGTCGCAAGGGCGGACTGCGCAGGGAGCAAAGGGCGTTCTATCACGACGCGCCTTCCGTTTCTGCCCACTAAAGGACTGCCCGACGTGTTTGTTGATGCTTTCGCCATGGTTTGCCTTGGGGCCTGCTGAAGGCTCGTTGGCGAAGTGGCATTCGCAACATGATTGCGTTCATGAGTTGGTATCTTCGCATGCCTGCATGGGGATGTTTGCGTAATCGCAAATGTCCCCTTTCTTGTTTTCGGTACCTGAATGCACGCTATTACGATATTTGCCCCGAATTGTCCGGACTCGTAAAATCACGTCAATGCATCGGAGCTCCGATATGGGCGATCATAGAGGCATAGGCATAGGCATAGGATGAGATGCTATAGAGTTTGCCGTGGCTCGTAAGCCCGCAAACCCGTAGGCCATCCCGCTAAACAATGACGAAAGGAACGGCGAATGAGCGCGGAGAACGCTTCGCAGATCAATGATTTGAGGTTCAAGGCGGAAAACGAGGACGGCGTTGTGCTGGTGTGCGAAGCTCTGCTTATGTTCGATAGCCCGTTTTTCGGGAAAAGCTACATCGTGTACACCGATGGCGGCACCGATGAGGACGGGTTCACGAACGTGTATGCGTCCTCCTACAACAAGGATACGCTGACGGTGCCCGAGGGCTCGGAGTTCGCGTCCATCGACCTATCCCCCATTGAGGACGACGAGGAGTGGAACATCATCCAGGAGCAGCTTGAGCGATATCAGCAGGCGGCGGGCGGCGCCGAGCCGCAAGACGGCGAGGACCCGATTCCGCTGATCACCAAGCTGAACAGCGGAGGCGGGCTGGAGCCTTCGTTCGAGTACCGCTTTGAGGACGGCAGCACGGTGACGTTTCTGATGGAGCTGAACAAGGAACCGGAAAACGAGCTTGACCTGGTGCGATTCAGCATGCCTGCAAGCGAGCACGAGCGTTTGGTGAACGCTTTCCTTCAGGAGCAGTTCGGAGGGTACGACCCCGCTGACTCCGGGCAGCAGCGCACCCGACAGGTTCTGGAAGCCATGGTGGTAAGCCGCGGCGAAGACGGGATGTGCGTGCTGGAGCCCCAGCAGTGCCACGTGTTCTACAAGCATCGCAACGACGCGCTGCAGGCATAACGCGAAAACGATAGAAGGGCAAAAGGACGAATCCTCGCAGGTTCGGCCTTTATCGTTGCGGTTTGCTATTGTTTGCTAATCGAAACACCATTGACTGAGGACGCCCATAGCCTGCGTGCGGCAACGTTGACAATCTCGAATCCGGCCAAAGCAGAGCAACAAAAGCCGCCCAATGGCAAGCAGCACCCTGCAGCAAGGACGCAACAGCTGACCCGGATATGCGCTGGGGAGTGAGCGCGTTTTTTCGCATACGGCGACCTAGTGGTTCGACAGCGGCGCTCAGGCCGCGCCCGCGCAGATTGCCGAGTACACGCAAGGCATGGGGCCACAGGAAGCGGATAGCGGACCTTTGCCCAAACGTAGGAAAGCCGCCTGTGGGCGGCTTTCCTGGTGTAGCGAGTTGTTTATGGAGCGGCCGGCTTTGCGCTTACAGGTGCAGGACGCGGTCCTTGATCTCTTGGGTGCGGCCCTGGTTCCAGAACTGGGTACCGATGTATCCGCAGGTACGACGCGCGACGTTGAGCTTCTCCTGGTCGCGGTTGCCGCACTTCGGGCATTCCCACACGAGCTTACCGTCGTCCTCGACGATCTGGATCTCGCCGTCGTAGCCGCATTCCTGACAGTAGTCCGACTTCGTGTTCAGCTCCGCGTACATGATGTTGTCGTAGATGTACTGCATGACGCGGATGACGGCCTTGAGGTTGTCCTGCATGTTGGGCACCTCGACGTAGCTGATGGCCCCACCAGGGGAAAGGCGCTGGAAGGCGCTTTCGAACTTCAGCTTGTCGAACGCGTCGATCTTCTCGGTGACGTGCACGTGGTAGCTGTTCGTGATGTAGCCCTTGTCCGTGATGCCCGGGATGATGCCGAAGCGGCGCTGCAGGGCCTTCGCGAACTTGTACGTGGTGGACTCGAGCGGCGTGCCGTACAGCGAGAAGTCGATGTTCGTGGCCGCCTTCCACTCGGCGCACTTGTCGTTCATATGCTGCATGACCTCCATGGCGAACGGAGTGCCCTCAGCGTCGGTGTGGCTGTGGCCCGTCATGTACCTGACGCACTCGTACAGGCCAGCGTAACCGAGGCTGATGGTGGAGTAGCCGCCGTAGAGCAGCTTGTCGATGGGCTCGCCCTTCTCAAGGCGTGCGAGCGCACCGTATTGCCACAGGATGGGCGCCGCGTCGGACAGCGTGCCCTTCAAGCGGTTATGGCGGCACATGAGGGCCTTGTAGCACAGCTCGAGACGCTCGTCGAAAATCTGCCAGAACTTGTTCATGTCGCCGTACGAGGAAAGTGCCACGTCAGGCAGGCTGATGGTGACAACGCCCTGGTTGAAGCGGCCGTAGTACTTCGGCTTGCCCGGCTGATAATTGCCGGCGTTTGCCACGTTGTCGTAGCCGTTGCCGGAGCGGTCGGGGGTGAGGAAGCTGCGGCAGCCCATGCAAGTGTAGCAGTCGCCGTTGCCCTCGGTCTCGCCCTTCGACAGCTTCAGCTCGCGCATCTTCTTCTCGGAGATGTAGTCGGGAACCATGCGCTTGGCCGTGCACTTCGCCGCCATCTTGGTGAGGTAGAAGTACGGGCTGTCCTCGGTGACGTTGTCTTCCTCAAGCACGTAGATGAGCTTGGGGAACGCCGGAGTGATCCACACGCCTTCCTCGTTTTTAACGCCCTCGTAGCGCTGGGCGAGCGTTTCCTCGATGATCATGGCGAGGTCACGCTTCTCCGCCTCGCTGCGCGCCTCGTTGAGGTACATGAATACGGTGACGAACGGCGCCTGGCCATTGGTGGTCATGAGCGTGACCACCTGGTATTGGATGGTTTGCACGCCGCGGCGGATTTCATCGCGCAGACGGCCCTCGACGACCTCGGTGATGCGGTCGGCATTGGCCTCGAGGCCCAGCGCGTTGATCTCCTGCAGTACCTGGCGGCGGATTTTCTGGCGGCTGACCTCGACGAACGGCGCGAGATGCGTCAGCGAGATGGACTGGCCGCCGTACTGGCAGCTGGCCACCTGGGCGATGATCTGCGTGGCGATGTTGCACGCGGTGGAGAAGCTGTGCGGGCGCTCGATGAGCGTGCCGGAGATGACGGTGCCGTTTTGCAGCATGTCCTCCAGGTTGACCAGGTCGCAGTTGTGCATGTGCTGCGCGAAGTAGTCGGAGTCGTGGAAGTGGATGATGCCCTCGTTGTGGGCCTCGACCACGTCGGCCGGCAGGAGCAGGCGCATGGTGATGTCCTTAGACACCTCGCCCGCCATGTAGTCGCGCTGCACGGAGTTGACCGTGGGGTTCTTGTTCGAGTTCTCCTGCTTGGCTTCCTCGTTGTTGCACTCGATGAGCGACAAGATCTTGTCGTCGGTGGTGTTGGACTGGCGCTTGAGCGTTTGGTTGTAGCGATAGATGATGTACTTGCGCGCGACGGAGTAACGGCCCTGCGCCATGATCTGGTTCTCGACCATGTCCTGGACCTCTTCCACGGACACGGTATGGCCCGAGCGGCTGCAAAGCCACTCGACGCTATGCGCCGCCAGCGCGATCTGGTCTTCGGTCAGGCGCTCCTCGGGAACGACGTCCCCGTTGGCACCCTTGATGGCGTTGACGATCTTGTTGATGTCGAACGTCGCCTCGGAGCCGCTGCGCTTGATGATCTTCATGCCGCTCACACCCTTCTTGCTTCTCGCGCAAGGTGCCTGGCGGGCGCCTTGCGGATTACCTTCATCCGAGCGCAAAAGGCCACACAGGGCATGACCTGCGCGTTCGGAAATTTCGTGAAAATTTGCGACCTCGTTGCGTTCGGGTCGCTTAGTCGGTGTCCCCATCATACGCTATTTTGCCCCAATATGTTGTGTTTTATTACGCTGAAAAATCCATGGATGGGGGTATAGGGTTGTTTTCCACCATGGCTGGAAAACCGCGAAACCCCCGGTCGCCATTCGTAAAGCGGCATTTTTCGAAAGCGTTTTCGGCAGTGGTTTTCCACCATCCAAAACAATGCGGATTTCGGCGAAAGGGGCGGCAAACGCATGGGTTTCGCGACACTTTCGCAAGAAGGGGTTGACGCGGGCGAGCTTCCGGCTAGGGGCAAGGCGAGGCGAGAGCGAGCGGGACGAGCGATGGCCCAAACTGTCTTTCCGAAGCCGACGCCGGGCCGGCGACCATGACGGCGACAGCAAATGAAGCCGCTGTTCCCAAAGTGCGCTTTCCAGATCAGGCGCTGGCGCCGATGACGGCGTGAAGCAGAGAGTCGGACGCTGTTTTCGCCCGCTTCTGCGCAAAACCGCCCAGAAGATGCCTTCTATTGTTAAAAAATTTCGCGAACCGCAAGTCACCGATGACATACCCGGTACGCGTGCTTAGTATAGGTTTATTTCAAGAGCGCCTTGCCGCCCGGCGGGCTGGAAGACCGTGCGGCAGGCGATGCGGGAGGATCGGCATCATGGATACAGAAAAACGCGCAAATTGCGCGACGGCGGACGAGACCGCCGGTTCGACGCTTGATGAGAAGCGCATCGCGAACAAGCTTGCCATCGTAGGGGTTGCCGGCAACGTGGCATTGTCGGCGTTCAAGCTGTTTGCAGGCATATTCGGCAACTCGGCAGCTATGGTCTCGGACGCCGTGCACTCGCTGTCCGACGTGTTCGCCACCGCCATCGCGTTCCTGGGCGTAAGGATCTCGCAACGCGATGCGGACGAGAGCCACCCCTACGGCCACGAGCGTTTCGAATGCCTGGCATCCATGGCGCTTGGCCTGATATTGGCGGCAACGGGCGCAGGCATCGGGTTCGCTTCGATCCAATCGATTGCAACGGGCGCATATCAGCACGCGACGGCGCCCGGCTGGCTGGCGCTATCGGCCGCGGTGGTGAGCATCGTCGCGAAGGAGGGCATGTTCTGGTACACGCGGCACTGGGCGCGCATCATGAACTCCGACGCGTTCATGGCCGACGCCTGGCATCACCGCTCCGACGCGCTGTCGTCAGTCGGCGCGCTTGCGGGCATCGGCGGCGCCATGCTCGGTTGGGGCGTATGCGACCCGCTGGCATCCATCGTCATCTGCCTGATCATCTTCAAAGTGGCCTTCGAGGTGCTGCGCGATGCCGTGGACAAGGTGACGGACACGCCGTGCGCGCCCACGTTCGAGCTTGAGGTGCGCGATTGCATCCTGGCGCAGGACGGGGTGATGCGCATCGACGCGCTTCGCACGCGCAAGTTCGGCAACAAAGTATATGTAGACGCCGAGATCGCCGTTGACGGGCAGCTGCGGCTGGTGGATGCCCACGCGATAGCCGAACGCACCCACGATGCCGTCGAGCAGGGCTTCCCCACCGTGAAGCACATCATGATCCACGAGAATCCTGCGTAAGGGCTGCGAATGCGAGGGCTTTTGCGGGAGAGTTACGAGGGGGCGCGGCGTGCCCGCAAGCGCTGTCGGGAGAGCAAAGGCGAGCCGCGCTGCCGGAATGCAGCTGGAGCGCTGCCGACGCGATAAAGGGCGGGCACGACGATGGCAGTCAAACCAGCAAGCGTCACTGAGACATCTGGGGGCAATGGCCCTGGGGATCGTCGGCGTGTTGCGAGGATAGGGATTCCGATTGCGCAGGCTACGGGGATTCGCATATAACCAGGTGGGAGAGCCGTCAAGGATAGAGGCAACCTGCAGTTGCGGGCGCCGGCATCGAAAATGCAAACTGAAAACGGTTCCGCAACCGGGCTTGACGGAGTACCTTGGAAAGCGGATTTGGGGCAGGTGGCTTGCCCGCGAATCTTCGATTCGGATAATGCCCTGGAAGGAGCCGCATGGATAAGGGAATCGCCCGACGATTGGCCGCTCGACGCAAGCAAGCGGGGCTGTCGCAGGAAGCACTGGCGGACAAGCTGGGCGTGAGCCGCCAAGCGGTATCGAAATGGGAACGCGCCGAAAGCCTGCCGGATACGGACAACCTTATCGCACTGGCGGCTTTGTATGGTTTGACACTTGACGAGCTGTTATGGAGGGAGACCGGCGAAAACGATTCGCGGGTCTCGCAGCCCGCGTCGGATGCGGCGGAAACGTCGGGAGCGAGCGCCGGCGAAGACTTTTCACAAGGGGAGCCAGATGCCGCAGAGGACGACCGCGACGACGGTAGGCGCGATTCCGTAGCGAACGACGACCAAGCCGAAGCCAGCACAGACGACGCTACTTTCGGATTCAGCCGCAACGACAACGACGCCGAAAGCGGTAAGAACGACGGGGCCGACGAAGGCGATGATTACGCCCATGTCTCGTTTCGCGATGGGATTCATGTTCGCGATACGAAAAAGGGAGAAGAGGTGCACATCGGCTGGAGCGGCGTACATGTGGCCAACCGCAAAAAGGGCGGGGAAGTGCACGTGGGATGGGATGGCGTGCATGTCGAGCAGCCGAATGCAAGCGGAACCGCCGACGATCCCAAATCCGTGCACATTGACAGCAGCGGCGTGATCATCGGCGAACAATATTTCGAGAACTGGCACGAGGCGCACAAAGCATTCGGGCGCAAACCCGAACGAGCTTGGCGCAGCTTCCCCTTCCCGCTGGTGGTTTTGGTTGCCTATGTCTTGCTGGGACTACTCGCCAACGCATGGCTTCCCGGGCTGATGCTCGCCTTCGCCGTACCGGCATACTACGTTATCGGCAACGCATGGGAGAAACGAAGGCTATCGCGCCTGATAGGCGGCTTGTATCCGATCGGCGCCATTGCCTGGTTCTGCTGGATGGCATTCGCGCTCGATCAGGCACATCCCGCATGGGTCGTGTTTTTGACCATTCCCGTAGTCGAGATCCTTTGCGCCTGGAGCAGGAAGACGTGGGAGCGTCGCCGAAAAACGAAAACGAGCGGCCAATAGCAAAGGGAGCCTTACGGCGGTTTGCGAAATGCAACCCAAGCGATGCCGGGCCATACGAGAACGCTGGTTAGGCGAATCGTCGGCGTGTTGCGGGGATGAGCCGGGGGCGCTTCCCTATTCGCTATACTGGGGCGCATGGCAAGTTACCAACATATATCGCATGGGTTCGAGCCCGTATTCGACGAACGTTCGCGGATTTTGGTGCTGGGGTCGTTTCCCTCGGTCCTCTCGCGCGAGAACGCGTTCTACTACGGCAACCCGCAAAACCGCTTCTGGCGCGTGATGGCCGCATGTTTGAGCGAGCCCGTGCCGCAAAACGAGGGCGGATTGAGCGATAACGGACGGCCCTTGACGCTTGAGGAGTCGATTGCGGCGAAGAAACGGATGTTGCTTGAGCACGGCATCGCCTTATGGGATGTCATAGCCTCGTGCGACATCAAGGGATCGAGCGACGCAAGCATCAAGAACGTAGTCCCCGCGCAAGTCGAGCGCGTGCTGGAAACGGCGCATATCGGCGCCGTGATCTGCAACGGAGGCACGGCCGGGCGGCTGTACAAGCGTTACCTGCAATGGCAGGTGGGGCTGGCAGCGCACGTGCTTCCCTCGACGAGCCCCGCGAACGCGGCTTGGCAGCTGAAGCGTTTGACGGCGCGCTGGCAAGAAGAGCTGCTACCGCTTTTGGAAGCCGCGGAAACCGGGGCACTGGGCGAGGTTCCGTCTCCCAGCAGCGTCAAGCGCGGGTTTGTGACGGCTGGCGCGAAAGCCGGGGCGACTGGCGAAAGCCGCGTTGACGTCGTCACCGTGCGCGTCCCTTCCCCACCCGCATCGAACTATGCGGTGCACAAAAGCATGCAAGGCAACAAGCGGGCGAACACAAAACCCGAGCTGCTGGTGCGCGAGCGTCTGCGGAAGGCGGGGCTGACGGGCTATCGGCTGCAATGGAAGGTGCCCGGACATCCCGATATCGCGTGGCCGGGCAAACGCGTTGCGATCGAGGTGCGGGGCTGTTTTTGGCATCGCTGTCCGCATTGCAAACCGAGCGCGCCGAAGAAGAACGTCGAGTATTGGGAGGCGAAATTCGCCCGTAACGTCGAACGCGACGCCGAGAACGTGCACAAGCTCGAGGAAATGAGCTGGCGCGTGCACGTGATCTGGGAGTGTCAGCTGAAGAAGAACGCCATCGACGCCACGATGGCTGATTTGCTGCCGAAGCTTGCGGCCGAGCTGGGAAAAGAGCTTGCCTCCGACAGCGATTGCGCGGTCGCGCAAAACAGCGAAGCGCGGACCCAGAGCAAAGGCACTGCGAATGCACAAGTGAAACGAACCTCTGACACCTCGCGGGCCGCAGATTCCGCAGAAGCAGGCGGCGCCGCAGAGGCGACCGGCCACTTGATATCGCCGCAAAACGGCAAGAAGACGTGCGCGGGAATGTCAGATCGCGCCGCAGGGGCGTTCGACCGCCGGGTATCGTCGCAAGACGGCAAGGAGTCGCTTGCGGAGACGCCGGACGCATCCGAAACCGAGCAGCAAGGCAACGCAAACCCCGCAACGAGCAAACACCATTTCATGTACGTGATCGAGTGCGCCGATGGCAGCCTGTACACCGGGTACTCCCCTGACGTGCAGGCGCGATTCGCCGCGCATCAAGCGGGCACGGGCGCGAAGTACACGCGCGGGCGCGGGCCGCTGAACCTACTGGCCGTAGCCAAATTCGCCACCAAGCACGATGCCATGAGCGCAGAGTACCGCTTCAAGCGCCTAAACCGCGGCCGCAAAGACGAGCTATTGGCGAAAGCCGCCGACCCTGAAACCGATTTTGCCAAACTGCTTCAGAAGGAATTCGAGCTTTAGGAAGGCGGGCGGCGCATCGAGCGGATGACGCCGCCCGCCGAGAAACTCGCGCATCATAACAGCTCGCAAAACTCACAGCCCCGTCCTTAAACGCGCCTCAGGACAACGGTCATTGAGCTGGGCGCATTCGCCAACCGGATACTAGGAGCTGAAAATCGCGCCTTCCAAGATGCCCTGCCCGGCAACAGGAATGGAGCTTGCGGGAACGTCGCGGGAGTTTGCGGCAACTTCGGCAAAGTATTTACGAGGATTGTCCGGCATATCCACAAGCTCGGGAAGTCTTAGCCCGCGAATACAACAGCGCATTCGAGGACGGACCTGGCGCACGATTAACTGTGCGCCAGGTCGTACAGTTCGCGAACGTCCTTGGGCAGGCCGTCGGGGATCATCTTGGCCAGGCGCTCTTCCCCGCCGTCGTTTTGAGCGGTTTCGTAGTACCAGCACTTGAACTTCACCATGGCGAGGGCCTTTTGAAGGCGCGCAATCTCCTGTTCGGTCCGGGCTTTGCGCACTTCGAAGAGCTGCTTTCGCTCGGCGTACGTGGATGGGCCCTCTTGGACCATGTCGACGAAGCGCTTGATGTCCTTGATCTCGAGACCCGTCTTCTTGAGGCACTCGATGACGCGAAGCAGCTCGAGCTCACCTTCGCCGAACCGGCGGATGTTGCCTGCGCGCTCTAGGTTGGGGAACAGGCCTTCCTTGTCGTAATAGCGCAACGTGGATACCGGGATATCGAACATCTCTGAGACCTGCCCGATCGTGTACATGGCGGCTTCCTTCCGGGAGTGTCTTGACCTAAAGTGAGGTTTAAGGAATTGCGACGCGTTCATGATACCATCTGCGCGCGTGCGGAGCGACGAGCAACGTCATACCGCCCGTCGCTTACCCCTCACGCACTGGCGCAACGCAAAACGCCGTATGCGGAACAGCAGGCGATTTGCGCCCGCTGTCCCGCTTTCAGCTGCCTTGTTTAGCCCTTCATCAGCGTAACCGCGATGGTGTTCAGGTAGTCGAGCGCGCCCGCTTTGACGGCCGCCCTGTCGCCGCGAGCGTATTCGTTTTCGCAGGCGATCCAGTCCGCCCACGCCTCGCGCGTGCAGGTCATTCCGTGCATATCCTTGATAACCACCCCGGGCGTTTTGCCGATCATGGCTTGCCACCAAATCATATCGTGCATGTACTCAAGTTGCTCGGGAGTCCACGAGGCAAGCAGGCATGCCGGCAACGCATCGTGGCAATCGCGCACCATGCCGGGAATGGAGAGGTAGACCCTCCCGCCCGGCTTCACGTAAGGAAGAAGCTTTTCTCCGAGATACCGCGGATCGCGGCCGAAATAGTTGTAGGAGTCGATGCTTACCACTGCGTCGAAGAACCCGTGTTCAAACGGCAAGCCTTCCGCCGCATCGGCCTTGACAGGATGGATTTGCCCATCCGGCACGCCCATTCGGCGAAAGAAAGCGCGGTTTTCGGCGGGGTCGCTCCACAAGTCGACGGCGTAAACGTCAAGCCCGTACTCTCGCGCAAGCATCACGCTTGTGATGCCGGAGCCGGATCCGAGGTCGCATACGCGCGAGCCTTTTGCGAGATCGGTACCCTGAAGCAACTCCTCGCAGAGTTTAAGCGGGTTGGGCCCCATGATCTTTGAGCGGACGAGATTGATATCGAAGCTGTTCGCTTTTGGGAAGTTGTTCATTGTTGTTCCTGTTCGTTGTGATGATAGTGAAACAGGTATGGAACGGCGCAATAACGCGGGACCTTAATGCGGCCTTCTTTGAAGCGCTATGCAATTAACCGTTCCCTAAAGAACAATAACCAAAAAGACATCCCCTAAGGTGTGTTCGTTTGAGGCCTTTTGCCTCCCTTGGACGCGGCACGCTGCAGCCACGACGACCGCACTCGTTTTTCCGCATCCGAATGGATTCACATTACCACGTTTTCCAGTAGATTTTCAGTCTTGTTCCATCCGTGAAATCGATGTATTAGGCATTATCCGACAAATAGAAGGAGTGCCATGAACGCATTATTCCCGCTTCCGAAAACCTTGCTGGAGCAAGGCTCAGTCCCTTCGCAGACGATAGATGCACTACGATCCCATGGGATAGACCTTTCCCCAACGCAGATTTCGCAATTAGAAACGCACCGAAAAGAACTGCTGGCAGAGCACGAACGCTTTGAGTTCGACACGTGGGGGCTTCGCGTCTTGCTTGAGGAGCTTGCAAGTAGTGAGACGATCTGCCCGGACGAATTCGCAGACGTGGCCCAGTCGGCGATCACCTTGTTCTATGAAGTTCGCGATGCGGTCGATCCCGCTATCAGCGACGAGGAAATTGCAGAGTCCATCGTTGGCGAAATCGTTCAAAAGCAGGGCTGCGTCGAATGCCTCGACTCATTTGAGCTTGCCTCTTCCTTGTCCAAGCAACCCTCACTTGCTGAGGAGCTCGCACAAGACGAAGCGGAATCAACTTATTGCTGGAACAGCGAAGACTGGGAGTACGACGAATTTGCGTCCGGGTGGGATGGCGAAGCATGGGAGGACGACTGTGAGTAACCGCGCAGATTCCCTAGCGAACCGAGCTCAACACAAGATTCGGGAAAGAGCCCTTGCGAACTTCGACTATCTATATCGCAAGCTCATTCGGCTTTACACCATGGGAAGCACGGGGTCGGTTTCGAAACTCGAGGCCGCTCAGCTTTTCGAGTCGCTGTCATTTGTGCTGGAGATTTGCGGCGACAGCAATCCTGACGCGCTGGAAACATTAGCCGAGCAGAATCCGGACGCGCTCTTTCAGCGCAAACAAGCCGAACTGTCAACTCGCATCGACCGCGCCCTAGAGACGTGGCGTGCGATTTGCGTGACCATGCCTCCCATCAACAACGTTGCGCTTCGCGATTCGCTTGCGAACATCGGGAACCTCAAAGCGCTTTACGACACCTACTTCGCCGCGCACGAAGTGCCGCTGGACAATCTTCAGTACCAGCTGAGCTCCCCCGTCAGCGAGAACCTTCTTGGAATCGAATACGTTCAAGCGTGGCTCGATCAGCTTTTAACTGAAACGAGCTTTATTTCGCAGTTCACAACGGAAAGCTGCGTGGCCGTGCTTGAGCGAGCGTGTCCCGACTACAAAGGGTTGCACGTGAACCTTTACGACCTGCTTGCGCCCCATGAAAACCAACTTGAGCGCAAAACTAGTCCGCTGTAGCGAAAGAGCGTTCACGCTTCCGAGGGAAAGCGCCGTTTTCCAGCGGTGGCGGCATCATGCGCTTCGCGCGATAATGGAAGCCTGCTGGTCAACCGTTTTGGAGGCGCATCGTGCAACTTTGGCTTGTTGCGGCTTTTGCGTCCGCGCTGTTCGCGGGCATTGTTTCCATCCTTGCCAAGTGCGGTATCAAAACCATTGATTCCGATGTTGCCACAGCGCTTCGCACCTGCGTTGTGGCCGTTTTCACGTGGGTGATGGTGGCGGTCGCGGGCTCGGCAGGGACGATTGGCGACATCTCGCCGAAGTCGTGGCTGTTCCTTGCGCTATCAGGTTTGGCAACGGGCGGTTCGTGGATCTGCTATTTCAAGGCGCTTTCAGTCGGCGACGTTAACAAGGTCGTGCCCATCGATAAATCGAGCACGCTCATGGCCGTGGTGCTTTCCATCGTGCTGTTCAACGAAACCGGCGATTTGGGCCTGCGACTTGCCGGCACCGCCGTGGCGACTGCGGGAACGTTCCTGATGATCGAGAGGAAATCCGCCAACGCGAACGGAGCGAACGACCGCGATTACCGTGCCAGCATTGCCTATGCCCTGGCCGCCGCTGTGTTCGCCGCGCTTACCTCGGTGCTGGCGAAGGTGGGTATTGAAGGGGTTGAAAGCAACTTGGCCACCGCCATCCGCACGATGTTCGTGCTTGCCATGGCGTGGACGATGGTTGCGGGCAAGGAAAAGATGGGGCTGGTCAAGGGGGCGAACCGGCGCGAGCTTGCGTTTCTGGCGGCGTCGGGCCTGGCTACCGGCGCGTCGTGGTTATGCTACTACTACGCCATACAGATGGGCCAGGTCAGCGTGGTGGTTCAGGTCGACAAGCTGTCGCTTTTGGTTTCGATCGCCTTCGCCACGGTCGTGTTTGGCGAACGACTTTCGAAGCGCGGTGCAATTGGCTTGGCGCTCATTGTAGTGGGCACGGCGCTTGTTGCGGCGTGCGGGTGAGGGGATGGGGGTCGCCGGCAGAACATAAGGGTCCGCGAAAGGGCCTTCGCCAGACCGAGAACCCTGCAAAAGGTCTTCACCGAGCGGAGGACCCCGAAACCGCTTTGGCCGCACAGACGGATCCGCCCGTACGGCCTTCGCGTTCTCGACAACCCTTATTCTCGGATCGATGCACGGCGGTTTTTCGTCTCGCAACCAGCCGTTGCTAGGATATGCGACCCATCGCGCGTATGCTGGCACCATCGAAACAACCCCGCCGAGAGGAGCACTCATGGCCTTCGCAGAAAAACTCGTCGCCGTGCGGCGCGCGCACAACCTTACGCAAGACCAGCTTGCCGAGAAGCTCTACGTAACCCGCCAAGCCGTCAGCCGCTGGGAGCGCGGCGAGGTCACGCCGGGAATCGACATGATGAAGCTCATTGCCGCCGTCACCGGCGAGCCGCTGGCCCATCTGCTTGAGATGCCCGAGCATTATTGCGAAAGCTGCGGCATGTACCTCACGCCCGACGACTGCGGGACCGACGCCGCCGGCAACAAGACCGACCATTACTGCAAGTGGTGCTACGACCGCGGCGACTACACCTATGAAACCACCATGGAAGCCATGATCGAAGACTGCGCGCCGCGACTGGCGAAGAACACGGGCATGACGCTTGACGAGGCGGTCTCGCTTATGGGGGCGGTTTTGCCCCAGCTTGAGCGCTGGCGCGCCGTGCGCGAAAACGAGCAGCGCTACGGAGCGGAAGCGCGCGAACGATATGGCGACGAGGCCGTTGACGCTGCGAACGAAAGAATCCTCGACATGGACCCTGCCACCTGGAACGATATGAAAGAGCTGGAAAAGGCCATCCTGGGCCAGCTTTCCATCGCGCTGAGCGATGGCGATGCAACCGGCATCGAGGCCGCGAAACTTGCGCAGATACATCGCCGTTGGATCGGCCTGCAATGGGGAACCGAGCCCGAACGGGATATCTACCTGGGACTTGTGCGCGGCTATCTGGCAGACCCCCGATTCGTTTCATACTACGACGAGCCGTGCGGCAAAGGAGCGACGGCGTTTCTGGTTAAAGCCGCGGAAGGTGCGTTGGGGGAATAGCCCGGCAATATCGCAGGGCCTTTTGCAAAACGCAAAGGGCCCTGCAGCTGCACGCTTTAGCGCCAGCCGTAGCCTTTTGCGTGCCGCGCCACCAGGCCGATGGTCAGGACGCTGGCAGCGGTCTCCGCCACGATGATCGACCACCAGATGCTGTCCGCACCGAAGACCACGGGCAGCAAGATAACCGAACCGAGCTCGAAGACGAACGTATGGACGAAGGAGATCAACGCCGAGATCTTGCCGTTCTCGACCGCCGTGAACATGACCGAGCCGAAATAGGTCACGCCCATCAGCAGGAACGCGATGCTGTACGTGCGGAACGCGTGGACCGTCAGCGCCATCAACGCGCCGTCGTAACCCGTGAAAGCAAACGCCAACGGCTGCGCCAAAAGCTGAGCGACCAAGAACGCCCCGATGCCCATCGCCACCGTAAGCGTGGCGCCGTTGCCGAACAAGCTGCGCTTCTCGTGGTTGCTTCCCGCACCGTGCTGATAGCTCATCAACGGCGCCATGCCCTCGGTAAGGCCGCCGAACGCCGCGCCGATCAGCATCGATGCGTACTCGATGACCGCATAGGCGGCAACGCCGTCGGGGCCGAACAGGTTCATGAGCTGCAGGTTGTACGCCGCGGCGACCACCGACATGGCGGCGCATCCAACCATCTCGGAAACGCCGTTGGCGATCGAGCGCGGCAAGACGCCTTGCACCCAGCGAGGACGCACGAGCTTCAAAACGCCGACTTTGCCCCGTGCGAACAGGACGACCATGAGCGTTGCCGACGAATACTCGGCGATGCAGGTTGCCGTGGCGGCGCCCTCGATCCCCATGCCGAACACGCCCATGAGCACGGCATCCAAGCCGATGTTGACCACGCCCGCGGTAAGCGACGACAGGAACCCGAAGCCGGGCTTGCCCGCCACGGAGCAGAACATCTCGAACACATAGGTGAGCATGAACATCGGCAGGCAAAGGAACGCGATCCTGCCGTATGTTGCGGCCATAGGCGCCATCTCGGCGGAAGCACCGAGCAGCACGACCGCTTCGTCCATGAACGCCATGCCCAGAACGGAACAAACCACACCGGCTATAAACGTCGTCCAGACTATGAGCGAGAACGCGCGATTCGCGCCCTTCCCGTCGCCGGCGCCCAGAAGCTGCCCAACGACCGCACTGCCGCCCGAGCCCATCATGATGCCCAACGCAGACAGGATAACGGTGAACGGCAAGACGATGGTCATCGAGGCCAGCGCATCTTTGCCGACCAGATTGGAGACGAACAGGCCGTCGATGATGCCGTATGCCGAGCTGACGAGCATCATGGCCATGGTCGGCAACGTGTATTTCAATAGCTTGCTTTTCGTGAAATGTTGCGAAAGGACATCCATGCCTTTGATCCCTCTTACGGTCGTGACGGTGTTTCGAGTCGAACTGACGACCGGTCATAGTAGTCTAACCATTGACTGTTTAGTCTATTGTTTGACCTTTGTCACCAATCAAGCATGGAAACCACACAACGCGGGAACGAAACATCAGGGACTTGGCGAAGGGATGCGCCGACCACCTTACTCGATAAGGCCGAGGGCCGGGGCTATGACCTTCGTGTAAAACACCAGCCAGATGGTCGAGACGCAGAAGCCGCCCAGGACGTCGCTGGCGTAATGAACCCCCAGGTAGATGCGGCTTATGCCGACCATCACGATGACCAGCGCGAACAGGCACATCAGCGCGATGCGACGACGCGGGTTGCGCTCGTAGCGCCACACGCACCACGCCAGCAGGCCGAAAACGGCCATCGCGGCCATGGAATGCCCCGAGGGGAAGCTGAACCCGGATGCGTCCGCCAGGCGCAGCACCTCGGGGCGCGGACGTTGGATGACGAACTTCATCGCCTGGTTCAGCAGCACGACCAGGCCTAGGTTCAGCACGTTGCACCAGCCCGGACGCTTGACCGGCGTGAAGGCCGCGGCTACGCCAAGCACCACCAGCAACGTCACCGGCGTGGCCAGCGCCGAGAAGCTTTCCATGATGGGCGTGAGCCAGGGTTGGCGCAGGTGCTCGCCGAACAGCCACCACGCTGCCGCATCGAGCTTCATGTTCTCCTTGTCGAGCACGTTCTCCAGCAGCATCACCAGCACGATGGCGCACACCGAGGTCACCACCAGCGTGCGGTTCTCCTTAACGTAATGCGCAAGGCTACGCGCGGCCTGGCTAATCCCCGATGCGTTTCCCACCCTGTTCAACTCCTTCGCCCGGCCACCTGGGCCGATGTCGCAAACCGAAAGCATGATAAGGGGTAGGGCGGCCCAGGCCGCCCTACCCCTTGGATTTCGCCAATGCGAAGAATAGCGCATATGCAGCCACGCACGGCATTTCGGCAACGACTCGTTATGCGCGCGGCAGCGGTTTCGCGCGTACCCGCAGCATGAGCTTCGCTTGTCATCCCGGCAGCGGTTTCGCGCACCCGCGGCATGAGCTTCGTCCGTCACCGCGACGCGAACCCAGCGCAGTCCCGTTGCGTGCGCTTCGTCCGTCACCGCGACGCGAGCGCACCCATTCCCGCGGTAGCGGCTTCACGCTCCAGAACGCCACGTTCATGATGACCGCGATGAGAGCGACCGCGGCAGATGTTCCCCGAAATCCCGCGGTCTGGGGGAAATCTTGGTTGCGATGTTGCCGGCAAGGCATCACCTTGGGCCTTTCCCTGGTCTTATCCCGCCGTCCTCTATTATGATGGGTAGGTAATCGAATTCACAAATCGGCAGATTCAATCGGCAAGCCCTCAAGATACGGCCCGTCCCGACATGCAAGCGGGAAGTATCGCGCCGACCTTCGGCGGCCTCGTCTCGAAGCCGCGCGAAGGCGCGCGCCCATCTTGGGGAGGGGCGGCAAAACCGCACGCAGGCGAAAGGCGGCATCCCATGGTACGCGTTATCACGGACTCAACGTCATCCATCCCCGTTGATGTCAGGAACGACCTCGACATCGAGGTGATCTCGCTGATCATCAACCGCGCCGGGCAAAGCTACGTCGAGGCCGAAACCGACCTGGACGCCTTCTACCAGGACATTTACGAGATGATCGACGACATCCCGACCTCAAGCCAGCCTTCGCAGCAAGACGTTCGGGACGCGCTGGAGCGCATCCAGGCCGACGGCAACGACGTGCTCGGCGTCTTCATCAGCAGCAAGATGTCCGGCACCTTCGAAACCTTCCTGCGCATCGCGAAGGAGGTTGCCGCCGAGCACCCCGGGTTCAAATTCGCCGCCATCGACAGCATGACCAACTGCATGGAGCTGGGCCACGCGGTGGTCGCGGGCGCAAAAGCGGCGAAAGAGGGTCTGAACCTGGAAGCTTGCGCTGCCGCAGCCGAGGAAAGCCTGCACTCCTCGCGCTTTTTGTTCACCCCGGAATCCTTGAGATTCCTTGAGAAGGGCGGGCGCATCGGGAAGGCCGCTGCCCTGATCGGCGGCGTCATCAACATCACGCCCATCCTGACCGTCAAAGACGGCGAGGCCGCAACGGCGGCGAAGACCCGTTCGCAAAAGAAGGCCATGGCGAAAATCGTCAAGCTTTTCGAAGAGGACATCGCCGCCTACGGGCTGAAGAACCTGGTCGTTCACTACATCGGCTCGAAGATCCCGGCGGAGAAATGGGCCGAAGAGGTTATCAACCCCCTTATCGGGTTCAAAACCAGGGTGGTTCCCGCAAGCCCCGTCATCGGCGTGCACGTAGGACCCGCCGTGGGAATCGCGTACGAATGCAAGCAGCGCATAGAAGGCAAGTTCACCAGCGCCTCCCCCGAAGTAGTCATCTAGCGCCTCTGCCACTTCGGGGACGTAGCACTATGTGTCCGGTTGAGGTCCGAGCCTCGATCCGTCCCCAATCCCGATATTTCGGATACATGGAACTTGAGGGACGTAGTACTATGCGTCCGAGACGCTCGAAGGCGACACGCCCGCGGGCTTTATAGGAGGCGGGTGACTTTGTCGGCCGCCTCTTTTTGCGCCACGAGCCAAAACGATACGTTGACCTCGGGATCTGCGATGGGGATGTTCACGCGATTCTCGCCAAGGTCGCGATAACGGCGCTCGATGCTCACATCGGTCGAAAAGCACGGGAGCATCGACGTACGGATGAGCTCATCAAGGGCAAACTCGTCATCCTGCACGAGGAAACGCGATGCCGGAAGGCGCTTTCGCACGACGTCGTTCCAAAACCCCAGGTCGGTTCCCAAAAGGAAGTTGAATCCGTTCATATCCTGGAGCGACACCCGCTCCCGCCCCGCCAGCGCATGGTCGCGCGGCACGCACAGGAACAGGTGCTCGTCCATAACGTGCGAGCAAACAACCCCTTCCCTGTTCGGACGATACGGCAGCACCGCCGCATCGCAATCCCCTGCCGCCAGCGCCTCGCGCGTTTTCTCCAGGTTCGCCACGCGCGTGGTGAGCGCCATGTCGGGATACCGCTGCGATACACGCGGCGCCAGCACCCAAAGCGGGGCCGGAGCGCACGAGATAAGGTCGATGGTTCGCAGGCTGCGATCATAAGCGCGGACCTCCGCGACCGAGGCGTCGATCTCGCGCAAGATGCGCCGAGCCCCGGCAACGGCAAGACGGCCGGCCTCGTTGAGCTCCACCTTGTTCTTGCCGTGCACGAACAGCTCAACGCCGTAGCAGCGCTCGATGCGCTGCATGGCACGGGCGACCGTGGGCGTCGACACGTAGAAACGCCGGGCAACCTCCGAAAACGATTCCAGTTCGCCAACGGCCACCAGCTGCTTGAGTTCCGTGACGTTCATGAGCTTCACCTTTCATTATCCGTTAAGCGGTTTGCAGGTTATCTGCACTTAGCAGCAGGTTATCGCTCCTATAGTTTCCTTATCAGCTGATTCAGCATTTCATATAGAGAAAGGGAAACTCATGCAGTACATAACCTTCAACAACGGCGTGAAGATACCGCAGGCAGGCCTTGGCACGTATCTGCTGGCCCCCGACGATGCGCAAGCTTCCGTTTCCTTCGCGCTGGACAACGGCTACGAGCTCGTCGACACGGCGAACGCCTACGTGAACGAACGCGCCGTTGGGCGAGGTATGCGCGATTCCAGTCGCGCACGCGAGGAGATCTTCCTTGAGACGAAGCTGTGGCCGTGCTTCTACGAATCCGACACCGCCGTGGACGAGACGCTCGAGCGCCTAGGCACCGACTACATCGACCTGATGATCCTGCACCAGCCCGCAGGCGATTATCTTGCCGGCTACGCGAAGCTGGAGGCGGCGTACAAAGCCGGCAAGCTGCGCTCCATCGGCATCTCGAACTTCAACGAGGCCGAGATCGAGAACCTGCTTGCGCATTGCGAGGTAGCCCCGGCGCTGATCCAGGTGGAATGCCACCCCTATTTCCCGCAAACCCAGCTGAAAGCGCTTCTTGCAAAGCATGACATCGCGCTGCAGGCGTGGTATCCGCTGGGCGGGCGCGACAACAAGAGCATCCTTGAAGAGCCCGCCATCCTGGAGCTTGCCGCAAAACACGGCAAAACCGCGGCGCAGATCATCATGCGCTGGCATGTGCAGCAGGACAACATCGTCATCCCCGGCTCGAAAACGCCTGCGCATATCCTCGACAACATCGACATCTTCGACTTCGAGCTCGATGAGCAGGACATGCATGCAATCGCCGGGCTCGAGCAAGGCAAACCCCTTTATGAGCGCACGCCCGACAAGATCGCCTTCTACGCAACCTGGCATCCCGACGTCGAGAATCAGAAGTAGCGCATCCGGCGAAGACCGATGCTTCGATAGGGGAAACGAAAAAGGAGCGACTCCCTTCACATGGTGAAACAACGCGATCAGCTCGACCTGCTGCACGGATCGTTATGGAAAACCGTGCCGCTTTTCGCGATGCCCGTTGCCGCGACGAGCATCCTCGAGCAGCTCTCGAACCTGATAGGCACGCTGATAATCGGACGTTTCTCGCCCGACGGAGGCGCGGTCGGCATGGCGGCGATAGGGTCGAACCTACCGCTGACCAGCCTTATCATCCAATTCTTCGTAGGCATCTCGCTTGGCGCGAACGTGGCGATAGCCTACGCCGTGGGCGCCGGGGACGGTCGCCGCGCGAATCGCTGCGCGCACAGCGCCATCGCGCTCTCGCTTGTCGGCGTGGCGGTGGCCATCGTCATGGAGCTTACCTCGCGGCCCGTATTGCAATGCCTGGGCGTCCCAGCGGATGCGTTCGACGAGGCCTTGCTGTTCCTACGCATATATCTGATCGGCATCCCCGTGATCTTGCTCTACGATTTCGAGGCCGCGGTTTTCAGGAGCGTCGGCATCACGCGCATGCCGCTTATCGCGCTCGCCGTGTCGGCCGCGCTCAATGCGGTGCTCGATGTGCTGTTCGTGCCCGTGCTCGGATGGGGCGTCGCCGGCGTGGCCTGGGCGATGGTTATCGGCTATGCGGCAAGCGCGGTGTTCCTGTTCTTGCGGCTGCTCAAAGCCGACGATCCGATCCGGATCGACGTTTCGCGCCTGCGAATCAATCGCGAATCCGCCGCCTCCATCATCCGCATCGGCCTGCCCGCCGGAATCCAAGGCGCGGTTTTCGCGATCGCCAACATCGTCATCCAGGCCTGCATCAACAGCCTGGGCACGCAGGTGGTAGCCGCATCGTCCGCCGCGCTCACGCTGGAATTCGTCTGCTATAGCCTTTTGAACTCGTTCAGCCAGGCATGCGCCACGTTTGTCGGGCAAAACCGCGGCGCGGGCGATTTCGAACGCTGCAAAAAGGTCCTGAAGGTGTGCCTTGTGGAAGACGGGGTCATCGCCTTCGTCATGATCGCCCTTATGGTTTGGCAGGGGTGGGCGGTGTTGTCGCTGTTCAGCTCCGATGCCGAGGTGATCGGCATCGCCTATGTGCGCATCTGCACCATATTCCCGGCATACGTCTTCAGCATGGCCTACGAGAACATGTCAGGGTATTTGCGCGGATTCGGCATCTCGATGCCGCCATCTCTGCTCACCGTGCTGGGCGTGTGCGGCGTGCGGCTGTTCTGGGTTGCCGCGGTGTTCCCGGCCAGCCCCACCTTCGCCACCATCATGACTGCGTATCCAGTAAGCCTTGGGATCACGGCAGTGCTCATCGCCGGCGCGCTCGCGTTCTTCCGCCCCGCAGCCACCGCGCAAACCCAGCGATAACCAGGCGGTTTGGATGCTCGGAGGGACGAGGCGCGTCCCCGAAGTGTAAGGCGATGCGGGGCGTGCAGGGCGTCAGGATCGGGCAGTCGCTTCGGCGGCTTCGGCGGCTTCCTCGGCTTCTTGGGTTCCTTTGCTGAGCAGGGCTATGCCCGCCACTACCGCCACCATGCCGATTCCCACGATGACGGAGAACGGGTCATCCCATACGACGATGCCGACGAGCGTGGTCAAAAGGGTGCCGACGCCGCCCCAGATGCCGTAAGCCATCCCTAGGCTCAGGTGCTTGAGCGCAAGCGTCAGCAGCACGAACGATGTGATGTAGCACACAGCGGTGGCCAGGCCGAACACCGGATGGGTGAAGCCCTCGGACAGCTTCATGAACGTGGTGCCGAGCACCTCGGAGACGATGGCGAACGACAACTGCGCGATCGACGCGTTCTTCACTTACATCGCCCCCAATCGCAGACACGCCACGCCGAAGATGGTGAGCGCTATGCCCGCGACCTTCTTCGCGTTGAACTTCTCTTTCCAGACGATACGGCTGACCACTGCCGTCAGCGCCACCGCCGCGCTTGTCCAGATTGCGTACGCCAAACCCAAGGGCAACGACGCGAACACATGCGAAAGCGCGTAAAACGACACGGCATAGCCCACCGCAATGCCGATAATGGGGAGTTTGCGGCGGAAACCGTCGGAGAGCTTCATGCAGGTGTCGCCGAACACCTCGAACAGCACCGACAGGCCCAGCAGCGCATACGGGCTCATCGTTGCACCTCCTCTTGGAACGTCTTCGCGTACAGCTTGACCACCTTGACGAACAACGCGGCCTCGTCGGCGCTGATCGCGGCGGCCGCCTTCGCCTCGAGCTCGCGCATGCGCTCGACCGGCAGGCGCCATTGCTCGCGCCCTTCGTCGGTAAGCGACATGATCCGCTCGCGCTTGTCGGCCTGGCTTGCCCGCGCGACCACGACGTCGCGCGCGGCCAGACGCTTGCAGATAGCGCTGATCGTCTGCTTACCCATGTCGCACACCTCGCAGATCGACCGCTGCGAAAGGCCTTCGCGCTCATCCCACAGGGCGTCCACGACATACAGCTCGCTGGTGTCGACGCCCATGTTCTTGGCGAACGTGCTGTACGCGACCGAGACGTCGCGCCAGCAGTCCCACATCTCCTTCGAGAATTCCTCCGGCAACATCTTGCCTCCATTCGGATTGGTCTACTGGTTGACTATCATAGTCTATTTGTAGACCTTCCCGATTCGCTCGCATGGAATCCACACGAGGAGCGTAGGGCTTCACGGCTTGCCCCGCACGCCAGATGCGGACTCAGGAACCCAAGGGAAACGAGCGGGCGAGGCGGCAGCTTCGGGCGGGACCCAAGGAGCCATCCGGCGACGGAGCCCCGTGAGCGGGCGACAGCTGCAGGCGACGTCCAACGAGCGGCCAGACGGCAGCTCCGGACGGGTTCGAGAGCGCCATCTTCCACAAAGCAGCATCATCCGCGGGAAATCCATCAACAATCGGCATATGTTACCGAAATATACTCGAAATATTTAAGGAAAACGATACAATCAAAGCTTCGGGTTATATACCCATCCGATTGCAATATGAGGGGCTGTCCGCTAGCTATTCAGCGTGCTATTCAACATGCGCTAGAGGGGGTTAACGCACATGAATATCAAGGAGCTTGTGCCGGAGAAGGTGGAGTCGGAAATCAATTCGCCCGACCACCCGACCCGCAGGTTCGTCGGCTTCGCCTTGCTGCTTGCGTGGCATTACAATCTATGGTTCCTGCACGACTCGTTCGTCGGAGCGCAGCTGCTCGACGATTGCGTGACGCAGTCGTGGTTGATCGCCCTCGTCTCCGCCGCGGTCTCGTTCATCGTCATCGCCTTTGCCCTAGGCAGGAAGCACCGCCTTTGCAATATCCCCTGGATGCTCTGGACCGCTACCGCCGCAGCGGTCATGTCGACGCTTGCGCTCACCTTGTTCGCGTTCTCGTTCCCCACCGACCTTATCGCCTACGCGCTTGCCGCGGTGGTCGGCATCACAAACGCCATCCTATGGGTCATGTGGGGCGAGCTGTACTCGCGCACCAAGACGTCGTTCTCCGTTTCCTATATCGGCACCACCGTCGGCCTGGTCACGCTGGTGTGCTCGCTGATCTGCTTCGTCCTTCCCACCGGCATCTCCTCGGTGCTCATCGCGCTCATGCCGCTTGCCGCAGGCCTGCTGTTCGCACGCGGCGTCACCATCGCCAAGGACATGCCCTACCCCACGCTGCTGCCGAAAAGCACCGCGAACCGCGCCCTCAAGCCCATGATCGTGGTGTGCGGCACCACGTTCGTCGCATCGGTGGCCTGCTATTTCCTGGTCGCCATCATCCCCTGGGAGAACCTGCCGTACGGCGAGTACGCCTTCACGTTCGGCTCCATCGGCGGCGCAACCCTGCTGTGCATCATCGGCGTGATTTGCGGCCTGACCAACGATCGACTGAACATCTACCGCACCTTCCCCTGGCTTATCATCATCGCCATCGTTTCGTTCGCGTTGTTCCTGATGGGCGAACGCTTCTTCGTCCCGTCGTTCTTCATCGTGCTGGCGGCTGTGTCCATCTTCGAGGTGCTCCTGATCATGTACTTTGGAGTGCTGGGGGTGAAGGGCTACGTGCCCATCGGCTTCGCGTTCGGTTTCAGCGGGGCGTTCATCCGCCTGGGCATCGCCGTGGGCAACGCCATCGCGCTGTACTACGAGGCGAACCCTGCCTTCGCCAAGGTGGCAACCGATCCCACGTCGCTGATATTCGTGTGCGTCCTTGCCGCCGTCATCATCCCGCTGGTGCGCCAGGAGTACAACATCACCCAGCTCATGGCGCCCCCGGCAACGGAATCCAGCCAAGAGCACCGCATCAAGGAGCTGGCCGCCGAGTTCTCGCTGTCGGCGCGCGAGACCGAGATCGTCATGCTCATCGCCCGCGGCTTCACCACGGATAACGTGGCGAAGAAGCTGGTCATCTCGCCCTACACGGTGAACACCCACATCCGCCACGTCTACGAGAAGGTGGGCATCCACAAGCGCTCCGAGCTTATCGACTACATCAACCGCACCGGCTCCGACGACGACAAGAAGGCCTAGCAGCGTATTCGACCACGCCAGCTGATAACCAGGCCGGGGGTTTCCCGCCTGAGAAACCCCCGCTCAGGAAGCCCCTGCTAGGGAAACCGGTTCATATGCAGCCGCCTCCCGCTTCATGACTGCAACTGCAGTTAGCGAAGCAGGGGGCGGTTCTTTTTGCACAGGGGTCGCGCGAAAAGCCTCGATCGCGGGGCGCGCAGCGCGCAGATTGCGGGCGAGGGGGACGCGCTGCGGAGGAATCGCGCGAAAAGGTCTCAATCACGAGATGTGCGACGCATAGGTCGCGTGCGAGCAAAGGGGCTCCAGCAGTTGAAACCCGGAAAGACCTGTTTCGGCACCCTTTCCGCTTGTTGCTGTCAAAAAACGCGCGAGTGCGTGTTTGCCGCAGCAAGCAAGCTCGCGAGCGATGCGTTTTCGGTAACGAGCGCAACCTTCTCGCCAAAAGCTATGAGCGCAGAGTGAGAACAACGTCCTTAAACGTCGATCCGGCCGCACCTCCGCACGCACTCGCGCGTTTTTTGGCAGCTGCCGCGGAAAAACCCTCTCAAACGTTAGCGACGAAGCGAAACCGCCCCCGAACGCAAAGAGAGGGAGGACCCGAAGGTCCTCCCTCTCTTGAGGCCCGCTGCCCGCTGAAGCGGGTGCGAGCGATATCCCGCGGAGCCGTGCCCCGGGCTGGGCGATCAGCCCGGGGCGGCGCTCCGGTGCGGAGCCGATGCTAGCCGCAGCGGTACTCGATGCCCATCGTCGGGCCGGGGTTGACCCACTTC
>NZ_CABQJR010000031.1 GCF_902464545.1 uncultured Senegalimassilia sp.
GTTACACCGACCGCTACGTGTACTAGCCGCGCAACATCCCCGCAGCCATGCGGCAGGGACGGAGCCCGCCGAATCGCTGCCGAAAGCGCCGCCCGAAGCCAACCCCCGTTCCCCCAGGTGGCGCATGGTGTTGCAACCCCCCTGTCCCACCGGCATCCCACCCCGCGCGGGCGAAAGCGCTCGCTACTAAAATCCCTTCGCCCGCTACATAGTGGCCCCGGGGTATCAGCTTCTTCTCAAAAACAGGCGAAAACGCACGTCATCGCCTACTATATGTGAGACAATAACGAACGTTTTAACCGATAACCCAGGAGGTACCGATGACAGGAAAGCTTCTGGAGAGCGGCGCCATCAGCGCGTTCTGCAGCAGCGTGGCGACCATGCTGGCTGCCGGCGTCCAAACGGACGAAGCCGTCCACATGCTTGCGGAGAACCGCGAGCAATCCGAGTTCAAGCGCGTCTGCGACGCGGTCTACTCCAAAGTCGTCGAAGGATCCAACCTTGCCGACGCCATGGAGGCCACCGGCGCCTTCCCCGCCTACGCAACGGAAACCGTGCGCGTCGGCGAGGCGTCGGGCCGCACCGAGCGCGTGCTGCGCAGCCTCGGGCGCTACTACGATAGCGAAGGCCGCGCATTCGCCAAGCTGCGCAACTCGGTCGGCTATCCGGCGGCGCTGCTGTGCATCATGAGCGTCATCCTGGTGTTCACCGTGGCGGTCATCCTCCCCATCTTCTCCAGCGCCTATGAGAACCTGTCCGGCTCCATGACCTCGGGATCCTTCAACACCGTGGGCGTGTCCGTCGCCATCGGCTGGGTCGCCCTGGCCATCGTGCTGGTCGCCACCATTGCCGCCCTGTACATCACCATCTGCGCGCGCAGCGAGGGCGGGCGCAACCGCGTGCTGAAGATGCTCGAGCGCTACCCGGGCACCCGCCGGGCCATGTACCAGCTGGCGCTCTCCCGCTTCGTCAGCGCACTTTCGTCCCTGGTGGCATCGGGCGTGCAGGAAGAGGACGCCATGCGCAAGGCCATGGCCACCATCGACCACGCGCAGCTTAAGGCGAAGCTGCAGGCGGCCTACGATTCCATGATCGACCTTGAGAGCCCGCGCAGCCTTGCCCAGGCAATCAACGAGCACGAGATCGTCGAGCCCGTGTACGGCCGCATGCTGCTCATGGGCACGCGCGCAGGCTCCGTCGACGAGGTGCTCGGCCATCTTGCGCAGGTGTTCTTCGACGACGCCAACATGCAGATCGACGCCGCGGTCGACCGGGTCGAACCCACGCTGGCGGCCTTCCTGACCATCGCCGTCGGCGCAACCCTTATCGCCGTCATGCTGCCGCTCATCGGCATCATGGGCTCGATCGCATAGCGAAATCGCAGGTAACAGCCATGTTCCACGAACTCACCGACAACGAAATCAAGCGGCGGCGCAAGCGCATCGTCGTCACCGCATGCCTGGTGGCGGCGCTCGCCCTCGCCGCCTTCGCCGTATACAGCGTCGTGCAGGAGAACGCCAAGACGCAAGGTGCCGTGGCGCTGCGCGACTCCATCCTGGCCTCGGCCAAGCAGTGCTGCGCCATCGAGGGCAGCTACCCGAGCTCGCTCGAGCACCTCGAGGAAAGCTATGGGTTGATCATCAACCATGATGACTACGTGATCACCTACGAGTGCTTCGCCGACAACATCATGCCCAGCGTGGTGGTGACGCCCCGATGAACCCGCAGGCGAAAGAAACCCACAAGCAGCGCATCCACGCCATCGCTTCCGTGACGCAAGGTACGCCGTCCAACGAAAAAGGCGCCGCCGCAAGGCGCGCCTTCCCCACGCTGCTGCTAGCGGTCTTCTTTGCGGCGCTGCTCTTGGCCATGATCTCGGGCGTGACCGTATACAAAGCCATTTCCGCAGACCAGCAGGCCAGCAGCACACAGCGCGAAGGGGCGGGGCTTATCTGCAACGTCGTGCGCGCCAACGATTCCAAGGGCGCCATCGCCCAAGGCCAGGGGCCGGAAGGCAAGTCGCTCGTGGTGCTGGAGGCGCTGGATTCCGGCACGTACGAGACGCGCTTCTACCTGTACGAGGGCAAAGTGGTGCAGGAATACAGCCTGGCAGGCAGCGGGTACACGCCCGAGAAGGCCACTGAGGTGACGGCTTCCGACACCTTCGATTTCTCGTACTCCAACGGCCTTCTGGCCGTGACCACCGATCAGGGAACCGCCGAGGTGGCCCTTCGCTACATGCAGGGAGGTGCCTAGGATGACAAGGAACGAACAGATCGAAGACGCTTCCAAAACCAAGGTCAACACGGCGTTCCTCATCGAGGCGCTGGTGCTTATGGCGGTGCTGATCGCATCCATGGCCGTGTTCACGCAGCTGTTCGCGCACTCGGCGGTTGCGGCGCATCAGGCCGAGGAGCTGACAAAAGCTACGCTGCTGGCCCAGAACGCCGCCGAGGAGTTCTCCTCCGACCCTGCGGCCGTCGCCGCCGGCAAGACGGTCGGCCAGGGCGTGGCCGCCGGGAACGTATCCACCGTCGACGGCTCCGACGGCCTGACGGTCAGCTGTAACGTCGACTCCGACGCGCAGGGCCGGGGCACGCTGTACACGGCGCACATCACCGTGAGCGATGATTCCGGGGAAGTGTACGCGCTCGACGCGTCGCGATACGAAAGCGGGGTGAGATAGCATGGCAAGGCAAACCGGGGAAGGGGTGCGCATCGGCCACATCACGCTGCTGACGCTGGTGTCCGTGCTGCTGCTGGCGGTGCTGGCCATGCTGTGCGTCACCACCACGCACGCAACCGAGGCCATGGCCCAGCGGCAGGCAGACGCGCTGTCTCAAACCTACGAGCTCGATGCCTTCGGCCAAGCGCTGCTCGCCCGGATCGATGAGCAGCTCTCCGAAAGCAACTCGCCCGCAGAGGCCACCGCGCTGGTCCAGCACCGCTCCGACAAGCTGCTGGAGAACGCCGCCGAGGCAAGCGGCGCCCACGACCTGCGGTCCTTCATCGACGTAGCGGGCACGCAGGTCACGTTCACGGTCGTCGCGCAGGACGGCAAGGAGCTTGCCGCCACGGCGACCATCGCCGCAAACGGCTGCACCGTGGACGCCTGGAAGATGACTACCGCGCAAGAGCTTCCCGAGCAAGCTCTTCTTTCCACTAACTAATGACGAGAAGAAACAGCATAGGAGGATCGCCATGCAACTGAAAAGCCTACTCGAGAAGATGATCGAGGTGCACGCCTCCGACGTGTTCATCATCGCCGGCCTGCCTCTGGCGTACCAGGCGAGCGGATCGCATGTGCGCACGGACACGGCCCCGCTCACCCCGGCCGACACGCAGGAATACATCCAGACGATCTACGAACTGGCAGGGCGCGACCTGAGCCTGTTCACCGACAGCGTCAACCACGACGACGACTTCAGCTTCGCCGTCCCGAGCGTCGGCCGTTTCCGCGCCAACATCTTCCGCCAGCGCGGCTCCTATGGCGCCGTCATCCGCGTCATCCCCTTCGGGCTGCCCAACCCCGACGAGATGAACATCCCCGAGTCCGTTATGCGCCTGGCCGACCTGAACAGGGGCCTGGTGCTGGTGACGGGTCCCACCGGCTGCGGCAAGTCCACCACGCTGGCATGCATGCTCGACCGCATGAACCACAAGCGCACGGGCCATATCCTGACCATGGAGGACCCCATCGAGTTCGTGCATAAGCACGGCTCCTGCATCATCACGCAGCGCGAGATCCCCACCGACATCGCCAACTACTCCGAGGCGCTGCGCTCGGCCATGCGCGAAAGCCCCGACGTCATCCTGCTCGGCGAGATGCGCGACGCCGAGACCATCGGCACCGCCATCAACGCCGCCGAGATGACGCAGCTGGTGCTCTCCACGCTGCACACCACCAGCGCCGCCGACACCATCGAGCGCATGATCGACGCCTTCCCCGCCAGCCAGCAGCGCCAGATCCGCACCCAGCTGTCGCTCGTGCTGCAGGCCACGGTCAGCCAGATGCTCATCCCCGCGCTCGACGGCACCACCATCCCCGTGTTCGAGGTCATGCAGATGAACACCGCCATCCGCAACCTCATCCGCGAGGAGAAGACCTACCAGATCGACTCCGTGATCGCCTCCAACGGCGCCTCCGGCATGCAGACCATGGACCAGGCGCTGTTCAACGCCGTACGCGAGGGCAAGGTGGCGAAGGACGTCGCACTGCAGTACTCGCACCATCAGGAAGCCCTCCTGCGCCGTTTCCAGGCCGAGGGCTTGTAAGGGACCCCGACCTCCTGCTAACCGCATACGAAACCGCACACGCCCTCCTGCAACCGCAGGAGGGCGTTTTTGTTGCATTCTGACGATCGAATGGAGACGGCGGGCGCCCGCCCGGGGAACCCAAGGAGGCGATTCGGGCTTCCCAGTGCGCGCTTTTGCCCGCCACAGCGCGATATGCCGGGCAAAGCCGCGGTGGCTGCGCCCGGGACGATCTTCGCCGCGGTCGCGCCTAACACCGTAACTGCGCATATCGAGGCTGCGACAGCCGCCGCGGCTTCCCCACAAGACGCGAAAAGGGCCCGCCGAAGCGGACCCTTTTGCTGCAAGGTTTATGAACCTGTTGCTTACATCATGCCGCCCATACCGGCTGCACCTGCGGCAGCAGCAGCGGCCGCCGGATCGGGATCCTTCGGGATCTCGTTGATGGTGCACTCGGTGATGAGGATCAGGGCAGCCACGGAAGCAGCGGACTGCAGAGCCGTGCGGGTGACCTTGACGGGGTCGTTGACGCCCATCTCGATCATCTTGCCGGTGGTGCCGTCGGCGAAGTTCACGCCCTCGCCCTTCTCCATGTGGCGGACCTTGTCGACCATGACGGAGCCCTCGAAGCCAGCGTTCTGGGCGATGGCGCGCATGGGGGCCTCCATGGCCTTGCGGATGATCTCCACGCCGACCTTCTCGTCGGGATCGGTGATCTCGAGCGTGTCCAGAGCCGGGATGGCGTTGATCAGAGCCACGCCGCCGCCTGCGACGATGCCCTCCTCGACAGCAGCGCGGGTAGCCTGCAGGGCGTCCTCGATACGGGACTTCTTCTCCTTAAGCTCGGCCTCGGTGGCAGCGCCCACCTTCAGCACGGCCACGCCGCCGGACAGCTTGGCCAGGCGCTCCTGGAGCTTGTCACGGTCGAAGTCGGAGTCGACGCGCTCCAGCTCCTTCTTGATGTGGGAGATGCGCTCCTGGATGGCGGCCTTGTCGCCGGCGCCGTCCACGATCAGGGCGCGGTCCTTGGTGACCTTGACGGTCTTGGCGGTGCCGAGCATCTCGATCTTGGCATCGGCCAGGGTCATGCCGAAGTCCTTGTCGATGACCTGCGCGCCGGTGACGGCGGCGATGTCCTCGAGGATGCGCTTGCGGCGGTCGCCGAAGCCGGGGGCCTTGATGGCCACGGCGGTGAAGGTGCCGCGCAGCTTGTTCAGCAGGATGGTGGCCAGAGCCTCGCCCTCAACGTCCTCAGCGACGATGAACAGCGGACGGCCGGTCTTCATGATCTGCTCCAGCAGCGGGACCATGTCCTGGATGTTGGAGATCTTCTGATCGGTCAGCAGGATGTAGGGGTCGGAGAGGTTGGCTTCCATCTTCTCCATGTCGGTGGCCATGTAGGGGCTGATGTAGCCGCGCTCGTACTGCATGCCCTCGACGATGTCCATGTCCAGGCCGAAGGTCTGGGAATCCTCGACGGAGATGGCGCCGTCCTTGCCCACGGCGTCCATGGCCTCGGCGATCTTAGCGCCGATCACGGCGTCGCCGGCGGAGATGGTGCCGACGTTGGTGATCTGCTCGGTGGTGGAAACCGGGGTGGCGTCGGCCTTGATGGCCTCGACCACGGCGTCGGTTGCCTTCTGGATGCCGCGGCGGATGCCCAGGGCGTCAGCACCGGCGGTGACGTTGCGCAGGCCCTCGGAGACGATCACGTCGGCCAGCAGGGTGGCGGTGGTGGTACCGTCGCCGGCGACGTCGTTGGTCTTCACAGCGGCCTCGCGGATGAGCTGGGCGCCCATGTTCTCGACCGGATCCTCCAGCTCGACTTCCTTGGCGACGGTGACGCCGTCGTTGGTGATCAGCGGAGCGCCGAAGGACTTCTCCAGGGCGACGTAGCGGCCCTTGGGGCCGAGCGTGACCTTGACGGCGTTTGCCAGCTTGTTGACGCCTGCGGCAAGAGCGCTGCGGGCATCAGCCTCGAACTTGATATCCTTAGCCATTCTAAAGCTTCCTTTCGAATGCGGCCTGCGCGCGGTTCCAAGATACCGGGCGCAGGCCCATGCTTACTGACGAGGTGAAACGATCGAAACTTATTCGAAGACGCCGTACAGATCGTCGGCACGGAGGATGAGCAGATCCTCGCCGTCGACCTTGATCTCCTGGCCGCCGAACTTGCCGTAGACGACCTTGTCGCCGACCTTCACGGGAACGGGAACCAGGTTGCCGTCCTTATCGGGCTTGCCAGCGCCGACTGCCAGAACGACGCCGCTCTGAGGCTTTTCCTTGGCCTCGGATGCGATGAACAGACCGGAAGCCGTGGTCTCCTCAGCTTCGTCGGCCTTCACGATAACGCGGTCGCCCAGGGGTTTCAGATTCATAACGCTGCCTTCCTTTCGCATCGATTACGCGAGATTGGTTTCGCATACCCGTTATTTAACCACTCTGTCTTTCTGAGTGCTAGCACTCTTTGGTAACGAGTGCTAAACACATTGCCTACTATAGCAGCCGACCGTCCGATTGCAAGTGGATTACGGTGATTTATAGCGTGCTCCGAAAAGTTCTTGTGCAAGCGCATAAGACAGAAGGAGCGCCGGCGGCCGATAGCCGCCGACGCTCCCCCTTTCGCCGGCTTTTTATGCCACGCCGGGCTTCACCAAACCGCTCTCGTAGGCGCGCACCACCAGCTGCGCGCGATCGTGCGCGTCAAGCTTGGCCATGATGCGCGCGAGGTGCGTTTTGACCGTTGCGGGGCTGATGAACAGGCGCTCGCCGATCTGGTCGTTGTTCAGGCCGCGCGCCACCAGCGTGAGGATCTCGCGCTCGCGTTCGGTCAGCTGGTCGATGCCGCGCGCCGCGGCGCCCGCGGGCACGCCCGGGCGCGCCGCCACGAACGTCTCGATGAGCCGGCGCGTGATGGACGGCTCGATAAGCGCCTCGCCCGCCGCCACCACGCGCACCGCCGACGCGATCTCATCGGGCTCGGCGTCTTTGAGAAGGAAGCCGCCGGCGCCCGCCGACAGCGCGTCGTAGACGTATTCGTCCAGGTCGAACGTGGTGAGGATGAGCACCTGCACGTCCGCGAGGGCGACGTTGGAGCGGATGGCGCGCGTGGCGTCGATGCCGTTGACGCGCGGCATGCGGATGTCCATGAGCACCACGTCGGGACGCAGGCGCTCGGCAAGCTGCACCGCTTGCTCGCCGTCGCGCGCCTCGCCCACCACCTCGATGCCGTCATAGGACGACAAGATCATGCGGAAACCGCTGCGCACCAGGTCCTGGTCGTCGGCCACCAGAACGCGAACGGGACGCGGGGCGCCCGGGGCGCTTGCCGCCTGCGGGGAGGTGCCGGCCGGGCTTGCAGGGCTTGCCGGGTTGGCCGCCTGCAGGGACGCGCTTGCCACGCCTTCGCCGTTGAGCGTCTGCTCCATTCGCTATGCCTCCGTTCCGTGAAGCGGGATGCTCGCGCGCACGCAAAACCCGCCGTTTTCGCCATCGCCCGCCGAGAACGACCCGCCGAGCACGTGGACGCGCTCGGCCATGCCCGCCACGCCATGGCCCGCGCCGTCGGCAGCCCTGGGCAGCTGGAGCGCCGCCATATCGGCCGGCTGCGCCGCCACGCCGCAGCCGGCGCCGTCGTCGATCACCGAGAGCGTTGCCGTGTCGCCCTCCACCGCAAACCGCAGCGACACGCGCTGCGCCCGCGCATGCCGCACCGCGTTCGTGCACGCCTCGCGCGCCACGGTGAACAGCGCCATGTCGATATGCGCGGGCACGCGGGTTCGATCGTACGCCGCCATGTCGAGCTCGACGTCCAGACCGGCGCCGCGCAGATACGACTCCAGCTCGTCCACCTGGTTCGTGCCGGCGGCGGGCATGGTCTCGGCCGCGTCGTCGCCGTGGCGCAGCACGCCGATCATCGAGCGGATGTCGTCGAGCGCGGCCTTCGCCGTGGCACGGGCCGTGGACACCGCCTCCTTCGCCATCTGGGGATCGCGCTCCACCAGCCGCTCGGCCGCGGCAAGCTGGATGCTCACCGCCGAGAGCGAGTGCGCCGTGATGTCGTGCACCTCGCGTGCGATGTGCACGCGCTCCTCCTCCACACGGCGGGCGGCCTCCTCCTCGCGCGTGCGCTCGGCCTCGACCGCGCGTTGCTCCACCGCGTGCACGTACGCCACGTGCGTGCGATAGGCGTAGCCGGCGAGCACCGCCGCTACCATGAGCACAATGTTCTGGAAGCGCGTGAAGAACACCATGCTGGCGGCCTGCATGGGCGCGCCGGCGAACAGCAGCGACAGCACCGCCGCCGCACCGCACGCGACGCCGGGCACGGTACCGCATTCGGCGGCCACGGTGTAGAGCGCCACCAGCGGCCCGACCACCGTCATAGAGAAGCCCGAGAACCTGACCTGCAGGCCCAGGAAGATGACCAGGCACGCGGCGAACACGGGCAGCGGGAAGCGGCGGCGCAGCACGAGCGGCACCACCGTCATGCCCAGGCCCACGAACACCTGCAGGTCGGGCACCACGTTGACCACGCCGAGATATTGGCGAAGCGCCAGGTCGGGAATGATGATCGACGACGCGGTGAGCATAAGCTGCAGGCAGCCTACGGCGAACGCCGCCAGCGCCACCGCGGCGTCGACCAGCCAGTCACGCGCCGTCATGTCGCGATATGTCATAAGAAGGTTACCCATGCCGTCCATAGTATCCCGAGCGCGTCAAGCGCGCCATACGCCGCCCGGGGTAATCACGCGGACGGGGGGAGCACGAGCCGGGGCGCGGAAAATCTCGAGTTCTGGGCGATTTCGAACGATTTCGAAGCATAACGGATCCGCGCCTCGAAGTTCTGGGCGGTTTTGGAGGAGATGGGACCCTCGACGCGAATGCTGACCTGGGGTTATGCCGAGAGGCGGCCCGAATCAGTCCTTGAAACCGCCCAGAACTCCGAGAGCATGTCAATTTTGAGGCCGAAAAGCTGCGAAACAGCCCAGAACCGCGGGGGTCGGGGCAGAACGCCGCGGCTCGATGCAGCAAACCGCCCAGAACCCTGGGACTATGACGGGCATGCAAGCACGAGTGCGCGGCTACGCGGCTCCCAGGTCCTCGGTCACGGCTTTGCCGGCGAGGATACCGAAGGCTCCGTTGGTGGTCAGGCTCTCGCCGCCTCCCTGTGCGGCGGCGCCGCAGCAGTACACACCCGCGATGGCCTTGCCGTTGGCGTCGAGCAGACGTCCGCCGCCGTCCACCACCGCGCCGCCGCGCGTGCGGAAGCGCACGGGGAACTGCTTGAGCGCGTAATACGGCGGCTTGAGGTTCTCAAGGAACTGCTTGCGCCCGAAATCGGAATCCTTGCCGGACTCCACCATGCTGGAGAAGCGGTCGACGGTCTTGCCCAGCACGTCCTCGGACACGCCCATGCCCGACGCCAGCTGTTCCACCGTGTCGCACGGCCCAACCAGGCGCGATGCGTGCTTCGCCGTCACCTGGGCCGCGCTGCGCGCCTGCCCGCTCTCCGAGATGCTGCTATCGAAGATGGTCCAGAAATACCCGCGCTCCTGAGTGAAGCACGTCGCGCACAGGTCGCGCATGTAGTCCTCGTTGCCGAAGCGGTTGCCCTGCGCGTCCACCACGATGGTTGGCGCGAACATGCCCCACGCAGCCGCCTGCGGAAGGTCGCTGATCACCGAAGGGGTCACGCTCATGTCGCTGAGCTGCGCGCCGAGCGCCTGGCACAGCTTGTGGCCCTCCCCCATGGACGCGGCGGTGTAGCAGCCGATGCGCTCCCACGCGGACAGATACTCGCGCACGAGCGACTGGTTGCTGGCGAACCCGCCCGTGGCCACCACCACGGCGCGCGCATGCACGTCGACCACGCCGGACTGGTCCTTCTTGCTGGTGGAGAAACGCACGCCGCATACCTTGCCCGACTCGTCCAGGATGAACCCGGTGGCGCGATAGCCGGTGGAGAACTGCACGCCCTTCGCCGCCAGCTTGTCGCGCAGCGGCATCATGAGGCTCTCCGTGTCGCCGATGCCGTTTTTCGGGAGCACGCGGCGGCGGTTCGCCTCGTTGGCGGAATAGCTGGCGGGGTCGGCGAACTGCGCGCCGTACGAGCTTTTCATGCGGTCGACCCACTCGGGCGCCGCGTAGAACAGGCGCTTCGCGAATTCAAGATCGGTCACGCCGGCGCTCTTCAGAGCCTCCTTGCGCTCGGGCCACACGTCGTCGCAGGTCTCGGTGATGCCCGCGTCCTTCTGCAGCTGGCTGCCGCACACCTCCATGACGGCGTTGGACTCGTAGCTTTCGCCGCCCAGCACGTCGAGCTTCTCGGCCACCATGACCGACAACCCCGCCTCGGAGGGGTCCATGGCCGCCGAAAGACCCGCCATGCCGCTGCCCAGGATGAGCACGTCCACCGATGCGGAGAACGACACCTGGGGCTGGCCGAGCACGCCCGTCCCCTCGACCGAAGGGACCACGGCGGAGCTGCACGACGACAGCAGGGGCACGGCGGCGAAGGCGGCGCTGGCACCGACCAGCTTGAAGAAATCGCGGCGTTTCATGTAGGGCATGCTCTTTCACTAGATGGCGAAGGGACGGCGCCCGCCGCCGTGCAACCGGCTTTGGGCACCGTCCCCCATTTCGATATCGCAGCCATGGTAACGCACGCGCCCCGCGCGCGGCCGGCGGTTCGGCGCGCGTCACATCTTCTCGATATGCGGGGCGCCAGCGGACGTGCGACAGCCGGCGGAAGTTGCTGCACCGCGGCGCCTTTTCGCCAGCGCACCCGAGGGACGCCGGCAAAAGCGAAGCCGCCGCGCCGTTTCCCCACTTGCCGGCGGAGCGCCGTGGGCGCTTCCCTATTCGTAGAACTTGGTGTCGGGATACGGCGGCTCGAGGGCTCGCTTGAAGGCCTGCGAGCGCACCTTCGCCAGCACGCGCTCGACGTCGGCGCGGTTGAAGCCGGCTTCCACCAGGCCGTCCTCGCTGACGCCGTGCTCGAAATGCGCGATGAGCATGCGATCGAGCGTGGGGTAGTCGATGCCCATGGACTTCTCGTCCTCCTGGCCGGGCGCAAGCTCGGCGCTCGGCGGCTTGACCAGCACATGCTCGGGGATGGGCGGCACCTGGCCGTCGCGCTCGGCGCGCTCGTTGCGCCAGCGCGCAACGGCGTACACGTCGGTCTTGTACAGGCCGCCGATGGGAGCGAACGCGCCGGCCGTGTCGCCGTAGAGCGTGGAGTAGCCCATCATGGACTCGCTGCGGTTGCCCGTATTCACGAGCATCCAGCCGTTGGCGTTGGAAAGCGCCATGAGCACCACAGTGCGGCAGCGCGCCTGCGTGTTCTCCGACGCCGTGCCCGAAAGCTTGCCGCAGCCCGAACGGCGCAGCACCGCCTCGAACGCCTCGAACGGCTCGCAGATGGACACGACGTGCGTCTCGATGCCCAGGTTGTCCGCCAGCTCGCGGGCGTCGTCCAAGGAATGCTCCGTGGAATAGGGGCCGGGAAGCATGACGCCGTGCACGTGATTGGGGCCGAACACGTCGGCGCACAAGACGGCGATGACGCTTGAATCGATGCCGCCGGAAAGCCCCACCACCATATCGGTGAAGCCGGCGCCCTTCGCATAGGCGCGCAGCGCGTCGGCGCACGCCTCGTACATATCGTTCGCTCGCATATAGCTGTCCTTTCAGCACAAGCGGGATTCCTTCGGATACGAGTATGCCCAAGCAGTGTTTCAAGGTGATTGCCAGCATGCAACAGCTTGGCAACCGGTCGAATCCCACGACCAGCGAACCAGGGACGGCGGGCGGGCAGCGTAAAGCTACCCTTGCCGTCGTCCGCGTACGCCAGCGCTCAATCTTGTCACCCCTCCTGTTAAAGCGGGACGACATTGAGTGCCCCGAAACGCAAGCGGGCGGCATGCCTTGC
Organism: uncultured Senegalimassilia sp.; assembly: GCF_902464545.1. Taxonomy (GTDB): domain Bacteria; phylum Actinomycetota; class Coriobacteriia; order Coriobacteriales; family Eggerthellaceae; genus Senegalimassilia. The sequence continues at coordinate 12,188 of NZ_CABQJR010000031.1, forward strand.
GACATGCCGCCCGCTTGGACGGGATATGCTTCGCCGTGCTACTGGATGGCGCGAATCTGCTCGGCCAGCCAGGTTGCCCATTCTTCGACGCCCTCGCCCTTGGTTGCAGCGATGGGGAAGATGGGGGCCTGCGGGTTGAGCTGGCGCACGCTGGCGTCGAACGCCTCGCGATCGAAGTTGAACACGGGCATGGTGTCCACCTTGTTCAGGATGACCACCTTCGCCGCCTGGAAGACGCCGGGGTACTTGAGCGGCTTGTCATCGCCTTCGGGCACGGACAAGATCATGACCTTGGCGTTCTCGCCCAGGTCGAAGTCGGTCGGGCACACCAGATTGCCCACGTTCTCCACGATGATCAGGTCCAGGCGCTCCAGGTCGAGCACGTCGATGGCGCGGCTGATCATGCTGGACTCCAGGTGGCACGCACCGCCCGTGTTGATCTGCACGGCCGCGATGCCCTGCGCCTTGATCTTCTCGGCGTCCACGTTGCTGGCGATGTCGCCCTCGATGACGGCGATGTTGAACTCGTCGCGTAGCGCCTCGATGGTGGCCAGGATGGTGGACGTCTTGCCCGAGCCGGGGCTGGCAAGCAGGTCGAGCACGAACACGTGGTTGTCGGCGAAGCGCTTGCGCAGCTGCGCCGCCAGCTGGTCGTTCTTATCAAGGATGGGTTGCTTCATATCGATTTGCATGCTGAATCCTCCTATTGATCAAGCAGCGGTTTGAGTTATGAACCGGATTGGAAAGGCGCGGCGAATGCACGTTGCCTTCCGGCTGCGCCCTATGGGGAAGCGCCTCCCCGCGCACGGCCGCGGCTTCGCCGGCACAGCGACGCGCTGACGCTCGTTAGTCGTCGGGCAGGTCGACCTCGATGGAATCGATCTGCAGTTCGCGACCGGCTAAAAGCTTCGTGTTGTAGCCGCCGCACTCGGGGCACACCATATGGAAACGGTCGTGCTCGTACTCGGCACCGCAGTCCAAGCAAAGGCTTCGGGGCGTCACCATGTTGATTTCAAGCTCCGCGCCTTCGCTCATGGTGCCCTCCGTGAGCACCTCGAACGCGAAGCGCAGCGAGTCCTCGATGGCCTCGGTCATCTCGCCGATGGACAACGTGACCTTGAGCACCTTCGTGGCGCCCGCCTGCACGGCGGACTTCTCCACCGCCTCCATGACGCCGGTCATGATTCCTAGCTCGTGCATGCAGCTCCTTCAATCCGCGAAACCGTGCAGCGCCCGCGCCGCACGCCATTGGTACGAACCCCATACTATCCCAAGAAGGCCCGCATGCAGCGGGCCTTCAGGTTAACCATATATGTTTGCCGGCTAAGCTACTTGCGCTTCACGGCTTTGAGCTTCTTGGTCTTGGGAGCGGCCGCCTGGGCAGCGCCCTCCTCCTTCGCGAGCTCCTGGTTCTGCTTCTTGATACGGCCGGCAAGCACGATGCGGGCCAGCAGCAGCGATACCTCGTACAGCACGATCAGCGCGGCGAACATGAGCGCCATGGTGACCGGCGACGCGTCGGGCGTGACGATGGCGCAGAACACCAGCAGACCGACGTAGATGCCGCGCCAGCTATCGCGCAGCTTCTTGTACGGCACCACGTTGAACACCACCAGGTAGAAAATGACCAGCGGCAGCTCGAAGGCGACGCCGAAGCCCAGCTCGAACTTGATGATGATGTCCACGTAGCTGGCCATGCGCGGCGTGACGGTGCCCAGGCCCATAGCCTGGTCGGTGAGCCACTGGAACGCCGGGTTCAGGATGATGCAGTAGCAGAACACGGTGCCCAGGATGAACAGCACCACGGCAGCGGCGAACGTGGGGATGAACCACTTGCGCTCGTTGGGCTTGAGCGCCGGCAGGAAGAACGCCAGCAGCTGCCACAGGATAACCGGCGAGCAAGCGACGATGGCCGCCCAGATGGAGATCTTGAAGCGGGTGGAGAACGCCTCGAACGGGTCGATGGCCATGAACGACGGCAGGCCGTCGGGGCCCTTCGGCAGGTACTCGGAGATGGGGATCATCAGGAACTGGCCCATGGTGGGCGTGGCGAAGTAGAACACGCACACGCCGATGAGCAGGCACACGACGATGCGCACCAAGCGCATGCGCAGCTCGCCCAGATGATCGAATAGGGGCATTCGCGCCGGTCCGATAGGCATCGGTTACTCCCCCTTCGTTTCGGTGGCGGAAGATTCTGCAGCGGACGCCGCCGGTGCGGCGGGCGCCGCGGGAGCCGCTTGCACGGCGGTTTCGGGCGCCGCAGCCTCGGTCGACTTGGCATCGGCGGCGGCCAGGGCAGCCTGCTTTGCGGCCTCGGCCCTTTCGGCTTCGGCGGCCTGCTTGGCGGCGCGCTCGCGATCATAGCGGGCCTTGCGCTCGCTGAAGCTTTCCCGCTGGCCCGCCGGGCGCGGCTTGGATGCCGCGGCGGAGGAGCTATGCGAGGAGACGGCCTTGCTTGCGCTGCTCACTGCCTTGCTTGCGCCGTTGGCGGCCTTCTTGCCGGCGTCAGCGGCCTTTTCCATAACATCGAGCGGGTTCTTGAACGGCTCGTCGGAATCGGGGTCGTACACCTCGTTCTTGATAACCTTGTTCATCTCCTCCTGCGCGTTTCGGAACTTGCCGATGGCCTTGCCAAGCGTTTTCGCCATTGCGGGCAGCTTGTCGGGGCCGAACAGCAGGAAACCGAACAGCAGAATGAGAAATAGCTCAAATCCACCGATACCAAACAAAGCATTCCCCTTTGCGTGCGTTCCCTTTACTCTTTTCGCGCTTGCGCGCAACAGCCATTCATGGTAGCACAAACGCCCCGGCCCCCTTCGCGCGCACTTCCTTTACAGAAAAGTTCTTCCTAGGGAAGCCGCGTTCGGGGACCGGGGCGTTATCGATTACCGAAGGTTGCTACATGGACAGCACGGACAGCGCGATGGTGGGGATGCCGAGCGCCAGCACCAGGATGACGCACACCACCACGGTGAAGATCTTCTTCGTGCGGGCCGCCGCCTCGCGGCGCGCCTTCTCGCGCGCCTCGCGTTCCTGGGCCGCCTTGATGCGTTCGGCCTTCTGCTTGGCCGTGAGCTTCTGGTTCGTTCCCATGGCGCGCTACCTCAGCTTGCTGCGGATCTCGATGACGCGGGCGATGCTGCGGGCCACTTCCACGCCCACATGCCAGCTGCTCTTCTCGTACAGCACGTTGCCGCCCACCATGGTCATGAGCACGTCGGAGCCGGTGCAGGCGTTGACCACGGCCGAGACCGGGTCGGTGGCCGGCGTTTGGTGCGAGCCGGACAGGTCGACGGCGATGACGTCGGCCAGCTTGCCCACTTCCAAGCTGCCCACCTTGTCGTCCATGCGCAGCGCGCGGGCGCCGCCGATGGTGGCCATCTCCAGCATGGTGGAGGATTTCATGAAGCTGCGCGGATTCACGGCGCGCTGGATGAGCATGCCGATGTGCATCTCCGAGATCATGTCGGTGGAGTCGGTGGCGGCGGGGCTGTCGGTACCCAGGCCAACGCGCAGGCCGTTGTTCAGGAACTCGGCGAGCGGGGCCACGCCCATGCCCAGCTGCGCGTTGATGCGCGGGCAGCTGGCGATGGAGACGTCGTATTCCTTGAGCTTGGCCACGTCATGGTCGTCGACGTAGACGCCGTGCACCATCATGACGTTGTCGCTTTCGAACGCGCCCCAGTTCAGCACGTAGTTGACCGGCGTGGTGCCCGTGGGCAGCCACGGCGGGACCTCCACGTAGCAGCGCGTGGTGTCCATGGAGTGGACGGAGAAGGGCGAGGAGCCGTAGCGCACGAAATCGCACTCCTCGCGGTCGCCGGCCAGGCGCAGCGCCACGGGAAGGTTCTTCCTGGAGGCGAGCTGGGCGACCTTGCGGAAGATCTCCGGGTTGCAGGTGAACAGCGACGACGGGGCCAGGCCGACGGTAAGACGGTCGGAATCGACCTCTTCCTGCCAATGGGCCAGGTCGTTCTCGGCCTGATGCATGGCGAAGTCCACGCGGCGGCGGTCCATGGCGCCCACCTCGCGGTAGACGACGCCGCGCATGCCCAGCTTCTGCATGGCGGTGCAGCTGGCGCCCGATGTGGTGATGTCGGCCACGGTGGTGATACCGCTGGACAGCGACTCGAGGCCGCCCAGGATGGCCGAATCGTACCAATCGGCGGCGTCCATCTTCGCGGACAGCTCGCGCATGGTCATGATCCAAGTAGCATAGGGGACATCGTGGACGATGCCGCGCATGACCGCGTTCTCCAGGTGGGTGTGCAGGTCGACGAAGCCGGGCAGGATGGCCGCCTGGCCGAAATCGGAGACTTCCTCATCGGGATAGCGCAACTTGAGCATGGCGGCGTCGCCGACGTCGCGGATGGCGCCGTCGCGAACGAGCACCGCACCGTTGTGGATGGGTTCCGACGTGATGGGAAGCACGTACTGCGCGCACAAAAGCATGGGCTGCCTCGCTTGTTCCGTGATTTGCAAGTAAACACGTATGATAGCACCGATGAGCGCCCCGGCGGAGCTTCCACGAAAGCAACGCGGCGAGCGGCGCGGGCCGGGGAGTTTGATTCGCGAACAGGGGACGGAGGTGTGTTCACGCGGATACGTCGACGGAAGTGCGGGGGTTGACCGCGAACACACCTCCGTCCCCTGTTCGCGGGCTACTTCAACGGCAGGGTTGCGGTGAACACGGTGCCTTCGGCTTGCGTGCTGGCGACCGTCAGGGTGCCGCCGTGCTCCTCGGCGATGGCCCGCGCGATGGCAAGCCCCAGACCGTGCCCGCCGGCGCTGCCCGTGCGCGCCTTGTCGGCGCGGTAGAAGCGGTCGAACACGTGGGGAAGGTCCTCGGGCGATATGGGCGCGCCGGTGTTGCGCGCCGCAAGTTTCGCCTGCTTGCCCGAGCGCGAAAGCGACACGTCCACCGCTCCCCCGTCGTCAACGTACTTGCAAGCATTGTCGATGAGCGTGCCCGCCAAACGGCGCAGCCGCTGCTCGTTACCTCGCAGCTCGATACCGGGCTCCACCTGCGATTCCAGCTTCACGCCACGTTCGAACGCCACCGATTCGAACTGCAGCACCTCGCCTTCGAGCACGTCGGACAGATCGACCTCCTCGAAGGCCGGACGGGCGGCACCGGATTGCGCGGCGGCCTCCTCCTCGTCCATCTTCGCCAGCGCGAGCAAGTCGCCCACCAGGCCCTGCATGGCCTCGGCCTCGTGCTGCGTGCTCTCGAGCCATTGGCTTTGACTTGCCACGCTGCGCTCGGAATGCTCGAGCGCGATGGACGTGTTCGCCAAGATGACGGTGAGCGGGGTTTTCAGGTCGTGCGACGCATCGGCCACGAAGCGTCGCTGCTGCGTCCAGGCGCGGGCGACGGGGCGCAGCGCCCAGCGGCTGAAGAACAGGCTGATGACGAAGAACACGGCCAGCGCCGCCACCTCCACCACGGCGAGCGTGGCCGCCAGGGTACGCCAACCGCTTGCGCTTCCCATGTCGGCGAACGCCAGGTACATGACGCCGCCCGCCTGGCGCTTCACGTAGAACAGGCCCAGGTCGGATAAGCTGCCGAAGCCCTCGTCGGCTCCGGCGAGCTGCTGACCGGCTTGCTCGAGCACGTCTTGGCTGATGGAGGCCGTGTTGAAGCGACCGAGAGCGGTCATGTCGCCGTCCGCGGACATGGAGAACAGGGCCACGGGGATGACCTGCCCCCCATCGCGCTCGCGACCGCCAATGGTCGGCGGCGCCGCAACGTCGGAGGAGTCGGCAACGGCGAGATCCTGATCGGCCGAGCCGGCGAGCGCATCGGCCGCGGCGTCCTCCCGGCCCACGGCCGGATCGACGGCAGCGCCGGCTTGCTCGGACGCCTGGGCCGGCGCCTCCGGGCCATCAGGGCTCGACGACCCATCCGCCCCGCCATCGTCGGGCGCGGGCTGTCCTTCGCCAAGCGCATCCTTCCCCATCTGCCTGCCCTGGTGCTCGGAGGCCTGCGCGATGGCCTGGTTGAGCGCACCGTCGACCGTGGCAACGCTTTGCCGATGGTTCACCACGCAGATGGTCGTGAAAATCACCGTCAGCACGATGGCGACAGTTGCCATGTTCAGCGCTATGAACTTGATGCGGAGCTTTTTCAGCATAGGATGGCCGCCTTAGGCCGCGGCGCCATCGGCGGCGAAACGGTAGCCCGCCTTGCGGATGGTCTCGATGCACGCCTGCGAGCCCAAGAAGCGCATCTTCTTGCGCAGGAAGCTGACATAGGCTTCCACATTGTTGTCCTCGGCGCTCGATTCCACGCCCCACACGCGCTCGATGAGCAGCTCCTTCGACACCACCTGACCCGCGTTGCTCATAAGCACCTTCGCCAGGGAAAACTCCTTGAACGACAGATGGATGGTCTTCTGCCCGCACGTCAGATCGTAGCTTTCCAGATTCAGCGAAAGATCGCCCGCATCGAGCTTCTCGAAGATCACCTCGCCCTGGCGGCGCGTGAGGGCGCGCAGGTGCGCCAGCAGCTCGGCGGGGCTGAAAGGCTTGGTCATGTAGTCATCGGCGCCGCTGTCCAGACCGGTGATCTTGTCGGGCACGGCATCGCGCGCGGTGAGCAGCAGCACCGGTGTGCTCACGTTCTTGCGGCGCAATTCGGTCACTACCGTGAAACCGTCCATTTTGGGAAGCATGACGTCCAGGATGACCACGTCGTAGATGCCGCTTTCGGCATAGGCCAGCCCGTCGGCGCCGTTGTGCACCACGTCGGTGCCGTAGCCGTTCTCCTCCAGGATGTGCGCCAGCGCGCGGGCCAGCCGCACGTCGTCTTCCACGATGAGGATCTGCATGGTATGCCTTCCGTCGATTCCCGAACCCGCGCCGCAGGGCGCAGGCGTGCATTCTTTCGGTCAACAGTATACGGCCCAGCCTGAAAACGGGCTTAAAGAACGGGGCCGCCCCGAAGGACGGCCCCGCGTGCGGAAGCTATGGAAGCGGATTAGCGCTCGTAGACCTGATCGCAGCCGAGCAGGTCCTTCATGGTGCGCCAGATCTGGTGCGGATCGCCCACGGGGTGCGCGAGCGGCTTCATCTCGTAGCGCTCCACCGCGCCCGAGAGCAGGTCGACGGCGAACACCTCGTCGGAGAGCGTGAGCGCCTGCTGCGGGCAGATGTCCGTGCAGCAACGGCATTTCACGCAATCGCCGGGGAAATGCTCCACGCCGAACGTGCCGTCCTCGTCGGTGAACTTGCTGATGGCGCCGGTCGGGCAGAACGTCGCGCACATCTGGCAGCTGCTACACTTATCCGGGTCGATGATGACATGACCCCACAGGCGCGTCTCGATCATGACGTCCTGCGGCTCGCCCAGGCTGGACAGGCTGTTCAACAGAAGCTCGCGGCGATCGGGGATGAAATGCGGCAACGTGCCGTCCTCCATCACCTTTTGGAAGCGCGATTCGGGCTTCTCCTGGATGCCGAGCGTCTCCTTCACGGCGTAGTCGGCGGTGGTGCCGGCGGCGGCTTTCGCCTCGGAGCCCATCTCTTCGAAGAACCTGCGCTTGCCGGCGTCGAAGCTGGATTTGCCCTCCAGGCGCACCTGGTGCGGGAACCTCTTCACCAGGTCGACGCGCACGTTGCTGTTCCACGTTTCCAGCAGCGTGTTGGCGGTATCGCGCACCTGCTCGGCCATGTGGAACCCGGTGGCGTGCTCGCAGGCGGCGCACTTGCCCTCCACCAGGCTGATGTGCTTGGCGCCGGCCACGGCCAGGGTGACCAGCAGGCTTTCCTCCACGCGCCCAAGGCACGTAACGGACACGACTTTCTCCAGGTCAAGCAGCCCTTCCGCAGCGTTCACGATCTGCTCGCACGCGATGACCACCTCGCCGTCGGCAGCGCGCATGGCCTGGATGCAGCGATGCAGCAGCTCGGCGTCGTTGGGGCGATGGGCCTCGAGCGCGCACGTGGGGCACACGGTGGCGCACGTGCCGCAGCCGATGCACTTCTCCGGCGAGATGATCAGCTCATTGTCGTTATAGGATATGCAGCCCGACGTGCACACCTCCGCGCATTTCATGCACGTGGCGTTGCGATTGCGCACGACGGCGCAACGGTTCTGATGAACCGTGATATCGGCGCTCTGAAGTTTTTCGAGCAGACCGAGGAAATTCTTGGCACTTGGCATTGCTGCCCCTTTCTCGTCTACCCCCTTGCAACTGGTTAGTATAGCCGTTCGCCTACGAAAACGCACCGGCAGCGGCGTCGAACTCGCGCACGGAGCCGTCGGCGTACTCGATGCCCCAGGTGCCGTAGTCCACGTCGAACGCGGACAGCTCGGGCATGGCGAAAACGGGCTCGGCAGGCTGGTCGGCAACGACGTCGGCAGGCGCCGCGGCAGCGGGCTCGGCGGTGTCGGCAGGCGCGGCTACCTGCGGCTGCTCAGCCGTTTGACCTGCGGTTTCGTCTTGCTCGGCGGCAGCGGCGGCCTCGGCTTGCGCCTGCTCGGCGGCTGCGAGCTGCGCCTCGTAGCTGGCGCGCGACGGGATGCGCACGCAGGCGATATCCTGCCCCAGCGCACCGGCGTTCATGAGGTCGCGCACGCGCTCGACCATGTCCACCGCATCGGCAGGGAACGACGAATCGGAGCCCGTCTTCACCGCAACGAGCGCGTCGTCGCCGAACTCCAGCTCAAGCCAGTGATACGGAAACGCCAGCTGGCCGTTTTCGGCACGGACGTTGTTGGCAGCCGTGATGGTGTTGGACACCTTCGAGAACATGTTGTGCAGCCACTTGGGCATGACGCCCTCCCACAGCTGCTGCGCCGCCTCATCAGAGCTGTCCCAGTACGCGCGATGCAGCTTGATCATGAAGCGCATCACGTTCTCCGGGCGCTGCCCGTCTGCCGGCTTGTGCGCCTGCACAAGCGACGGCGCCACATAGGAGTACGAGCGTTTGATGTCGGAGACGCACTCGTCGTTGAATAAACGTTCGTCCAGGTCCATGCGAAGAATCAAAGAGGGTCGAATAAAAGCGGTCATGGCTTCAGCTTCCTTTCTCCAAACCAAAGCGGACCGGCGCACGTCCCCACGCGGCCGGGTCCGTCGTCCACTTGCATTCTTCCCCAAACCCCGCCGCGCAGTATGGCGCAACCCTCCGCGCATTGTCAAACGTGAACACGATTATCCCCAAAGTCGAATAATGCGACACGGGAAATCGAACCTTGACATCGTCGGTTCGGCGCGCCTATCATCAACGCGGGGAGTCCGCCGGCGCGCCGAGCGCGCGGCAGACATTGTTTGCAAAAGTCGGAGCTTCAGGGGTGAAGTTCCCGGAGTCGGTCTTACGGGCCGGCACTGTAGCGTCGCGCCAGAAGGCAGACGCTAGTTTTGTTGTTGGCAATGTCTGGGAGGGGCGGAGCATGTCTGATTCCACTTTCGATCTATCCTTTGATTCCGAGCTTGACGAGTTCGACCCGCTGGAAGACACCGGCGCGGACGACGATGAAAACGAGGGCGGCGATTACACCGCCATCAGCTCGGCAACCGATGCGCCCGCACAGCAAATCGAGGCCGAAAGCGATAACCGCACGCCGGCCGAGCGCATCGACGACCTGTTCAAATCCATGGCCCCGCGCCGTAAGGTGCTGCTGGGCATCCTGTCCTTCGTGCAAGAGCCGCAAACCGCCGAGGCCGTGAACGCCCACGTCGACGAGCTGCAGCAGGACAACTTCAGCGTCTACACCGCCGCCAACCTGTGCAACCTGCTCGAGCGCGCCGGCGCCATCGAGCGCATCACCGCCGACGGCCAACCCGCCGACGATACGGAAAACGAGCCCAAGACCGTGGTCGTGGACGGCGTGGAGTACCTGGAAGCCGCCGAACCCGTTGAGGTGTTCTGGCGTATCACCGAGCCTGGCCAGGCAAAACTTGATTCCGACAAACCCACCGAGCGCCTGCGCGCCCTGCTTGAGGAGGACGCGGCGTACGCGGTCATCTACAAGCGCATCCTCGCGCTGTGCGCAGCCGAAAACGGCGCTGCCACCCCGGTCATCAACGGCAAGGTCGACAACGACCCGCTGGTGCAAAAGCCCCGCCTGTACGCCCCGCATTTCGTGGACAAGCTGGAGCAATGCGACGCGCTGGAATGGCGCAAGGCCTGGTTCACCACCGAAACGGGAAAGCAGGGCCTGGAAATGCTGGCAGATGTCGCGGACGAGTCCGCGGCCGATTCCAAGGAGGACTAACCATGACCGAGAACGCCAATACCGCCGCAGAGCAGGCTTCCATGGACGAGCTGATCAAGCTGATCGAACAGCGCGCCGCAACGTACGGCCTGCTCAGCCGCCTGTTCCGTGTGGAAGTCGACCAGGAGCTGCTTGACGAGCTGCACGGCATGCGCTTCCCCGCCTCCGCGGGCAACGCCGACGTGGACGAGGGCTACCTGCGCCTGGCGAAGTACCTGTCCAATACCTGGGAGAACAGCCTGACCGACCTAGCCGTGGACTACACCCGCGTGTTCATCGGCCACGGCGTGGACGCCTACAGCGCCGCCTACCCGTTCGAAAGCGTGTACACATCCGAGAAGCGCCTGCTCATGCAGGATGCCCGCGACGAGGTGCTGGCCATCTACCGCTCCGCCGGCCTTGACAAGAAGAACAGCTGGAAGGAAGGCGAGGACCACGTAGCTCTGGAGCTGGAGTTCGAGCAGGTGCTTGCCAACCGTACCGCCGATGCGCTGCGCAAGGGCGACGAGGAGGAAGCCGCCGCGCTGCTGACCACGCAGAAGAACTTCCTGGAAGACCATCTGCTGTCGTGGGTTCCCATGATGAATGCCGACATGAAGCGTTTCGCGAAAACCGACCTCTATCAGGGCCTTGCCTATCTCACCGACGGGTTCCTGAATACCGATAAGGCGTTTTTGGACGACGTTTTGACCGAGGACGAGTAACGGGCATCGCCCGCCGACGCGCTTCGAAGCCGGCGCGTCGGCGGTTTGCACCGCCAGGCTTCCCGGCGCGGAGGGCGTCGGATACGGGGAGGCCAGCATCGGGCGCGAGCGAAAGAAGGAGAGATGGACAACACGGACAACCGCACGCACCTGCCCGAAGGCCGCGCGGAACAGACGAGGGGGGGCGGCCGATACTGCAAAAGCGCAGGCCGCCGTGGAGAAGCAAGCGAAAACCGGCGGCATGACGCGCCGCACGCTATGCCTGGGCATCGGCGGCGCCGCGGTGATGCTGGGCCTGGGCGGGCTGAAGGTGGCGAACCCGCAGGCCATCATCCGACCTCCGGGAGGACAGGATGAGGATCGCCTGATCAGCGCCTGCATCCGCTGCGAGAAGTGCTACGAGATCTGCCCGCGCGACGTCATCCGCCCGGCGCACATCGAGGACGGCATCCTGAACATGCGCACGCCCACGTTCGACTTCAGCGACGACTACTGCGATTGGTGCACCGAGGAAAACGGCGGCACGCCGCTGTGCGTCTCGGCCTGCCCCACGCGCGCGCTGGAGCTGCCCGCGGGCGCCACGAAGGAGAGCACCATCATCGGCCGCGCCGTCATCAACACCGACTGGTGCCTGGCGTACAAGCTGATCGGCTGCCGATTCTGCTACGACGCGTGCCCGTACGAGGCCATAGCGCTTGACGACGAGAACCGCCCCGTGGTGCTTGACAACAAGTGCAACGGCTGCGGCGCCTGCGAAAGCGTGTGCGTATCGCTGCAAAACGGTTCCATTTCCGAGGGCGCCACTTCACGCGCCATCACCATCAAGCCGCTTGACCAGGTAGAAAGGTAAGGTGCGGTCATGAAACGCAATTCCAAGACGCTGCGCACCATCACCGCGCTCGCCATCGTGGCCATCGTGTTCGTGGGCTTTTTGACGAACTTGGGCATCGGCACCATTTCCGCGCCGGGCGTCTGGGATATCTCGATCCTCTGCCCGCTGGGCGCCCTGGGCACTATGCTCGCCAGCAAGATGATGGTGCCGCGCGCCGTGGTGTCGCTGGTCATCATGGTGGTGCTCATCATCGTGTTCGCCCGCGCGTTCTGCGGCTGGATATGCCCCGTTCCCCTGGTGCAGAAGCTTCGCGGCATATTCGCCAAACCCGAGAAGCAGAAGAAGGCCGCGAAGACGAGGGCCGCGAAGCAGGCAGACGACAAGGCGACCGAGGCCGCAGCCGACATCGCACCGCTGACCGAGGACGAGAAGGCGGCGCTGGCAACCGGCTGCGAGAAGGACTCGAAGGGCCTGGCCGGCTGCGCAAGCTGTGCGAAGAAGCGCGGCGACGCCGTGGATGCCCGCCATTTCGTGCTGGGCGGCGCGCTGCTGTCCACGTTCATCTTCGGCTTCCCGGTGTTTTGCCTGGTGTGCCCCATCGGCCTGACCTTCGCCACCATCCTGCTGCTGGTGAACCTGTTCGCGCAAGGCGATGTGACGTGGTCGCTCATCGTGGTGCCCGCCATCCTGATCGCCGAGGTGCTGCTGTTTAAGAAGTGGTGCCATAAGCTGTGCCCGCTTTCGGCGTTCATGAGCCTGATCGCCAAGCTGAACCGCACGTTCAAGCCCACCATCGACAACGCGAAGTGCCTGGAAACGGCCCAGGGCAAGAAGTGCGGCGCCTGCGGACGCGCCTGCGAGGAGGGCATCGACCCGCGCCATCCCGAGCTGTCCGAGACCGCATGGAGCGAATGCACGAAGTGCCGCTCCTGCGTAGACGCCTGCCCGGCGCACGCGATCAGCATGCCGCTGATCGCCAAGAAGGGCGAACCCATCTCGCTGGTGGAAAACGAGAAGTAATCAGCTGCTAGCGCAGCGAACGCGCACGTTGCGGCGCAAGAAACGCAACGCGGGAACAGCCGGACGCGACGAGCGCCCGGCCTCCCGGGCAGAGGGTGGCCTAGCAAGGGTTTAGGGGATAGACCACCTTCTGCCCGGGAGCGGCGCTTCTTCACCCTCCCCTCCCTCCCCACTTCAGAAGACGCCGCCGCTCCCTCTTTCAACCTGAG
>NZ_CABQJR010000032.1 GCF_902464545.1 uncultured Senegalimassilia sp.
CAGCGCAAGGCTGCGGGAGGGCAGGGCGTCGCGCTCGCGGAGGGCGCTTTTCTATGCGCCGAGAAGGCCCGCAGGGGATTTCCCCTTGCGGGCCTTTCTGCGTCTTAGGCCCCCGAACTGCGCAGGGACTCTGCTGACGGCGCGCTGCGCGCCCTTCGGGGCGCCGGCTGCGCGCGCACCGCGCCGCGGGGCCGCCCGACGGACCGGTCCCGATGGCGAATGGCGGCGGGGCGGGCCGCGCGCGTATCGCCGCCGCAGGGCCCCGCAAGGGCGCCCTTGCTTGCCTGTTTGCGTTTGGGGCTTGATGGCTCGACCGCGAGCCCAGCAGGGATATCCCCTGCGGGCCTTTTTTGCATTTGTGACCGTCCTGCTCCGAAGGCGGAGGGCCGGCGCGAGCCCCCCTGTTGGGCCGGCCGCGCGCACGGCGTGCGCTTAGGGCCCGCAGGGGGATGTTTCTCTGCTGGTCATTTTAGTCACTGATGTTTCTGCATGTCTGTTGTTGCGTTTGCATGACAAATGGCCACAGCGTTGCTGGGGCCATTTGTGTCTTTGAGCTATTTGGTTTTCACTCTAGGTCGATGTTTAGGGAGTCTTGATCTGCGATTTGGGAGGCATAGTCAGCTATCGGTGTTTTTTGGCCTTCTGCTTGCACGGGGAGTAGTTGATAGGGTAGCGATAAGGCCTCTTCGTCATCTGCATTGGCGGTGTTTTTCGGATCTGCCAACACGGCTATCCGGTTGTATAGAGCGGTTGTTTTATCCTGGATCTGAGCGTCGATATGATAATGGCCGCAGAACCAATGGCGGTAAGTTAGGCGATCTTGAATTGTTTGGAGCCAATCGGTGTATTCGTCCATCGGATGGATCTCCAGGCGATCGGTGTGCTCGGATATGCCTTGCGCGCTAGATGATGGCGCACAATGGGTGATGACGAAGTCGCAATCCCAATCTGCTGCATCAAGTGTCTCAAGCGCTGCTGCTCGCTCCTGCTCATTTGGAATTTCTTCGGTGAACCATGTTTCGCCCTGGATTCGATGCGTCCTGTCGTATTCGCTTGAAGTTGCTCCGCCCATCGTGAAGATTCGATATCCGTCGATGTTGAACAATTGGCCTCGTTTGAGGTGGAAGACGCTGGTTGCTACTTGATGTACCGCTCCTCCATTCCATGTGGTTTCGGGAAGGCTGTTCAGCAGGCTGAAGCCCTCATGATTACCGTCTACAAATAGGGTTGTGAACGGCCTGGCGTCGAGCCAACGGAGCCAATATTGCTCGCTTGCAGAGTTGTTCCATACAAGACCGAAGTCGCCGCAAATGATCACGTAGTCATTTTTGGTCAATCCTGCGGTGTTGAAGCAGCTTTCTGAGAGTTTTGCGATGTCATATGAGGCATGGATATCGCCCGTCACGAAGATGCTCATAAGGCGAACTCGCTTCTAGAACAGTGAGGGCGTTTGCGCGGCAGGCGCCGCTTGTGCGGCTTTTGCCTTGCGCGCGGAGCGGGCGGGCTTCATTTGCTTGATTTCCTCAAGTTCGTTTTGCATCGATTCGCTGCGCTCAAGCAGCGTTTCGAGCTTCTCGGCGAAATCGGACAGTTGCAGCGCCACGCTGGTCTCTTCCTCTACGTAGCGCTGAAGCGCTTCCGTGATTGCCGCGGTTCGCGTTATGCCGCGTTTGCTGGCAACCTCGTCCACTGTTTCGGCCAGCTTTCGATCTACCCATGCGGCAAGCTGACGTTTGTCTTGACTGTGCTCCACTGCCATAGCTTGTTCTCCTGGTGCTGTGTTTGTGTAGTGTGATTTAGCTATGACATCAGTATAGCCGGTATAAGCCGGTTACCGCCATGAATTCACTCTATTCATCATCGGAAACGGGTTGGTGCTGTTCATGCCTTGCTGTATTCGGTTCCTTGCGATCGCGGGGGTGCAAAGCTGTGATAGCCCGGTGATTAGGTTGTCTCAGGTCGGCGATGTTGCGGCAGGGTTTGGAGTTGGCCGATGCCAAGTGCAGGCATGCAGAGACGGCGGAGGTTGCCGAGGTGGACGATAGCCTGGCTATCGAATAGGCTTATCGACTATCGTTTCGAAGGGCTTATGGGATGGTTTCGTGTGTTGAGGGAGCCGCCTTCGGGCCGCTGGCTTACCGCTTCGGCGACCGGGCTGCAAGGTTTGACGGTGTGGTGTGCAAGATGCGGGCAAGGGCTGTGTAAGATGGCGACGTCATGCTGGTTTGCGAAGTGATTTGCGCTTGAAAGGAACCGGTTATGGCAACCATGAATATCTGCTTGTCCCACGATGCAGCGTTTCGCTGGCTTGTGCGGAATCGCAATCCTCGCATCACGGGGAACAAGACCACGGCTCGGGTGCTGCCTTGTACGTCACCGTTTGTTTCCGAGAGTAGGACGTTGCGTTCGCTTTTGGGTATCGAGGACGGCAAGCTTGAAGTGCTTGTGCGGACTTCGGCGGGCAGGCGTGACGGTGATTGCTTGCGGTCCCATTATTCGGGAAACGCGTATCCAGCAGGATCGTTCGTGAAGGTGCCGGTTGAGGGGTTCGGTGCGGTTTGCTGCTCGTCCCCTGAGCTGACGTTTTTGCAGATTGCGGTTAAGCATACCTTGTTGGAAACGGTGTATATGGGTTATGCGCTTTGCTCGTCGTATCGAATCGATGCCGATGCTGAAAACGGAATCGCTTTACGAGAGGGCGATGATGAGCCATTGACGTCAGCTGCGAGAATTGGCCAGTATTTAGCGAAGGTCGATGGGACCTATGGGACGGCGAAGGCGCGTCGTGCCCTTGCTTATGTGCGCGATGGCTCCATTTCTCCGACGGAATCTGCGATGGCGATGGCTTTGAGCATGCCGCGACGTTTCGGCGGGTTTGCGGCAGGGGATGTGGTTCTTGGCGAGAATGTCGCAGGAAGAGGTTGTTTGTCGTTGGCGGAGGGTTCGGGTGGCTCGGGCCGTATGCTGACCGTGCGTTCAACGAGTCGAAGACGCGATGTGGCTGCGTTGAACATCTCGCTGCCCGATGGGGTCGGCCGGGGAAGGGCAAACGGCCTTGCCCGTGGTATCAATGGCCCGGAGGACCCTGAGGAGCTTCCTGTGGCAGCGTTTTGCGCGCAGCGAGGCGGCGCTTCGTTCGATCGGGGAAGCGGTCCAACGGGTGCGAAGGGCGACCGCAGGGCAAAGAAAGCGATTCGAGGTGTAACAGCGGGTGAGGAGGATGCTAGAGACTCAAGGAAGACAGATCGGGGCATGGCGGCGAGCAAGAAGATCGATCGAGGTCTAGTGACGGACGAGAAGAATGCTCGAGATGTGGTAACGGATGAGAGGGGTGCTCGAGGTCTGGTGGCGGGAGAGAACGTTGCTCGAAACACGGAAGTAGACGAGAAGGATGCTCGGGGTGCGGCAACTGGCAAGAAAGAAGTTTGCAGCATAAGGCGGTTGGCTCGAGGCGTGTACCAAGAAGCGGCTCAAGGAGCGAGGGCGGCTCAAGACGCAGATCGAGAAGCTGCGGCATCGCATAACGGGCATGGCGGACTGCAGCGTCGAGCGATATTGGTTCGTCCCGAACAGGTGCATGAATTCGATGCGTATGTGCAGCTGTGCGAGAAGGTTGCAAGGAGAATGCGCCGTCGAAACGTGCCGAGAGGCGGTTCCGCGGGGTCTTGCGAATTGCTGGAGATGGGGACTTGCGAGGGGATGGGAGTGAACGAAGAGGCGGGCATATCGTCGGCCTTTGGGGATGAAGCCGAGGCTAAGCAGCGAGCGAAAGAGGCTCGTCAGCTTGCGAGGAGGGTTGAGCTCTGGCAAACGCTCGTTTGTTTCAGCGCGTTTCGTCAAAGCGAAACAGGTAGCAGCGTGAACGTGTTCGATCCTCCCGCCGATGGCGTCTGCGAGCGTAGAGGGAAGGGCGAAGGTCCTAGTTGCAAGTGACCTTGATGCTTGCGCCGATGATCTCGGCGGATGCGATACCGGGTGCGGTATCGTGGCGCGTGAAGGCGCGAGCTCGCCCTGAGATCACCTTGGCGGATGCTAGCCGGTGCGACGTATCTCGATGTAAGTTCGTTCAACCTTTCATTCCCGTCGACTGCGTAGTGAGCGAAACCGGTGAGGCCGACATGATGGTGGGTAAGATTACGTTGACGATTGCCGGTGGGAAGCTCGACGCGTGTATGTACTCGCTTTTCCCGGCAATCGTGTTGGCAGATAGATTGCGTTCTGAAAAAAGCATATCCCGGTGCCAGGAATTACCGATGGCGGAAAAGCATGTGTCGGTATAATGAGCAGCGCAATGGATACTGATGATGAAAAATGACAAAAGGCAGCATTATGGATACCGTAGAGAACATCTTCGCGCAGGCCCGCCAGACGGGCGCGCAGCCGGTCTCGTTCGAGATCTTCCCGCCGAAAGGTGAGTTGAGCATGGAGTCGGCGCGCACGATCGCGCAGGAGCTTGCAAAGCTAGATCCCGCGTTCATCAGCGTTACGTATTCCGCGGGCGGTAGCGGCAACAAGCAGGCCACCGCTGAAATCGCCGCCATGATCCAGGATGATCACGGCGTCCCCACCGTGGCCCACCTGACTTGTGCCGGCGCGTCGCAGCAGTCGATTTCGAAGGCTATCGCCGACATGAAGGACCGCGGTATCCGCAACGTGCTGGCATTGCGCGGCGATTTGCCGGAGGGCTATGAGCCCGGTGATTTCCGGTATGCCAAGGACCTTATCCCGGTGTTGGCAGACGCCGGCTTTTGCGTGGGCGCCGCGGCATATCCCGAGGGCCATATCGATTGCGACTCGCTTCGCTTGAACGTGGAGCATCTGAAGCAGAAGCAGGATGCGGGCGCAAGCTTCCTGGTCACGCAGCTGTTCTTCGACAATGACTGCTTCTATCGCTTCCGCGAAGGGGCCGAGGCCGCCGGCATCACCGTGCCGATAACCGCGGGCATCATGCCGTTCATGAGCAAGGCGCAGATCCAGCGCATGGTGTTCATGTGCGGGGCTTCGCTTCCCAGCCCCATCATCAAGCTGCTCGCGCGATATGAGGACGACCCGGCAAGTTTGCGCCAGGCCGGTATCGAATACGCGTGCCGCCAGCTGACCGACTTGCAGGCGCATGGCGTCGAAGGGTTGCATGTGTACACCATGAACAACCCCGAGATCGCCCGTGCAGCCTCGTGCGCGTTGAAGGTGGCGCTGGTTTCGTGATGGTGCGTTATGGGCGTCTTGGCGCGGGGGGCGTGCCTGATGCGCGGCTCGATCGCAGCGAGGCGCTGAGATATCTGGGATACACGGGTCAGCAGGTTGATGAGGCGCTGCTGACCCGTTTCAATAGGTTGGCCGATGAGTGCGAGAGGTCTATCAAACCCGTATTCGCTTGGAGCGTCTTCGATATCGATGAGGGGCGAACGTGCTGGGAGGCGCTGGAGCCTGCGACGACAGGTTCGCTTAACGTCCTTGATACGTCGGCGGATGCGGTCGAGAGCTGTAGCACGGTATCGAGTGGGGAAGCCGAATGCGGGAAAGGGCGCTTGCCTAAGGTGGCTCTGGAAGGCTGCGATCTTATCCTCGAGGGCAACAGCATCGCCGAGCATTTGCGAGGGGCTTGCAAGGTTGCGTTGATGGCGTGCACGCTCGGCGCCGTCAGCGAGCGGGAGATGCGAAAGCATGAGGCCATCAGCGTGGCGGACGGCGTGATGTTCGGAGCTTGCTGCTCGGCGCTGGTCGAGGCGGCGGCAAACATCACTGAAGATCTTGTCGTTCGCTTTGCCCAGGACATGGGCATGAGCACGAACTGGCGTTTCAGCCCCGGCTATGGCGACTTGCCGCTGAATGTGCAGCCGGTGTTTTTGAAGGCCCTTGATGCGAGTCGGCGCTTGGGTATTTCGGTTACGTCGACGAACATGCTCGTTCCGGTGAAAAGCGTCACCGCCGTGCTAGGATTGTTCGAAAAAACCGCTGATGGCGGCGAAGCGCGCGTTGATGCTTGCGCGATATGCCGTTTAAGGGATGGTTGCGAGTTAAGGAAACGAGGGGTTACCTGCCATGGATGAGAGCGTGCGTGCGCATAAGGAGCTGACCGGCGGTTGGGCGAAGGCGGCAAGGCTGCCTGTGCCTGATCTGTCGGGGCTTGCCATCAAAGACGAGCATTTGAAGCGAGCGCTGCTTGGGCAGGACTTCCTGGTGGTGGACGGGGCCATGGGCACGCAGCTGCAGGAGCGGGGCCTTGCCGATGCGGGGCAGATTCCCGAGCTGCTCAACTTCTCGCATCCCGACGACATCGCGGCTATCCATAAGGCCTATGTCGATGCAGGTGCCGAGGTCATCACTACGAACACGTTCGGGGCGAACCGGTTGAAGCTAGAAGGCGCCGCAAGTGTTGAAGAGGTGTATCGTGCGGCTGCCGAATGCGCCCGTGCCGCCGGCGCTCCCTATATCGCCGGCGACGTCGGTCCGACGGGCGCGCTTTTGGAACCGATGGGAACCATGAGCTTCGAGGAGGCCTACGACCTGTTCGCCGAGCAGGTGCGCGCCGTTGCCGCCGCCGGCTGCGATGTGGTGCTGATCGAGACCATGGCCGACTTGCGCGAGGCGAAGGCGGCGCTGCTGGCTGCTCAGGAGAACTGCGATCTGCCGGTGTTCGCCACCATGACCTTCGGCGAGGATGGGCGCACGTTTTTGGGCACGTCGCCGGAGGTGGCCGCAGAGGTGCTTTCGGGCATGGGCGCGCATGCCGTGGGTTTGAACTGTTCGCTTGGCCCGGCGGAGCTATTGGGCGCCGCGCAGGATATGGCGCATCGCTCGCGATGCCCGTTGATGGTGCAGCCCAACGCAGGCCTGCCGCGCGTGCAGGACGGGGTCACCGTGTTCGACGTGTCGCCCGAGGATTTCGCCGCCGCCATGGAGGGCATGCTTGATGCAGGCGCCTCGATCATCGGCGGGTGCTGCGGCACATCGCCGGAATACACGCGCCAGCTTCGTCGTATGGCGGATACCCGTCGCGCGCCGACGCCGCGCGCTTATGAGCCCGCTTGCGTGCTGTGCAGCGCCCAGGAGGCCGTGGTGCTTCCGGTGGGCGTGCCCCGCATCGCCGTGATCGGCGAACGTATCAACCCTACGGGCAAGCCTAAGCTTAAGGCCGCGCTGCGTGCGGGCGACCTGGATTACCTGGTAGGGGAGGCTGTTTCCCAGCAGGAGCTGGGCGCCGACGTGCTCGACGTCAACGTGGGCCTTCCCGAGCTTGACGAGCCTGCTGTGCTGGCCGCTGCGGTGGACAAGCTTTCCTCCACGGTCACGTTGCCGTTGGTGGTGGACTCGTCCGACCCGGTGGCGGTGGAGGCTGCGGTGCGCGGTTACGCGGGCAAGCCGCTTATCAACAGCGTCAACGGCAAGCAGGAGAGCTTGGAGGCCGTGCTTCCCATCGTGAAACGCTACGGGTGCGCCGTCATCGGCCTTGCCCTTGACGAAGAGGGCATCCCGCCAACGGCAGAGGGGCGTTTCGCCGTTGCCGAGCGGATCGTGGAAGCTGCCGAACGTTACGGCATTCCGCGAACCGATGTGGTCATCGACTGCCTGACCATGGCGTGCGCGACCAATCAGTCGGAGGCGCTTGAGATCTTGCGCGCCGTGAACATGGTGAAGGAACGCCTGGGCGTGCGCACGGCGCTCGGTGTATCCAACATCAGCTTCGGCCTGCCGCAGCGCAACATGGTGAACTCGACCTTTCTGGCCGCCGCGTTCGGGTGCGGGCTGGACATGCCCATTTTGAACCCGAAGGCGAAGCGCTACACCGATACGGTGAACACGTTTAGGGTGCTGAACTGCCAAGATACCGGCGCCGTCGAGTTCATCGGGGAGTATGCCGACGCCGCGGACCCGTATACGGCAGGCGCGGCGGGCGCGGGTGCCGCCGTGGGCGCTGCGGAGGCGGCGCAACCTTCGGGGGCTGCCGACGCGGCTGCAGAATGCCCGGTTGCGGTGCCGGAGCCGCTTTCGGATGCCGCCGATGCCGTTCGCGACATGGTACATCTCATCCTGACGGGTCGAAAGGGCCCGATGGGCCTGGCAACCGAAGCGTTGCTCGAGGGGCATAACCCGCTCGACCTGGTCAACGGCGTGTTCGTCCCCGCGCTCGATGTGGTGGGGCAGAAGTTCGACAAGGGCGAGTTCTTCCTTCCGCAGCTGATGGCTTCCGCCGAGGCGGTGAAGGTGGGATTCGACGTGGTCAAGGCGCGCATGGGCGATTCTGCCGATGATGGCATGGGGTCGAACGCCATCGCGGTGGCCACGGTGAAGGGCGACATTCACGACATCGGCAAGAACATCGTCAAAATGCTGCTGGAGAACTATGGCTTTCGAGTGGTCGACCTTGGCCGCGACGTCGAGCCAGAGGAAGTGCTGCGCGTGGCAAGCGAGCAGGGCATCCGTTTGGTCGGGCTTTCGGCGCTGATGACCACCACGGTTCGCGCCATGGAGCAGACGGTGGAGCTTCTGCATGAGAAGCTGCCGGGCTGCAAGGTGATGGTGGGCGGAGCGGTTTTGACGCCCGAGTACGCCGAGCAGATCGGTGCCGACTATTACGCGAAGGACGCCGCGGAATCGGCGCGCATCGCCGAGCGCTTCTTCGCCGAACAGGGTTAGCGCGGCGAACGGCGTCGCGCGGCGGTGGTTGCGGGTTTCGGCCGGGTAGGGCTGGATGCCGACGCGGCGAGTGCCTCAGACGCTGCGGCTTGTCGGCGTCGGTTCGGCCCGCTGCGGCGTTGGGCTGTGCAAGTCGGCTCGATGCCGGGCTGGCGATGTTGCTGCGTTCGGTCTTGCCGCTTCAGCAGATCTCGACTTGGCCGGTAAGGGCTTCCGGATCTGGCTTATTTTCCCTGCATGATATAAGAAGGCCTGCATGCTGCTGGAGCATGCAGGCCTTTGCGGCTTTCGGGAAGCTGTTAGGGTTGCCATGGAAGCGGCGTTCCGGGTGATGCTTCAGCGCCTGGGACGCTATCCGATGCCGCCGAGCACGATGCCCAAGATGATGACGATGGCCGTGAGCGGGACGAACAGATAGCGTCCCATGAGCTCGAACCATGCGCCTACGGGCTTCTCTCGTCCCATCTGAGCCTGTTTTGAGGCGAAACCCTTGGGACATACCCAGAAGAACATCATGGCAGCTATAAGCGCCCCCAACGGGATTGCGTAGATGCTGACGGCATCCATCCAGGCGCTGACCGCGTCGCCGTTCTCGATGAAGGCGCCGACGCCCATGGAGACGGCGGCCACGATGGCCACGGCGGCCCAGCGGGGAAGGCGCGCCTGCTGCTGCAGCGCCTCGATCGGCGGCTCGTAGAGGTTCACCAAGCTGGTGATGGCGGCGCAGGCTACGGCCAGGAAGAACACGAAGCAGAACAGCCCGCCGAAGGGCATCTCCTCGAACACCTGCGGAAGCACGATGAACAGAAGCGGGGGGCCTGCCTGGGTGTCGGCTCCGAACGCGAACACGGCGGGCACCACCACCATGGCCGACAAAACCGCGGCCAACGTGCTGAATACCACGACGTTGCGCGCCGACGAGACCACGTTCACGTCCTTCTTCAGGTAGCTGCCGTATACCAGCGTGCCGCCACCGGCCAGCGATAGGCCGAAGAACGCCTGTCCAAGCGCAAGCACCCAGGTTTGCGGGTTGGCGAGAGCCTCCCAGCGCGGCATGAACAGGTAGGCGTAGCCATCGATCGCGCCGGGCAACATGGCGACGCGGACGAGCAGCACGCAGAACAGGACGAAGAACAGCGGCATCATGATCTTGTTCAGGCGCTCGATGCCGCGTGAGATGCCCAAGACCATGACAGCCAACGTGATGATGAGGGCCGCTGCATGCCAGCCGATGCTTCCGAAATCGCCGGTGATCTGACCGAAATACGCGCCCATGTCCGGTTGGGCGAGCAAGGTTCCGGTTGCGGCGGCGAACAGGTACTTGAGGAACCATCCCAAAACGACGGTGTAGCCGATGGCGATGCCGAGCGCGGCGAGCACGGGCACGATGCCGATGGCTTTGCCGATGCGCGTTGCGTGGGGCACGCCTCGGAGTTCGAGTGCTTTTCCGAATGCGCCCATCGGGCCGCATCCCATGGCGCGGCCAAACGACATCTCGCCCACCACGCCGGTAAGGCCGAGCAGCACGACGAAGAACAGGTAGGGGATAAGGAAGGCGGCTCCGCCAAGCTGCGAAACGCGGTACGGGAACAGCCAGATGCCTGATAGGCCTACGGCAGATCCGATGCAGGCGATGATGAAGGCGGTGCGAGAGGTGAACGAATCGCGGGCTTGCGATTCGCCGGATGCGGTCTGAGCCATGGGTTCCCCTTTCCGTGGCAATAAAAAAGCCGCCCTAAAAGGCGGCTGTTAAATTTGGTGGAGCCTAGGGGGATCGAACCCCTGACCTCATGGCTGCCAGCCATGCGCTCTCCCAGCTGAGCTAAGGCCCCGAATCAGGTGCGTTGACTATTATACGGAAACCGTTTCCGCGCGCAACCCCTTATTTTGAATTTTTTTTCGGCGAGGTTTTTAGGCGGGGCGGGTGCTTGACTCGCAAGCTCATCCGAGCGCCTCGCTTTGCTACCGGACACAGCCGTGACGCGTGAACAGGGGACGGAGGTGTGTTCACGTGCTCCGTCGTCGGAAGCGCGAAGATCAACCGTGAACACACCTCCGTCCCCTGTTCACACGGGAACCTTTCGTGCGGTCGGGGCGAGTGACGGATTGGATTTGACTTCGGGTGTTTTCGCGCTTGGGGTGCGATTGCAGATGTGGGGGGGGAATCGAAACGCGAAGAAATAAAAAAAGTTCGACATATGCCGAACTTTGAAAATTTGGTGGAGCCTAGGGGGATCGAACCCCTGACCTCATGGCTGCCAGCCATGCGCTCTCCCAGCTGAGCTAAGGCCCCGAATCAGGTGCGTTGACTATTATACGGAAACCGTTTCCGCGCGCAACCCCCTATTTTGAAAAATTTTTCGGCATCGTTCTTCGGCTGGCCGCGCTTGATTCGCAAGTTTATCCGAACACTTAGGTTTCATTCCCGAACTCAGCCGGACAGGTACGGCTGAGTTCGGGAAAGCGCCTTCCCGGTGAACAAGGGACGGAGGTGTGTTCACGGCAAATCTGAGCGTTTCCGATGACGTATCGTGAACACACCTCCGTCCCCTGTTCACCCCGTTCGCTCCGTGTGGACGAGTTCAGTGAATCCCTGCCTGGCGATTATCGATAGCAGGTTGCGGTCATGCGGGCTACCTTGCGGCCCGTGTTGTCGGACACGTCCACCGTGTAAAACCCGAGCTTCTTGCACGACTTGTCGACGTTGCATTCGGCGATGAGCTTATCTCCCTTGGCCGCGCTGAGGAACTCGATGGTATTGCTTACCGAGACCGTGGGCTGCTCGTTTACGTTGCAGGCGATGGCCAGGCAGAAATCGGCAAGAGTGAAGATGGCCCCGCCCATCACGCCGCCTTGGGCGTTGTAGTGGACCTGCTCGAGCGGCATCTCGCATACGGCGTGGCCTTTGGCGGCTTCGACGACGGTGCAGCCTGCGGCCTCCGTGGCGAACTTGTCGTTGGCGAAGAACTCGCGAACCTGATCGATGGTGGGGTTTTCGGGAAGCATGGGTTTCCTTTCGATAGCAGCGGGTGAAAAGCAGCGCCTTCCGATGCTTTTCGAAGGGCGCGTGATGCCTTGCGGCGGTTATTCGGTTGGCGTTGCGATGGTACCGAACAGTTCCAGCCATTCGCCGTCTTCCACGGTGACGGTTTGCGTGCTTCCGCGCAGCAGGGGCTTGGAGTCGGTGATGGAATCATCGTCGAAGTCCAGGTCTTTCATAACGTAGGCGGCGTAGTCCTGCGAGGCGTTGTGCGGCGCATCCGGACTGACGGTGATGGTGTAGGTTCCGGCGGGGATGTCCTGGCCGACGCGGTACAGGCCGCTGGGGTAGGGCGCCTGCGGTTGGAAATCGGCTTGGTCGGTGGGGATCATCAGCATGCTTTTTGCGCTGGGCATGAAGGCGATCACCTGGCCGTTTTCGAGGTCGGCGAAGTAATTGCCCGTGTAGGTGACCGCGGCGCTCATGCTGTAGGTGCCCGACCCTTCGGGGCTGAATAGATAGAATTCAGCTTCGGTGGACGGGTTTCCTTGGAGGAAGTACAGCCCCTCGTCGATATCGCGGCCTACTACGTATACGCCTGCGGTCGCTTTGCCTTCGTCGTCGATATCACAGGGCAGGTCGCCTGCCGCCTCCTTGATGTCGGAAAGCGTGAATCCGCCGTAGTAATCGCTATCGGGCAGGTCGTCGGGGTCGTAGCCGTACGGCAGGTCGTCGAAATCGTAGGAATGCACGCCATCGGCGCGGCTGTGGAGAGAATCGGCCACCATGCCAACCGTGGCGAAGCCTACGCATCCGCCAAGTCCCATGAGAAACGCCAGCGCGCAACCCAAAAGCACCCAAGGCCACTTCTTCGCGGGTTCCGGTGCGGCGGCATAGGGGTTTGCGGGCGGCTGAGGGGCGCCGTAAGAAGGTTGCGAATAGGGTGCCTGCGGGGGAACGGCGCATCCGGAAGGCTGCTGAGCGGCTTGCGGGACGGCAGCGGTGCCGGCCTGGCAGGGCGTCTGCACAGCGCCTGCAGCCATGTCGGACTGTTCGGCTTTGGGCGCTGCTGGCCGAGCGGTTTCGTTGGGGCTTGAATCGGCACAGTTGCTTGCTTTCGACGCGGGGCTGGCGTTGCCGGGCGTCTGCGCAGCGCTTGCGGTTGTGCCAAGCTGCGGGTTTTGCGCACCCGTTTGTTGAGCAGATTCGTAGGGATTGAAATCGTGGTTGTTGCGAGGCTGGTTCATGGAAGCGCTCCTAACGGTTTGTTCCCGGCTATCTTAGCACGCAGCCTCGGAGACGGGCTTGGTTGTTAACGTGATGGCATTGCGGGGGCATGTTGCCTCGCACAGGCCGCAGCCTATACAGTAGCGCCAATCGAGGGAAAGCGCGCCATCTTGGGCGTCGGGTAGCAGGGCGCCGGTAGGGCAGGCTCGGGTGCAGCGCAGGCATCCCTCGCAGGCATCGGCGTTGATTTCGGGCAGGGAAAGCTCCACCCGCGCAGCCATATCGGGCTGGGCGTCGAGCGCCTGCAGCAGCAGGTTGCGCGAGGTTCCCATGACGCGTTTTACGCGCCCGTGCGGCGCGAACCTGTTGAATTGCGTGCCGTTTCCCAGGTCGAGCCGCTGATGGGCGGCGAACCGCTCGTTTTGCTCGCGCAGCGTTTGCAGGCGGGCGTCGGTGCGTTCGCGCATGGTGCCCGATGCCGCGTTCTTGAGCTGCGAGAGCATATCGGTGAACAGGCTGCGGCGGTCCCCGTCGGCGCCGGCGTTGGCCAGGCCGGCGAACAACCCTTCGTCAGCCGCCTGGGGCAGCGACGCCGCGAACCCGACGTTGCGCTGCGTCCATTCCTCTGCCTGTGCGATGCGCTCGGCGTAGAGGGCTTGCGCAGGCCCGCCCGCCTTTGTGCAGGTTTCGCAGCGCTCCATGTCGATGGCCACCTGCACATCGGTCCCTTCGGCCAACAGCGCAGCCCACAGCTCGGCCGGCAGCATGGCCAAGCAGGGGAGCACCACCACGTTGCTTGCGGGGTCGTCCTGCTCCGAGACGTTTTCGGCGCAGGTGAGGATGGCCGGCCTTGAACCCATGGCGGCCCGTCGCGCGTCGGCGTGGGCCTGCGTGAGCGTGAAGCTTGTGGAGGCGAACGCATCGCAGGTTCCCTGGCAGATGCCGCACATCGAGCAAGCGGCGTCATCTATGACGGGCGGCTTTCCCTCGGGAAAGGACAGGGCGTCTTTCGGGCAGGCTTCGCCGCAGCGCACGCAATCGGCGCCTCGGGTGCGTATGCACAGATCCCGCAGCACGAGGATGCGCTGCGGGATCTGAAACGGCTGTTGTTCGTTGGTTTCGGTCAACAGGTGCCTTCCGTGTTCGGGTTATGCGCCGAAGACCTGCTCGGTGACCTGGTCGATGCGGGCGAGCACATCTTCGCGCGGCATGAGCTCGATGGACTCGAACAGCGGCGGGGAGACCATGTTGCCGCACACGGCCACGCGCAGCGGCTGCAGCACGAACTTCAGCTTCATGTCCATGCTGTCGCCCAGCTCGCGGCAGGCGGCCTCAAGGCCGGCTGCTTCCCAGGCGCGGGACTCGTCGGCCAGGATGGCGCGGCAGTTGGCCAGGGCCTCGTCGGCGCGGGCGCCTTCCTTGAGCAGCACCTTCTTTACCGACTTCTCGTCCAGCTCGGCGACGTTGGCGCCCCAGAACATGTAGGCGAGCTTCGCAGGCACCTCGTCGAGGCGCTGCAAGCGCTCGGAAACCAGCGGGTAGAGTTTGGCGTACCATTCCGGGCGTGCGTCGATGTCGGCCTCGGATGCGCCGGCCTGCACGAGCCACGGGCGGCTTGCGGCAACCCACTCGTCGGCGCCCATGCGCTGGATGTACTGGCCGTTCATCCACTCGAGCTTGGTCTGGTCGAAGATGGCATCCTTCTTCGTGATGCGGTCCAGGCTGAACTTGGCGCACAGGGTCTCGCGGTCGATGATGGTGGTCTCACCGTCAAGGCTCCAGCCGAGCAGCGCCAGGAAGTTCACCATGGTGTCGGGCAGGAAGCCGTTGTCGCGGAACTCCTCGACGCTGGCGGCGCCGTGGCGCTTGGACAGCTTGTGGCCGTCGGAGCCCAAGATCATGGACAGGTGCGCGAAGGTGGGCACGTCGTAGCCGAGGGCCTCGTAGATGAGGATCTGGCGCGGGGTGTTGGACAGGTGGTCATCGCCGCGGATGACGTGCGTGATGCCCATGTTGGCGTCGTCGCAGACCACGGCGAAGTTGTAGGTGGGCGTGCCGTCGGTGCGCACGACGATCATGTCGTCCATGACGTCGGCGGGGAAGGACATGTGGCCGTAGACGGCGTCGTCGAACTCGATGGGGCCGTGCTCGAGCGGCACCTTCAGGCGCCACACGTGCGGCTCGCCGGCCTCGATGCGGCGGGCGGCCTCGGCAGGGTCGATGTCGCGGCACGTGCGGTCGTAGCCGGCATAGCCGCCCTCTTCCGCCTCGGCTTTCGCGCGCTTGGCGTCAAGCTCGTCTTTCGTGCAGAAGCACGGGTAGACCATGCCGCGCTCCTTTAGGCGCTCAAGGGCGTCAGCGTAGGTGTCGAAGCGCTGGGTCTGGAAGTAGGGGCCGCACTCGCCGCCAACCTCCGGGCCCTCGTCCCAGTCAAGGCTGAGCCACTTCATGGCGTTCAGGATGACCTGCGTGTTCTCCTCGGTGGAACGGGTGGGATCGGTGTCCTCGATGCGCAGGATGAAGGTGCCGCCTGTGGCGCGGGCGAACGCCCAGTTGTAGATTGCCGTGCGGGCGCCGCCGACGTGCAGCTTGCCCGTAGGGGAAGGCGCGAAACGGACGCGCACCGGTTTGCTCTCAGTCATGGTTCGTTAGTTCCTTACGTGTTTGAATCATCGGCTGTTCCAGTATAGGCGGCTTGAGCGCAGCTGCAAGGTGGGCGTATGCGTTCACCACCCAAAATGCGACATACGGCTAAACGATGTGGTTGAACTTGCTAATGCTTGACGCTCGTCGATTTAGCGGTTGCCCGAGTCTTGTGAATACGGGATGCTTATTTCGTTTGGGGCAATAGTAGTGCTCTTTATCTTTACTGGAGGTCATGCGTGTTCTTCTCTTGGTCTGTTAAAGGAAGGTCTAGTTCCGATATTTTTCAGAACGAAATCAAAGGGAAATATGCAGTCAGATAGCTTCGACCGGTACTGCGCTATGAAAAAGTATTTCTATGAGCTATGCGAGCACAAAGCGATTGACGAATTGGCTTTTAAGAAATTCGCTTGATTATGTCCCCAGGCTCACACTCAAGCACTTCGCAAAGAGAATTTAGGGTATCAAGACGAATTGCTTTGATGTTTGTGTTTTTCAATCGACTAACGTGAACTTCTGTTAAGCCAAGAATAGCCGCTAGCTTTTTATTGTTGAGCCCCTTGAGCCGCATTGCGCTATCGATGTCAATTATAATTTTGCTCATATTAAATTGTTTCGTCTGATAGCTGCTGCAAATCGGCTCCATAGGAAAACACAGCGGAAACGGCGTAGCAGAATACAGCCATGACTGCGGTTTTCAAGTCAATGTGTAAGGAGCTGGTGGCAGGGTCTTGCACGTATCCGATTTCTGCGAAAGACCCAACTTGAAAAATCTGTCCACTTTCTGCAGGTATTAATTGCATGACAATTTCGATTAGGCAGCTTGCAAGTAAGAGAGATGCAATGATTGCAAGAATTCTTGCGTGTTTTTTAGTTAAAGGCGACTTGCCGTTTGCGATATTGCGAAACAGGGTATACATAAGCCGTAGAGTAATACATGCCGTTGCGAGCTGGATCGTTGGATAGGTAATGCTTAGTAAGGATGCATCGTCATTGCTTATGAAGGAATGTGCAGAGACGCCTAAATAGGCTAGTAGGCCTATTACTGATAGTACAAACAAAACCATGAAAACACGAGCGATTATCGCGCACGTGTTTTTGATTTTGTTTTCGGCTTGTTTGCTTTGCTTGAAATCGGAGCAGTGCTCCATGGCGGTTTCCTTTGCTAATTTAATTGCTAGTTGCCTTGATTGATCCTAGTGGCGGGTTCGACCCCTGTGGCCATCCGAATTCGGCGATTGCATCGGATCCGACGTCGGGAGGTGGCGGAGCGGTGCCGTTATCAACTCGTGACGTGCAGTCAAGAATAAGAGATTGCGCGCCAATTAGATCGGCCAATTCATTGGCGTAAGAAGTAATTGTCACGAGGTTTTGTCCATCTTCGGAAATTTCAGTGGCTTGAACCGAACATCTCGTTGTGATAATTACGGCAGGGCTGTCTCCACTCACGTTGTTGCTTATGTTAAATCCGTTCGCTATGGTTTTTGATTTGTTGGTTTTGGGTCCGATGTCATTGATGGAGCCGAAGTTAGTGTATTGCGACGGGGCGCTGCTGCTTTCGTCGGCTGTTTTGCGTGAAGGGCAGATTGAGTTTATCGTAATTAGGGAAAGGCACAGAATCGATAGCGCGAGAACAACTAATGCGGTAATCAGAGCTGTTTTCTTTTTGCTATCCATAGAAGGCTCCATAAGTGTCTATGTAGTTTGGGAAGCAGAAGATAAAGCGCCGAGCATAAGTATTCCAGCCATCGTGTACTCCAAGGACTTTGATTTCTTCGTCGGGGTACACGATGGGCTCGAGTAGAACGTAGTCTTGCACGGACATAGTGCGCCTCCTTTTGTCCGTATATGTGTCGTTTCTTCTAAGAAACACTTTTAGGATATCGGAAAATGTTATCGAATTAACCCACAAGGTTAATTTACTCGGCAAATGGAAAGGCGGCATCTCGATGCCGCCTTTCCATTTGCCGAGTAAATATTATCCAGTATGCTATTTAGTTTCGTTGGGCAGCAATCGTCCTACGATGATGCAGATGATGCTGGCAATGCAGGTAACTGCAAGCCAGATGCCGCCCATGCCCATCCAAAAAGCGGTTGGGTACAAGGTGATGAGCAGGCTGTCATAGGGAAACGTCCAGGTTCCCGCCTGGAAGAACAGGCTGTGGAAGGCGGCGAACAGCCCGTCGAAGTCGATGGCCGCCCAGGCCCCCAGCGCGCAAAACGACGCGAGCACCAACCCGCCGCCTGCCATAAGCGTGAGCCCGAGCGCTCGCCGGCTGATGCGCACCGCCACGTGCGCAAGGCCTGCGATGTATAACACGACAACGATCACCAGAGCGGGTTTGGCCACGCTCGCCACGCGGTAGACGTCGTCCAGGTGGCTTATCGCGTCAGCGGGCAGGCTGCGGGTGGCGCTTTCCCTGCTCAGCGCGTTGGCGCGCCCGTCCGCCTCGGCGGCGGCGTTGGCCTCGGCGATGGCGGCGTCAAGCTTTTCGCGGTCGTTATCGTCGAAGGTGTAATGCTTGCCGGCTATGGCCATAGAGGCCAGCTCGTCGGTGGTGAACGGGGTGTTGGGCTGGTCGCAGCCGGAAAACGCGCGCGACAGCGTTGCGGTGGCGGCGTCGGGGATGGCGACGGCGGCGAAGCCGGCGCCGATGAGCGTTACGGCCAGCAGCAGCACGCTGCCGAGGGCGACGATTCCGTTTAACAATCGGGTCATGTGAAAGGGGCCTCGCAGGTCTCGGGGGAGGGTGAAAACGCCCGCGGCCCCCGCGTCTTGGGACTTGGGGGCCGCGGGCTTTGCGAATCGGGCGCGTTCTAGTCGACCCAGATGGTGGCGCAGGTGATGCCTTTCATGGGCTTGCTGATGGTGGGGTAGGGCCCTAAGCGGCTGAAGATGCCCCGGAACGTGCCGTTGTAGCAGTACAGGCCCTCCAGGTTGTTGTACAGCACCGGCTCGCGTTGCACCTGTTCGTCTGCTAGGTCGGCGATTCCGTCGTCGGGCGTGAGGATCTGCGTCTTGAACGGCGTGATGTAGCGCTGCACCAAGAAGGGCGCGCCGGCGGCGCCGTTGGCGAACTTCTCGATGATCTGCTCCCATTGCTCCTGCGTTTGGAAGCAGCCCGCGTACACGTCGGCCGCGCCGTAGGCGTCGGTGGGCTTGATGATCCAGGCGTCCTTGTCGGCGCGGATGGCGTCAAGGTCGACTTCCTTCTCGTCGAGGTAACGCGTCTGCGGGACGGTGCGCTGGACAAACGCGATTTCCTCGGGCGTCAAAAACGCCTGCGTGGCAGGGTTGAACAGCGCTTCGAAAATCTGCTTGTCGTGCACGATGTGGCCGGCGAAGCTGCCGATGAGCGCCACCTTCTGCGCCTTGACGGCCTCGATGAGCGCCTGCGATTCGTCCCAGAACTCCAGCACGTCGTTGGTGACGCAGCGGCGCCAGATGGCGTGGACGGGCTGGCCTTCCTTGTCGCGCAGCACTTCGCCGTCGAAGGTCAAATCGCGTACATCGCACACCGTGCAGGGGTACCCTGCCTCGGTGAAGCGCTTCGCGAACAGGTGGAACTCGTCGACCACGCCGTTTTGCAGGTAGTCGCAGATGGCGAAGCGGGGGTTGTCCACGCGATGCTCGTAGGTGGCGTAGATGGCGGCGAACTCGCGCACCCACGCGTCGAACAGCTCGCAGCCCTCCACGTGATGACGGCGTGCGAACTCTTTAAAGGTAGCCGTCTCCTCCACCGAATGCGTGATCTCGCGGTTCTCGTTCATGCCTGAGCTGCCGTCGCCGTTGAACTCGCAAAACGCCACGTCGCCGGTGTTCTCGTCCAAGAAGATGTCGAAGCGGGCGAAGGGCAGCAGCGCATCGTAGCCGCGCGGGACCAAGATCAGCTCGGCCAAGCGCGGGTCGTAGTCGAAGATCTTGCGATATTCGGCGTCGTCGAGGTAGTGCTGCATGACCTTGCACAGGATGCGGTGCGTGGTTTCCACCACCTCGCGCATGACCTGGCGCGATGCGGCGTCGTAGAGCTTCGGCACGAAGCTGGTGGACACCACGCGATGGTGCACGATAGCCGTGGAGGAATCCATGTAGGCGCGCGCAGCGCGGCGGCCGGGGATGTCGCCGTCAAACGATTCGGCGATGTCGATGTACTCCTTGGTATAGGCGGCGTTCTTGAAAACGGGCTGGTCGGCAGGTTGGGGTGCGGTGTGCGTCATGCGTCCTCTTTTCCCGATCGGGTTGGTTTCCGCCCAGTTTAGCAAACGGGGCGGCGCATGGATGCGGTGCGGCCGGGAACCTCCGATACGACCATATACCACGCGTGCGAATATATGGTGATTCCACGAGCGCGGCGGGCAGGGCATACAAAATGATGTCCG
Organism: uncultured Senegalimassilia sp.; assembly: GCF_902464545.1. Lineage (GTDB taxonomy): Bacteria > Actinomycetota > Coriobacteriia > Coriobacteriales > Eggerthellaceae > Senegalimassilia. Next base: position 19,868 of record NZ_CABQJR010000032.1, read on the forward strand.
TGTGGTATCGTTCGCAGCTAGCATAAACGCGGGCGGCGCGCACCGCCCGAACATATCCGTTTATCAAGAGTCGGGGGAGAGGGTTGGCTCGCTGATCCCGACACCAACCTGGCGCAAAAGCGTCAAGGTGGTCCGGCCGACAACGATGAAGGAGGAACATCAATGGCCAACGCGCATTCTTCTTATCTGTTCACGTCCGAGTCCGTCACCGAGGGTCATCCCGACAAGGTGTGCGACCAGATCTCCGACGCCGTGCTCGACGCCATCCTTGAGAAGGAGATCGAGCTTGCCGGGCAGGGCTACGTCTCCCCGTCCGGCCAACCGGCCGACCCCACGCAGGTGCGCTGCGCCTGCGAGACCATGGCCACTACCGGCATGATCATCGTGGCCGGCGAGATCCGCACTCAGGCCTACGTCGATGTGCCCGCCCTTGCGCGCGAGGTGCTGCGTGAAATTGGTTACGATCGCGCGAAGTACGGCTTCGACTGCGATACCTGCGGCGTGCTCAACGCCATCCACGACCAAAGCCCTGACATCGCCCAGGGCGTCGATGAGAGCTACGAGGCCCAGCACGGCCAGGCGGGCGACGACCCCTACGAGAAGGTCGGCGCCGGCGACCAGGGCATGATGTTCGGCTACGCCTGCGACGAGACGTCCACGCTCATGCCCATGCCCATCTACCTGGCACAGCGCATGGCCGAGCAGCTGGCTGCAGTGCGCAAGGACGGCACCATGCCCTACCTGCGCCCCGACGGCAAGACCCAGGTCTCGGTCCGCTACATCGATGACAAGCCCGTCAACGTAGAGAAGGTCGTGGTGTCCACGCAGCATTCCGAGGAAATCTCCACCGAGCAGCTGCGCGCTGAGATCGAGGCCAACGTCATCCGCCCCGTGCTCGAGCGCGAGGGCGTGGAGCTTGCCCCCAACGCCGGCATCCACATCAACCCCACCGGCCGCTTCGTTATCGGCGGCCCCATGGGCGACTGCGGCCTGACCGGTCGTAAGATCATCGTCGACACCTACGGCGGCATGGGCCGTCACGGCGGCGGCGCGTTCAGCGGCAAGGACTGCACGAAGGTCGACCGTTCCGCGGCCTACGCCGCCCGCTGGGTTGCCAAGAACGTGGTTGCCGCGGGTCTGGCGCATCGCTGCGAGGTGCAGGTGGCCTACGCCATCGGCATGGCCCGCCCCGTGTCCGTCATGGTCGATACGTTCGGCACCGAGTGCGTGCCCGTGGCCGATATCGAGCGCGCCATCGGCGAGGTCTTCGACCTGCGCCCCGGCGCCATCATCGACGACCTGGACCTGCGCCGTCCCATTTACCGCAAGACGGCTGCCTATGGCCACTTCGGCCGCGAGCTACCCGAGTTCACTTGGGAGGCAACCGGCCGCGCGGATGCGCTGCGCAAGGCCTGCGGTCTGGAGTAAGCGTTTCTGGCGTCTTTCGGCGGAAGGGCGTGGCGTATGGTCGGCTTTCGCCGATTGCGGCGCGTGTTGCGAAATGAGGTCGGGCCGGGATCGGCTTGGGGGCCCGCTGCAAACGACGGCGGACATGATTGATATCGCGAAATAGGGAAAGCCCGCTGGAAGCAAGTGTGGCATAGCCCGGGGTTCCGGGATATGCCGCGTTTGCCGCGGGCTTTTCTGTGCTTCGAGCTTGCTGCGGGACTATCGCCCCGCGGGAGGTAGCCGTGCGGGTGGGTGCGGGCGTTGCTTCGCCATCACTGTCGAACGATGGCGGTGCCGATCGGTATGTGCGACCGACGGGAGAATCGGGCACGAGCGCAGATGATTCTCAAAAAGCGAATATCTGTTCGCTTTCTCGATTGCTTTCCGCGAAACGCTGGTATACTGGTGCGCTATGAAACTGGCATCTGTGATTTTGGACATACCTACGCAGGCGCTCGATGCGCCTTATACCTATGCAGTCCCTGAAGAGGGGCTGTTCGCCGCCGCATGCGAAGGCGCGGGCGATTGCGACGACGGCCCGCTTGGGCGCGACTTCGCCATTTCGGTGGGCTGCGCTGTGCTGGTGCCGTTCGGGCACCGGCGTGCCGTGGGCTTCGTGGTGTCGATCGGCGAATATGGGCAGCCCGGCGGGCCGCAGTGGCCGCAGGGCATCGACGCGGGCAAGCTCAAGGCCATCGAGCGCGCCGTCAGCCAGCCGTACTTCGATGAAGAGGGCGCCGCCTGCGCCCAGTGGTTGTCCGAACGCTATATTGCGCCGTTGTCGGCGTGCGTGCGCTTGTTCACGCCGCCCGGCGGCGTGCCGCGCATGGTGCACGGGCGCGATGGCCGTTGGCGCCTCGAGCAGCCCGCGGTCGGCCAGGTCGACGATCGCTGGGTGGTCGCTGGCCCGGCGTTTTCCGAGTTCACACCCCGCGCAAACGCCGTCAAGCAGGTCGCGGTCATGGAGGCGTTGCGCGGCGGGCAGCTGCGCGTCAGCGAGCTAACTGCGCAAATGGGCTCGGTGTCTTCCACGCTTAAGACCCTGGAGGCGAAGGGCGCGGTGGTCATCGAGCATCGCCGCCGCATGCGCGGGTTTTCCGAAGACGCGGCGCTCGTCGCGCAGCGCGCGGTTTCGGGCTCAGCCACGGATAAGGCCGGCGAAGGGGGAGACGCGGGTTTCGAGCTCGCTCGCGAGAACCGCGCGGGCCTGCCTGCCGACGAAGGGGGAGCTGCCGGCCTCGCAACGGCCTGCGAGGGCTATGCAGGGCAGTCACGTGCCGACGATGCCGACCTGGCGGCGGGCAACGAAAATGCAGCGCATGTTCCCTCGCGGAAGCCGCAGCTCACCCCGGGCCAGGCACAGGCGCTCGACGCCATTGCCGCCGCCTGCGATGCCGCTGACGGTCACGTGGTGCTCGTGGACGGCGTCACGGGCTCCGGCAAAACCGAGGTGTATCTGCAGGCCATCGAGCGGGTGCTTGCGCAGGGCCGAACGGCGTGCGTGCTCGTGCCCGAGATCTCGCTCACCCCGCAGACGGTGGGGCGCTTCCGCGGCCGCTTCGGCGATACCGTGGCGGTCATGCATTCGCGCATGTCGGCCGGTGAGCGTTACGATCAATGGGATTTCATACGCAGCGGCGCGGCCCGTGTGGTGGTGGGCGCCCGCAGCGCCCTGTTCACGCCGCTTGCCAACGTGGGCCTCTACGTCATCGACGAGGAGCACGAGGGCAGCTACAAGCAGGACAGCGCGCCGCGCTACCATGCGCGCGAGGTCGCGTGCTGGATGGCCCGTCGCAGCGGCGCTGCGGTGGTGCTCGGCAGCGCCACGCCCTCGATCGAGGCGCTTTACCGGTGCGCGAAGCATCCGCGCTGGACCCAGGTCATCCTGCCTGAGCGCGCCAACGGCAGACCGATGCCCGATATTCGCGTGGTGGACATGGCGCGCGAGTTCGCCGAAGGTTCTCGTTCCATGTTCTCGGCCGCCCTTACGCGCGCCTTGCAAGAGGAGCTTTCCCAGGGGCGCAAAGCGGTGCTTCTGCTCAACCAGCGGGGTTTCGCGAAGTTCTTGCTGTGCCGCGAATGCGGCTTCGTGCCAAAGTGCCCGCACTGCGACACGTCGCTCACCTACCATGAGCGCGGCAATTTCTTGGCGTGCCACCATTGCGGCTACCGACAGGCGTCGCCGGCGGTGTGCCCGGAGTGCTCGAGCCCCTATCTGAAGAAGTTCGGCGCGGGAACGCAGCGCGTCGAAGACGAGCTGCGCTGCGTGCTCGACGCCATGCCCGGGGTGGGGGCGGGCGTTCCCATCATCCGCATGGACGCTGACACCACCGGCGGGAAGGGGGCGCACGAGCGCCTGCTCGAGCAGTTCGCGGCGGCGCAAGCGGCGGTGCTGCTCGGCACGCAGATGATCGCGAAGGGCCTTGACTTCGATGACGTCACCCTGGTGGGCGTCATCAACGCCGACACGCAGCTGCAACTGCCCGATTTCCGCGCCCACGAGCGCACGTTCGACCTGATCGAGCAGGTGGCCGGCCGCGCCGGCCGCGCGCAGCTGCCCGGGCGCGTGCTCGTGCAGACCTACGAGGCCGATGCTGCGCCCATCCGCGCCGCGGCGCGCTACGATCGCGCGCTGTTTCTGCGAGACGAGCTGCCCAAGCGCAAGATGCTCGGGTATCCGCCGTACGTGCGCATGGCGAACGTGCTGGTATGGGGCGCCCACGAGGCCGACGTGGCGGCGCTCGCCCGCGAGCTTGCGGGCGAGCTTGCCGAGCAGGCGCGCGCCTTCGGCGGCGACGGGTGGAGCGTGCTGCCGGCAACCCCGTGCGTGCTCGCGAAG
>NZ_CABQJR010000033.1 GCF_902464545.1 uncultured Senegalimassilia sp.
ATGGAGCGGACAACGGGATTCGAACCCGCGACCCTCACCTTGGCAAGGTGATGCTCTACCAGCTGAGCCATGTCCGCATCTCAAATGGTGGGCGTTACAAGATTTGAACTTGTGACCTCTTCCGTGTCAGGGAAGCGCTCTCCCCCTGAGCTAAACGCCCACTTGAGTGTTTTACTTCTGCGCTTTCGGCGCGTCGGCAAGGAGATATAATACCTGAACCAGAATTCTTGACAACCCCCTTTTTTGAAAAAGTTGGAACTTTTTTGCCAGCCAAGGATTGCAACCACTGTTTTCCCAGATGAAAGACCTACCTTTGAGCAAATCCCCTAGCATCTTTTTCCGAGACGATCATCAGCAAGAGACTGTACGAAGCAATGGAGTTGTCCGAATGACCAGATCACCCGCCACGCATAGCCGAGAGGTTAAACCCGTAGCCACAAATCAACCTGAAATGCTGAGAACTCGATATGGACACTAAACAAGATGCAACGAGCCTGTGAGCTCGATCGCGAAAGAGGCAGTCCCATAAGCACCCGTCTCACTTCCCCGTCGTTCATGAACTCTCGGCCGGAGCGATTCACCCTTAATGCGTTGCATTGGATTGGCAGAAATACCCATACACGAACACATGCAGCCTGCGAAGGACCCGCGGAGGATCGAGTGCAAATCGCACGAGCATATAAGGTTATACGGAGCGCCGCGACGATGCGACACGCAGCATGTCTCCATCATCAGGAACTCGACTGTGCTCTCGAAACGAAACCATGGATAAAGAATCAAGACAACGACCGATAGCCGCATGCCCTATAACGAGAATCCGACAGGCATGGCATCAACGATTCCGTCCTCATGCTCAGGTTGTCTTGCATAGCGGAACGCCGGTTGAACTGGTCGATCGACAGGCTTCTATATCAATAAGGGCAACAAAAAAGCGGCCCAAAGGCCGCTTTCTAAATTCTGGTGTCGGAGGCGGGATTTGAACCCGCACACCCGTTACGGGCACAAGCACCTCAAGCTTGCGTGTCTGCCGTTCCACCACTCCGACGAGTTGTTGCCGAAAAGCAACGATGATTAATATACCCGAACCTTACCTACTTGCCAAGACCCAATTTCAAAAATTTTATCGGGTGGCGATAGTGCCGGACGGATACACGATCATAAGCGCGATAAGCGACAGCAAGAAGACGACCGCGAAGATGATGGTGATGCGATCAAGATTCTTCTCGACAATGCTGGTACCGGTTTGCGAAGAGTACACAGAGCTGGCGATCATATCAGAGATGCCCGTGCCCTTGCCGGAATGCAGGAGAATGAAGATGATGAGACCCAAGCCGGAGATGACCAGCAAGGCGATAAGGATGATCAAAAGCGGATTCACGTGATGCTCTTTCACTCGAAATAACTACGTACGCAAGTAACTAAGTATAACGAAACGCGCCCGCGCAGGCAAGAAACCGGCGACGGGCGCGAACAGGGTCATGAAAAGCACGCATTACGAGAGCAGGCTGTGTCCCGTCATCTCAGCGGGAGCGGAAAGCCCCATAGCATCGAGCAACGTGGGGGCGATATCGCAGAGCGCACCTTCCTTACCGCCGAGCACACGCCCGGTGTCGGCACCGTCCACGAAGATGAACGGCACCTTCGCGGTGGTATGCGCCGTGTGGGGCGTTCCGTCGTCCGCGATCATCTTGTCGCAATTGCCATGATCGGCCGTGATGAACGCGAAACCGCCTTTGCGGCGAACCGCGTCGACGACCTTGCCGACGCCGGAATCCACCGCTTCGACGGCGGCGATGGCGGCGGGTATGACGCCCGTGTGGCCGACCATATCGGGATTCGCGAAATTCACGATGTACACATCGGCCTCGTCGGCATCGATAGCCGCGGCCAAGGTATCGGCGACCTCAGGTTCGCTCATCTGAGGCTGCAGATCGTACGTGGCGACCTTAGGGCTGGGGATGAGGCTTCGCCGCTCCCCCTCCTTGGGCTCCTCGCGCCCGCCGTTGAGGAAGAACGTGACGTGCGCATACTTCTCGGTTTCGGCGATATGGTATTGGCGCAGACCGGCGGCGGAGAGCACGTCGGCAAGCACGTTTTCCGGGAACGTCTTGGGGAACGCGATCGGCGCGGGGATATCCGGATCGTACTCGGTCAGGCACACGAACGAGACCCGGGGCCGACGAGCGCGATCGAACCCATCGAAGGCATCATCGACGATGGCGCGCGTGATCTCGCGGGCGCGATCGGGGCGGAAGTTGAAAAACATGACGGCATCCCCATCTTCGACGCCGCGGCCATCGAGCGCCACGGGCTCGACGAACTCATCGGTGACATCGGTATCGTACGATGCCTGCATGGCGGCGACGGGATCGCCCGACGCAGCGAGCGGCTTCGCGCATACAACGGCTTCGAACGCCTTGGCGACACGGTCCCAACGCTTGTCGCGGTCCATCGCATAATAGCGGCCCGAGACGCTTGCCACGCGCACGGCGTCTTGGAAGCCGTTCTCGGCGATGAAATCCTGCAGCTGCTGCATATAGCCCTTGCCGCTCGACGGCGGGACGTCGCGACCGTCCATGAACGCGTGCACGCGCACATCGCCGACGCCGCTTTGCACGGCATGCTTGATGAGCGCATACAGGTGCTCGTTGCTGGAGTGCACGCCGCCATCGGAGAGCAGGCCCATGAGGTGCAACGCGGCACCCGGCGCCTTAGCAGCCTCGATGGCGTCGTTGATCACGACGTTATCGCAGATGGAGCCGGTGCGGCAAGCCATGTTGATACGCGAGAGCTCCTGATGCACCACGCGGCCGGCGCCGATGTTGAGGTGCCCCACCTCGGAGTTGCCCATCTGCCCCTCAGGCAGGCCAACAGCCTCCCCCGAAGCTTCAAGCTTGGTGTGCGAGCAGGTTTCGAACAGCTGATCGAGCACCGGCGTGGATGCCAGCGATACGGCATTGCCCGGACCCGCAGGCGCCAAGCCCAGGCCATCCATGATGATCAAGCATGCCGGGAGAGACAGCTTCCCGCAGGCGTTTTCCGACGCGCTCATTACAGGCACGCTTTCACCAGCTGAACGAACTGATCGGCCTTCAGGCTGGCGCCGCCGACCAGGCCGCCGTCGATATCGGGCTGCGCGAGAAGCTGCTCGACGTTGCCGACGTTCATGGAACCGCCGTACAGGATGCGCATCTGATCGGCGGTCTCGGCGCCGAACATATCGGCAAGCGTGGTGCGGATAGCAGCGCACATATCCTGCGCCTGCTCGGGCGTTGCCGTACGGCCCGTGCCGATGGCCCAGATGGGCTCATATGCCACCACGCACTTGCCGGCCTCCTCGGGCTCCAAGCCCGCGAACGCGGCGCGAACCTGGGCGCAGACGAACTCCTCAGCGCTGCCCTCATCGCGCACCGCCAGCGATTCGCCGACGCATGCGACGGCGTAGAGGCCGCCATCGAGCAAAGCACGGACCTTGCGGTTGACGTCCTCGTTGGTTTCACCGAAGTAGCCACGGCGCTCGGAGTGGCCGACGATGGAGCACGCGCAATGGACATCCTTGAGCATGGGAACCGATACCTCGCCCGTGAAGGCGCCCTTCGGCTCCCAGTACACGTTCTGTGCGCCGATCTGAATGGGCTGATGGTCGAATTCGAACACCGTGTTGACCGGCTTCAAATCGATGGAGGGCGGGCAAACGAGCACGTCCACGGAGTCGGTCCAATGCTTGTCGAAGTTGTTGGAGATGGTTTGCGCCAACACCACGGCCTCGGCGTAGGTGTTGTTCATCTTCCAGTTTCCTGCCATAAGCGGTTTGCGGGCCATGAGGCACGCTCCTTTCAAAACGATAAGGGGGACGCATGCGCCCCCCTCTTGGATTACCTTAGCGCTTCAGAGCTTCCACGCCGGGAAGGGCTTCGCCCTGCACCAGCTCCATGCTGGCACCGCCGCCCGTGGAGATGAACGTCATGCGGTCGGCAAGGTCGAACTTGTTGACCGCCGCCACGGAGTCGCCGCCGCCGATGATGGTGTCGCCCTGCTGGTTTTCAGCCACGGCCTCGGCAACGGCCTTCGTGCCTGCAGCGAACGCATCCATCTCGAACACGCCCATGGGGCCGTTCCAGAACACGGTGGCAGCCTGCGAGATGGCCTGAGCATACAGCTTGGCCGTCTCAGGACCGACGTCGAGACCCATCATATCGGCCGGGATATCGTCGACGGAGACGGTCTGGGTGTTGGCATCCTCGGCGAACTTGTCGGCGCATACGACATCGACGGGGAGCAGCAGCTTCACGCCGCGCTCATCGGCCTTGCGCAGCATAGCCGCCGCGCGCTCGACCCAGTCTTCCTCTTTGAGCGAGGTGCCCACCTGCTTGCCCTGCGCCAACAGGAACGTGAAGCACATGCCACCGCCGATGATAAGGGTGTCGCACTTGTCCATGAGAGCGTCGATGACCTTGATCTTGTCGGAAACCTTCGATCCGCCCAAGATGGCGACGAAGGGGCGACGCGGCTCATCAAGCATGCCGGTGAGGGTTGCGACCTCGTTTTGCATGAGGTAGCCGGCATAGACGGGCAGAAGCGCAGCGACACCGGCAGTGGAGGCGTGGGCGCGGTGCGCCGTGCCGAAGGCATCGTTGACGTAGGCCTCGCCCAGCTTGGCGAGCTCCTGGCAGAATTCGGGATCGTTCTTCTTCTCGCGCTTGTCGAAACGAAGGTTCTCCAGCACCAGCACCTGACCATCCTGAAGGGCCGCAGCCTTGGCCTGGGCATCAGGACCGACGGTGTCGGAGGCGAATGCCACGGGTCGGCCGAGCAGCTCGGAGAGACGCAGGGCGGCAGGGCGAAGCGTGAACTTCTCCTCGAAGCCCTCACCCGACGGACGGCCGAGATGGCTCATGAGGATGACGCGCGCGCCTTCGTCGATGAGCTTTTCGATGGTGGGCAGCGCAGCGCGGATGCGGGTATCGTCGGAGCAGACGCCGTCCGCCACGGGAACGTTGAAGTCGACGCGGACGAGCACGCGCTTGCCGCGCGCGTCAAGCTGGTCGACGGTGGCGATATCAGCCATGATGACTTCCTTTCGAATCACCGCGGATGCGGTGATGGCCAGCTAAAAGGCCCTGGTCCCGATCGCACCTTGCAAAGCAACCGAGCGTGCTTCGGGCACGAACGGTGCAGCGCGCAAGGGGCAAGGTTCGGTTCCAGGGCCCTTCATAGCGTTAAGCGGTTAAGCCGATTACAGCAGGATCTTGACAAGGTCCTTCACGCGGTTGGAGTAACCCCACTCGTTGTCGTACCAGGACACGACCTTGACCATGTTGGACTTGCCGCCCATGACCATGGTGAGCTTGCTATCGAAGATGGAGGAGTGGTTGTTGCCCACGATGTCGATGGACACGATGGGATCCTCGGTGTACTCGAGCACGCCGGCCAGCTCGCCTTCGGCGGCTTCCTTCATGGCGGCGTTGATCTCCTCGATGGTGACCTCACGCTCAAGCTCGACCGTCAGGTCGACCATGGAGCCGTCGGGCGTGGGAACGCGCGTGGCGAAGCCGTCGAGCTTGCCTGCCAGCTCGGGGAGGACCAGGGACACGGCGCGAGCGGCGCCCGTGGTGGTCGGGATCATGGACATGGCTGCGGCGCGGGCACGGCGCAGGTCCTTATGCGGCAGGTCCAAGATCTTCTGATCGTTGGTGTAGGAATGGATGGTGTTCATGTAGCCGCGCTTGATGCCGAACTTCTCAAGCAGCACCTTGGCGACGGGCGCCAGGCAGTTGGTGGTGCAGGAGGCGTTGGAGATGATGTTGTGCTGATCCTTGTCGTACTGCTCGTCGTTGACGCCCATGACGACGGTGATGTCCTCGCCCTTGGCGGGGCAGGTGATGACGACCTTCTTAGCGCCGGCCTTGATGTGCTTGCTGGCAAGCTCGCCGGTCTTGAAGATGCCGGTGGACTCGACGACGACGTCGACGCCCAGCTCGCCCCAAGGCAGGTTCTCGGGGTCGCGCTCGCACAGGACCTTCACGGCATGGCCGTCGGCCACGAAGCCATCCTCGGTGACCTCGACCGTATCGAAGGCGCGGCCGTGGACCGAGTCATACTTCAGCAGGTGAGCCATCGTCGGGATGTCGCCGAGGTCGTTGACGGCCACGACCTGGATCTCCGGGTCCTTGACCATGGCGCGATACGCCAGACGTCCGATGCGGCCGAAACCGTTGATGCCTACTTTGATTGCCATTGCGTATCTCCTTTTCATTCAGATACTCAAGTTATGGGCCATACGAAATGCTAGTGTAGCGGAAAGTCAAACGCTTGCGGCGCGAATTTGGCAGACGGTCGACAAGCGAAGACCAACGCGTCCCGCCTAACGGCAGGACGCCGGTTACAGTCGGTTACCGATTCTGATTCTCCAGCTCAGCGGCCAATTGTTCGATACGGCGCACACGATGGTACACCGCCGATTTCGACAGCGGAGGGTTTGCGAGCTCGCCAAGCTCCTTGAGCGTCGCCTCGGGATGACGCACGCGCAGCTTGATGAAGTCCTGTAACGCCGGAGGGAGGTTCTCCATGCCGTGCGCCTCTACCACCTGTCTGATGGCCCGGATCTGGTCGATCGCCGCGCGCGAAGTTTTGGCCTGGTTGGCGATCTCGGCGTTGGTCTGACGGTTCACATCGTTGCGGACGCTTTTGATGACGCGAGCGTTTTCCATGGCAAGCGCGCTTTGATGAGCGCCAGCAAGCGCCAAAAACTCAAGGATGGCGCTGCCGCTTTTCAAATACACCATATAGGAATTGCGTCGCTGCATGATGCGCGCCTTAATGTTCTTGCGAGCCAGAAGATCCACAAGGCCATCGGCCAGCTCCTCGGTTTCGACGATTACCTCGAAATGGAAATCGCCGCGGGGGTCGGACACGAACCCGCTGCCCAGGAAGGCGCCACGCAGATATGCGGCCGCACAGCAATCCTTGGCGACCAACTGCTCAGATACGCCGAGCACCAGCCCGCCTTCAGGAGAGAGCACGCCCATATCCACCAAAGCGGCGGCAAGCTGAGGCTGGGCGGGAACCTCGATAAGGTAGTTCGGGGTTTTGTGCAAGACGCTTCGGCGAACCGTCAGGTTGGTTTTCAGCCGATACAGCTCATGCAACAGCTTGATGACTAAGCGGGCCACCGAAGGCGCATCCGTGGCGATCTCCACACGGTAGCGGTTCTTCCCCGACACGAACAAAGTACCCTCGATACGCACGAGCGCCGCCAAAACGGCTTTATCGCAATGGCTGCACGTTGCCGGAACGCGGGAAAGTTCGTCTTTTACCTCTGCCGTGAACGACATAAACGCAACACCCCCGTGAACGCCTCGCGCAGCAAAAACGGATCATGCCAGGTGGGACGCTGCGGGTCGACCAGATTTCGAACGATGACGACCGGACCCTTGCTTTGAATGGCGCGCAGGTCGGGATAATCGATGTGCACGGGGCGCACGCGCCTGCCTTCCTCTTCGCCGGGGGCAACGGTGAATCGGCTATCACCGACGTTGACGCCCGTGAGCGCGCGGAAGGTGCCCGTCTCGGAAGCATCGGGGCGAACGGGATACGGACTGTGCACGAGCACGTAATCAAGCAACCCACGCATGCCGTGCGCAAGCAACGCCTCGACATGCTCGCGCGCCGTAAGACCCCATGTCTCACCCTGCATGTCCGCCAATGAACAGACGAACAGGGTTGCCCCCCTTGATTGACGGATGGCATCCACCACACCCGGGACCAGCAGGTTCGGGATGATGGACGTGAACAGGCTTCCCGGTCCGAGCACAATCAAGTCGGCATTGCGGATGGCATCGAGCGCCGGCCGGTACGCCTGGATCTTGCCTTGACCGCGCAACTGCACGTGCGCAAGCGCCGTACGAGAATGGCAGGCAACAGCCTGGCCCTCGATATAGCGCCCATCGCGCGTGCGCGCGACCAACGACACGCGATCGAGCGTTGAAGGGTACACATGCCCGCGCGCGTTGAGCAAACGCTCGCAGATCTGAACGGCTTGCGGGAATTCGCCCGTGGCGTCCTCGAGCGCGGAGAGCATAAGATTGCCCAGCGTATGGTTGTCGGCAAACGGAAACCGGTATTTGAATGCACGCGTAAGCGGGTCCTCGGGGTCGGCAGCCATAGCGCAAATGCACTTACGGATATCGCCCGGAGGAGTGACACCCGCCCGTTCGCGCAGGATGCCCGTCGACCCGCCGTCATCGGCCATCGCGACCACGGCGGAGGTTTCCACGCCCATGGAAAGGAGCGTGCGAATGGAAACGGGCGCACCTGTGCCACCGCCGATGACCACGGCTTTCAAGCTGCTGGTCTCAGGCACCACGGGATCGGCCGCGTACAGCGGCGCGAACGCCTCGGTCATGGACGGGTCATGGGGGAAATGACCGCCCTCCATATGGCTTTCGTTTAGCATCTCGCTCATCCTATCGGCCTTCGACCGGCTTCGCAGATGCGTTGATGAGCTGGCCATCGGCGCCTTCGGCAAGCTTCAGGTCGCGATGCGCGACGCTGACGCGATAGCCCTTCTGCTTGAGATATTCACCCGTGGACTCGGCGAGCGCCACGCTTCGATGTTGACCGCCGGTGCACCCTACGGCGATGGCGAGCTGCTGCTTGCCCTCCGCCACATACCCGGGCATGACGCAATCGAGCAGCGCGCGCCAGCACTTCTGGAACTCCTCGGTTTCAGATCGGCACAACACGTAGTCGCGCACGGGCTTGTCTAGGCCGGTAAGCGGACGCAGCTCGGGGTCGTAGTACGGATTGGGAAGAAAACGCACGTCCATGACCAGGTCGGCATCCACGGGAGCGCCGTGTTTGAAGCCGAACGAGTACACCGTGACCTGCAGCCCCTGGCGCTCCTCGCCGGGTGCGAACAGCGCGCGGATGGTGCTGCGCAGCTGAGCGGGCATCATGTCGGTGGTATTGATGACATGATGCGCCTGTTTGCGCACATCATAGAGCATCTCGCGCTCACGCTCGATGCCGTTTGCGATGGAGCTCCCATCGGTGCAGAGGGGATGGCGGCGGCGGCTGGATTTGTAGCGCGCGATGAGCTTCTCGTCGTCGGCGTCCAAGAACAGCACCCGATAATCGACGCCGGCGCTTTTGAGCTTCGAAAGCTCTTCCATCAGGCTTTTGAAGAAGCCGCCGCTACGCGCGTCGCACACGACGGCGATGCGTCGATGGTTATCCGGCTGGCCGGGCATGCCGGTTAAAGCCAGCAGGTTCCCGATAAGAGCGCTTGGCAGGTTGTCCACGCAAAAATACCCAAGATCCTCGAACGCATGCATGGCCTCGGTGCGTCCCGCACCGCTCATGCCGCTCACGATAACCAGCTCGGGCATGTTCTCAAGCTCGCTTGCAACCTCGGTCATGTCACGAATCTCCTTCCCCGCCGACGACCATTTCGTTTCTTGTCTGCTCATTATACTGCTGCAGCACCGTATGCAGCTCGTTGGCAACCTGGACGGGCACCACCTGGGCATCAAGGATGTCCTGCAAGCTTGCAGCCCTGAGCCGCTTGAAGCTCTTGAAGTGCTTGAGAAGCGCCTTCTTGCGCACCGGGCCCAAACCTTCAACCTCATCCAGGATGCTCGCCGTCATTCCCTTGCCGCGCAACTGTCGATGGAATTCGATGGCGAAGCGGTGCGCCTCGTCTCGAACCTGCTTGACCAGGTACAAGCTGGCGCTTCCGCCCGGCAGTACAACCGGGCCCGTATCCTGCCACGGCACGAACAGCTCCTCATCGCGCTTCGCCAAGCCGCACAAGGCAATGTCGTGGATTCCCATGCTGTCGAACTGTTGCATGACGGCGTTGAGTTGTGGCAGACCGCCATCCAAGATGATGAGGTCGGGCTTTTTGCCGAACCGCTCGTCCGCCATGCGCTCAGCGCAATACCTACGGCCCATAACCTCCTGCATGGACAGGAAATCGTTCGCTTCGTCAAGCTGGGCCTTGATCTTGAAGCGTCGATATTGCCCCTTATCAGGCCTCCCATTGGTAAACACCACCATGGAAGCGACAGTGTACGTACCGTGGTTGGTGGAAATGTCGAAGCATTCGATGCGCAATGGCGGCGCATCGAGCGCCAAGGCGCTCTCCAGCTGCAGCAAGGCATCGTTGATGCGCTTATCCTCGTAGTTCGTGCGCACCTTATAGCGCATGAGCGTATGTTTGGCATTCTGTTCAGCCATCGAGACAAGGTCGGCTTTCTCCCCGCGTTCGGGGACCGCGAACCGAACCTTCGCACCATGCACGCTTGCAAGCTTATCGGTAAGCCACTGCTCCATGGCTTCGGCGTCCTCGGGCATGACACGCACGACCACCTCGTGCGGGATGGACGTGGTGGCATCGTAGTAGCGCAGCAGGAACATGTGCAGCAGATCCTGGTCGGGGACGTCGTTACCGCGGTTGAACACGAACTCGTTGCTGTTGATGATGCGTCCCTCGCGCACCATGAGCACGTGCACACCCGCAATGGTCTCCTCCCGGAAAAAGCCGATGACGTCAGCATCGAGGTTGCGCGAGCTTACCGCATGCTGCTTATCGCATAAGCTGTTTATGGTGTCGATTCGAGCTTTGATACGACCGGCCCGCTCGAAATCGAGCTCTGAAGCGGCCTCTTGCATTTCACGGGAAAGCTCTTCCACGAACTCCCGATGGTTGCCCGAGAGGAAACGCTCGATCCGGCTGACATTGGCTGCATATTGCTCAGGCGTGACGCGACCGCAGCACGCCCCAGGCCCCAAGCCCACATGCGCATCGAAGCACGGGCGGGCGTCAGCAGCCAGACAAGCGAGCGGATCTTTTTCCAGCTTGCGCTTCAGCGAACGCCAATCAGCACAGCTCGACGAGCACAACGGCACCACCCGCCGCGCGATGTCGACCATGCGGCGAGCGGCGCGGCTATCGGTATAGGGGCCGAAATAGCGCGTGTCGGCGCGATGCTTCTCGCGCGTGTACTTGATGGCAGGGAACACATCGCCTTTCGTGATGGCGATAAACGGGTAGGATTTATCGTCCTTGAAGTCGGCGTTGAACCAGGGGGCGTGCTGGTTGATGAGGTTCTTCTCGAGCACCAAGGACTCGTGCTCGTTGCCGACCACGATGTACTCGAACGTGCAGATCTGCTCGACGAGTAGCGGGATCTTCGCGCGCTCATCCTGGAAGTTGACATATTGGCGCATGCGCGCACGAAGCTGTTTCGCCTTGCCGACGTAGATGACCTGCCCATGCTTGTCTTTCCATAGATACACGCCAGGAAGGGTTGGCACCGCATCAAGCTCGCGCTTGATGCGCGCGAGCTTCTGCTCGAACGTCTCCCCTTCCGGGACGCGAACGCCCTCGTCCCCGGCGATACCCTGCGCCTTTCCCGAACCGCCTTCGGTGAAACCCGAGGTTCGGCTATATCGTTGGAATTCCTCCGGTTTGCTCACACTACCTCCAGCTTGACGCGAAACGAAATGCAACGCGGCGTATCCAAATCATCGAATTCGATGATGTAGGCGCGTTTCTGCTCGTCGATGCCTTGCACAACGCCCTGCCCGAACGCTTTATGGGCAACGCGCGTGCCCGGTTTGATGGAAGCCTGCCCGGCCATGTCGGCGATCCAACGATCGGTCGCCTCATAAGCGCAGCGAGCGTCATCGAGCTGGGAGTCAGCAGGCCCATTTGAAAACTCCAAGGCCGATGGGTCGATATCGAGGAGAAACCGCGAAGGATACCGCGGCGCTCCCTGATGGCCGAAACCCTCGGCCTCGGTAAGGTACAGCCCGTCCTTGGCGCGCGTGAATGCCACGAACGCGAGGCGACGCTCCTCCTCCATGGCCTCGACCGTACGCGTTTTACGCGAGGGCAGCACGCCTTCGGACAGCGAGCAAACGAAGACGTGGCTGAACTCCAGGCCCTTGGCAGCATGGATGGTCATAAGGCGCACGTTATCCTTCGACGCATCCGCAATATCGGCATTGGAGAGCAAGGCTACGTGGTGCAGATAGTGGTCGATGGTAACCTCCTCGCCGCATGTTGCCTCGAACTCGTATACCGACTGCTTCAGTTCGGCAAGGTTATCGAGCCGCTCCTGGCTTCCCTCGGTGCGCAGCATCTGCTCGTAGCCGCTCTCGTCGAGCAGCGCCGAGAGCACCTCCGACACCGGGCGGCCCTCAACGGACCTGCGAAAACCATGCACCAATGCTACTAACTGTTTCGCCTTCGTGCGTTTGAAGATGTCACCCTCGTACGTTGCCTCAAGGGCCTGCAGCATGGTGCATCCATGTTCGTCGCAATACTGCTGCAGATACGCCATGCGACGTTGGCCGAGATTGCGCTTGGGCACGTTAGCCACGCGCAAAAATGCCAAGTCATCCCCTACCGCGATGAGACGCAGGTAGCACAGCGCATCCTTGATCTCGCTTCTGCCGAAAAAGGGCACACCGCTGAACAGCGAATATGGGATATCCGCATCGAGAAACGCCTCCTCGACCGAACGCGATGCGTAATGCGCGCGATACAGCACCGCCATATCGCGATAAGCAACCCCCTTGCCATGCAATGCAGCTACGCCTTCGGCGATCCACGCCGCTTCGGCCTGGGGCGATACGGCATGATGCCAGACCGTTGGGCCGAACGAACGTCGTGCGGCGACAAGGTCCTTCGGGATGCGCATATGGTTTTTCGCGATAAGCGAATTCGCCACCGCAAGCACCTGAGGCACTGAACGGTGGTTCTCAAGCATCATGATGGTGTGCGTACCGGGAAAGCGCTTATCGAAATCAAGCAGCAGCTTCACGTCCGCGCCGCGCCACGTATAGATGGTTTGATCGGGATCGCCGACCACGAACAAGTTCTTGTGATAGCCCTGCAGCACCTCCATGAGCTGATATTGCAGCGCATCGATATCCTGGAACTCGTCGATCATGATGTATTCCAACCGCTGCTGCCATTTGAGGCAGATATCAGGGAACCGCTCGAACATGTAGAGCGTGAATACGATCAAGTCGTTGTAATCGAGACCGAAACACTTCCGTTCCTGATAAAGATACCCATAGAAGACGATGTCCCGCACATCATCGGCCTGTACATACCGTTCACGCAGCTGCGCGATAGGCCATTCGAGCATGTCCAGATAGTAGTTGGGGTGCTCTTTTAGCTTCTGCATCTCGATCATGTCGCGCGCTGCCGAAAACGTCATATCGCGCAACGTAAGGCCTCGTTCTTCATAAATGGTCTGCAGCATGGCATCGATGTCGGCGTTGTCGAGCACCAGAAAGCTTTTCGGATACCGTACGGCATGGGAATCTTCCTGAAGAACTGAAACGCAGAAGCCATGGAACGTATTGATGTAGCCGGTGTCGTGATCGCCGGTAAGACGACGGATACGCCTGCGCATTTCGTTGGCAGCCTTGTTCGTGAAGGTGACGCACAGGATGTTGCCCGGCAGGATGCCCAGCTCGTTGACCAAATATGCGAATCGTTGCGTCAGCGCAGCCGTTTTCCCCGTGCCGGCACCCGCGATGACGCGCACGTAGCCTTCCGTTGCCGTAACGGCCTGCTGCTGGGCCGCATTGAGCTGCGGCTCTTCACCGAGCCTGTCCATTGCGCGATATGTCGTCATAGAATCCATAACGAGGAGTATATCAAATAGGGAACGCCTGTTCTATATCGATGCGATGATTTTCGAACAATTGTTCTCGCGCCCTACCTCGAGCCCTGAGCTTTCATGTGCTTGATCAGCACGAAGGCGCAGTACAGCAAGGCGAGGAACGCGATGAAGGCCCCCACGAAACCCACATCGGCGATGGTCCCGAACGTACACACGCCCCCGCCGATGAAGCTGCCGGTGCCGATACCGAGGTTGAAGATGCCGGAGAAGATGGCCATGGCAACCGTCTGCTCTCCATCGCTTGCGAACTTGATGATCTCGGCCTGATAGACGATGGAATACCCCGATCCGGCGATGCCCCATAGCATGCACTCGGCGAACACGCCTGCCACTCCGAGGGCGGCAGGACGCAGGAGCGCAAGCGCCAACGCCACACCCGCGACGACCCACACAGCGAAGGCCCAGCGATGGCCGCGATAAAACCGCGAGCATATCGCGCTTCCGACGAGCCCTGCGATGCCGAAGGCCACCAACGCCATGGTGACGACTTGCTCGTCCATACCGCCAACCTGCAGCAAGAACGGCTCGATATAGCTATAACCCGTGTAGTACCCCATGGCGTACAAAGCAGTCACGATGAAGATGCCCATGAGCACCTTGTTCCGCAAAATGCTGGGAAGCTGCTTGAGCGTGAAGGGCTTGCTGGCCGGAATCTTCGGGAACACCACCGTCAAGTACGCCAGCACCAGCGCGCTTACCGCGCACACGCAGCCGAAGGTCTGCCGCCAGCCCAACCAAAGCCCCACCATGTGCCCAAGCGGCAACCCAACCACCATGGCAAGCGCCGAGCCGGTGACCACGGCGCTAACGGCCATAGGCGCGTGCCTCTCGTCGACGACTTTCACCGCCACGGGAGCTGCAATGGCCCAGAACACCGAATGGGCGCAGGCGACCACCAAACGCGCTGCCATGAGCAGACCATAGCTGGGCGCCAGGGCCGAAAGCGCCTGCCCGGCGCAGAACACGCCGATGACCAAGAGCATAAGCGGCCGAAACGCCAAACGGGAACCCAATATCATAAGGGGAAGCGAAAGCAGCATGACCGCCCAGGCGTACACCGAGATGATCAGCCCCGTCACGCCCTCGCTCGTCCCGAACGAGGCGCCGATGCCGGTCAGAAGGCCTACCGGCATGAACTCCGAAGTGTTGAAAATGAACGCGGAAACGGTAATGCCGATCAGCGGCAACCATTCCCGCAGCGTAAGCTTGTTATCCACGAACCTTGTCATGAACCAAGCGCTTCCTTCCCTTTTCCCTTTGCGCGGATATGGGATTGTAGCCCCAGGACGAATCACAGAGCATGTGGATGGGCGCCTTCAGATAACCCTCATGAACCGCCCATTGCATGCACACCGGCAAAGCGCAATGCCGATTGCGCGACGTTGCAAGCAAACAGCTTAGCTGAGCGCAGGCGACCCGCCGCACGCACATCCGGACCACGTAAAAGCGGGCCCGCCGCCTCGCAAGGCAAGCCGCCCGCGCCGAGCAAACGCCCGTCCGCCGCAGGTCGCCGCCCTTTGTTTCGGCTTCGTTAATATACCGTTTCGAGTGATTTCCGAATCCTATAATGCAACCCGTTAACACAACATTTCATCCGCTAGGAGGTTCACGCAATGACTTACGCTGAGCGCATCATCGAGCAGGTCAAGGCGAAAAACGCCGAGCAGCCCGAGTTCATCCAGGCAGCCACCGAGATTCTGGGCACCCTGCAGCCGGCACTCGACGCCCATCCGGAGTTCGAGGAGGCGGCCCTGCTTGAGCGCATCATCGAACCCGAGCGCATCATCCAGTTCCGCGTCCCGTGGGTCGACGACTCCGGCAAGGTACAGGTCAACCGCGGCTTCCGCGTGGAGTACAACTCCGCCATCGGCCCCTACAAGGGCGGCCTGCGCTTTAACCCCACCGTTACGCTCGGCATGCTGAAGTTCCTGGGCTTCGAGCAGATCTTCAAGAACGCTCTGACCACCCTTCCCATGGGCGGCGGCAAGGGCGGCTCAGACTTCGACCCGAAGGGCAAGTCCAACAACGAGATCATGCGCTTCTGCCAGTCATTCATGAACGAGCTCTCCCGCCACATCGGCCCGAACACCGACGTGCCGGCTGGCGACCTGGGCGTTGGCGGCCGCGAGGTCGGCTACATGTTCGGCCAGTACAAGCGCCTGCGCAACGAGTGGACCGGCGTGCTCACCGGTAAGGGCCTGTCCTTCGGCGGCTCGCTGGCCCGTACCGAGGCCACCGGCTACGGCCTGGTGTACTTCGTCGACGAGTACCTGAAGTCCAACGGCGACTCCTTCGAAGGCAAGAACGTCGTCGTGCACGGCTCCGGCAACGTCGCCATCTACGCCGTTCAGAAGGTTTCCCAGCTTGGCGGCAAAGTTCTGGCTTGCTCCGACACCAAGGGTTGGGTCGAGGACCCCGACGGCATCGACTACCAGGTGCTCGAGCACGTCTACAACAAGAAGCGCTCCGGCCATGACAAGGGCGTGTCCCTGGCCATGTACGTCGACGAGCGTCCGAACGCAACCTGGCACGAGGGCGACGGCCGCGGCGTGTGGCAGCTTCCCTGCGATATCGCCCTGCCCTGCGCACGCGAGAACACGCTGCACCTCGACGACGCCAAGGCCCTGGTTGCCAACGGCTGCAAGGTGGTCGGCGAGGGCGCGAACATGCCCACCACGCTCGACGCCACCGAGTACCTGCAGGAAAACGGCGTGGCCTTCATGCCCGGCAAGGCTGCCAACGCCGGCGGCGTGCTGGTCTCCGGCCTGGAGATGAGCCAGAACGCCGAGCACCTGAGCTGGACCTTCGAAGAGGTCGACGGCAAGCTCGAGCAGCTCATGCGCGGCATGTTCCACAACGTGGACGACACCGCCAAAAAGTACGGCCATGAGGGCAACTTCGTCATGGGCGCCAACATCGCCGGCTTCCTGAAGGTCGCCGACGCTATGATGACCCAGGGCATCGTGTAAGGGTCACAACCCATATCACCGTAAAAAAGAAGCGACCCGATCGGGTCGCTTCTTTTTTAGTTTTCACGAAGAGAAGGATGCGCGAGCCGGGATGAAAGCGCCGTGAAAGCAATTCCACGAATCATGCGAACGCGGGCAACAAACACCCTACCGGATTCAGCGCACTATGGCTCGAAAGGGATAGTCGAACAGCGATAGCCGCTCGACCGCAGTCCCTCCCTACAGGTTTACAACACCTAGCCAACGTTGCCCCGCCTACAAGGCATGAATCCTCTCGGCGAACGCTACAGGTTTTCGCGCACCCAATCGATGTTGGCCTGCACAGCAGCGATGAGCTCGGAGATATCGTCGAAGGCGCGCATCGGGCGAAGCCACTTCATGAACTCGACCTTCATGTACTGGCCATAGATATCGCCGTCGAAGTCGAGGATATGGGCCTCGCAGGTTGCCGTGGCCCGATCGGCGAAGGTTGCCGCAACGCCCACGTTCACCGCGGCCTTATAGCGCTTGCCGTCGACGTGCGCATATGCCGCGTACACGCCATCGGAAAGCGGGCGCATCTGGTCGGGAACCTCGAGATTCGCGGTACGGATACCCATATCAGCTCCCTCACCGCGACCGGGGCGCACAATGCTCGTCATGAAATACGGACGCCCAAGCAGATGATTCGCTTCGTCGAGCTTCCCGTCCGCCAACAGCAAACGAATGCGCGTGGCGGTGATGGGGGCGCCATCCTCGCTTTTCAGATCATGGGCATGCACCTGCATGCCGTGGCGATCGGCCCACGTGCGCAGCTCCGGCACCGAGCCGGCGGCTTTCGCCCCGAAATGAAAATCGAAACCCACGTGCAAATGTGCGGGAACGCCGGTGCCGAACGTGCGGACCAGGAATTCCTCGGGCGAGCTGGCCGCAAACTCGCGCGTGAACGGAAGGGCGACCACCGCATCGACGCCGGTTTGCGCGAGCATCTCCAAGCGCTCCTCGTTCGACATGAGCTTACGGAGACGCTGCGCATGGAACATCTCGTCGGGATCGATGTCGAACGTGAGCGCGATGGACTTCCCGCCGTTTTCGCGCGCGGTATCCTGCGCACACGACAAAAGGAACCTATGACCCCGATGCACGCCATCGAACACGCCGAACGCGCACGAGGCGCCTTGGAAATACCCGCGATCGAACGTTTCGTCGGCCTTATAGATCTGCGCCACGAAGCACCCCCGTCTGGAACACGCAGCATGCCTTGAACGATGCACGCCTGCTGTCGTACTGATACAAGGCCACAACCTTGTTCTGGCTGATGACCGCGATAACCTCGCCCTCTTGCGGAGCTTGCGCGCTTTCACGCACGCCGGCGGTGCAAGCACACATCTCGGCCTGGGCCGTGGTGCGCCTGCGCTCGAACAGCTGGCAATCGGCCGCACGGAGCGCATTGCCGTTGCCCACAGCCTGGGCGGCGGCGCCCTCCACGTAAGCGAAGCGGACGCCTAGCAAACGCACCGGGTCCAAGGCGGCACGCAACTTAAGCTCCTCAAGCGCCTCGAGCGGCACGCACTCGTCAAGCGTGAGGCCGCCGACCTCCAGGCGCCTGAGCGCAGCCAGATGAGCAGGACACCCGATCTTATGGCCAAGGTCGCGCGCCAACGCGCGGATATAGGTGCCCTTCGACACGCGGAACTCGACATCCCACTCGGGAAGCTGCTCTCCAACGCCCGGACGAACGGCGATGAGCTCCGCCGAATACACCTCGATATCGCGCGGGGAAAGCTCGATGATATGGCCTTCGCGGGCAGCTTCGTAGGACTTCTTCCCGTTTACCTTGATGGCGGAATACGCCGGAGGCATCTGCTTCTGCGGCCCGAGCATCTGCTCGACCGCTTGCTCCGCAAAGCAACGGTCACCGACTTCCACCGGCGCTTCACCGGTGCGCGTGACCGCACCCTCGCAGTCGTCGGTATCAGTCCCAACGCCGAACGCGATGGTGGCCCGATATGCTTTGTCGTGCCCGGTCAGATAAGCGCCTAACCTGGTGGCAGGGCCGATGCAGATGGGCAGCACACCGCTTGCCAGCGGATCGAGCGTGCCCGTATGGCCGACGCGCTTCTCACCGAAGATGCGGCGGCAGCGATTGACCACGTCGTGGGACGTCATGCCGCTGGGCTTGTCGACGCCGACTACCAGCGACAGCCCGGATTCTCCTCGCTTCACCTGGCGCACACCGCCTCTTGCAGCGCCGCGCGCACCTGATCCACGGCCTCCTGCATGCTGTCATGCATGGTGAAGCCTGCCGCGGCAACGTGCCCGCCGCCACCGAACGCCCGAGCGATAGCGGACACATCGGTATCGTCTTTCGCGCGAAGGCTGCCTCGGATGCAGTCCTCATGCTGGCGAAGCATACAGGCGACGTTGACGCCAGCTATCGAGCGCAGCGCGTTGATGACCGGCTCGGCATCCGATTTCACGGCTCCGAAACGGGCGAAGTCCTCGAGCGTAAGGTAGCTGATGGCGAACCCTTCCCGCTCATGGAACTCTGCGCGCGAGATCGCCTGAGCTTCAAGCTGCATGGAGGCAAGCGTGCGGTTCTGGAACACCGCGCGCGAAATGGATGCCGGGTCGGCACCCTCCTCGACCATCTGAGATGCGAGGCGCATGCAACGGGCATCGGTGTTCTGATACTGGAAGCGACCGGTATCGGTGACCAGCCCCGTGTAGCAGCACGTGACCAGATCGCCGGAACGCGAGACGCCGAGCATCCCCGAAAGCTCCCAGATGAGCAAGGTGGTGGAGGCGGCATCGGGGTCGACGTAGGCCATTTCGCACATGCGCTCGTCGACCGCATGGTGATCGATGGTGAACGAGGCCTGCGCGCGATCGAGGATGCTGCACGCCGCCTGGCCGATGCGCTCGCGCGTGGGAACATCCACGCCGACGAAGGCTCCGACTGGGCCGTCATATTCGCACGCCGGCACCATATCGACGGCTCCCGGCAGCAGATGCAACAGGTTCTCCTCGATGGGCTCGTCCTTGACCAGCACGCAGGTCACGCGCTTGCCAAGCTGGCGCAACACGGCGGCAAGACCGAGCTGCGAGCCCAGACAGTCGCCATCGGGGCTGACATGGCCGCAGATGACGAAGTCATCGAGCGCACGCAAAGCATCGGCAAGCTGCTCGAGCGAGCAGTTCGTTTGAGGGGTTACGGTCATAGCGGCGCTCCCCCGCTATTCCTGATCGATTTCTTCAGCCGCCTCGATGGCCTCGCGCTCTGCGGCGATGGCGGCAGACTCGCGATTACGCTCGGCATCACGCTCAAGCGCCGACGCGATGCGCTCGGCCTCATCCACGGATTTATCCAGGATGAAGCGCAGCGCAGGCGCCACGCGCCAGGAAAGCTGACGCGCCATAAGCGAGCGGATGCGGCCCGAGGCCTTCTCGAAGGCTTCGGCGACTTCCTCGTATTCGCCACGATCGGCGGTGTAGAAGACGTTGCAGACGCTGCGGTCGTAGCTGACCTCGCAGCCCGTGATGGTGACCAGCGACAGGCGCGGGTCGGAGATCTCGAACAGCAGAATGGACGCGATGACCTCGCGCGCCTGCTGATTGACTTTACGGTTGGTGGAACCTTGCTTCATAGATACAGCTCCTCTGAAGGATCAGGTTTGGATACATGAAGTATAGGGCACCTCGAAGGTAGCGAGAAGGGCCCCGGCCTCGAATCCGCCCCGTCACCGCAAGACCCGTGCACACGGGAACATGTCTTGCGGCGTCGGGAGCCGGATCGAATGCCGGAGCCCTTTCAAACGCCGAGCGCGTGCCGCCTTTGCAGGCGGCTAACGCTGATTACTCGGTGCGCTCAACTTCCTTGATGGTGTAGCCCTCGATAGTGTCGCCGACCTTGAGGTCTTGATAGCCGGCGATGCCGATGCCGCACTCGTAACCCTGCTTGACGGCCTTCACGTCGTCCTTGAAGCGCTTCAGGGATGCAAGCTCGCCCTCGAAGATGACGGTGCCTTCGCGCACGAGGCGGATCTTATCGTCGCGGTGCAGCTCGCCGTCGGTGATGTAGCAACCGGCGATGGTGCCCACCTTCGGGACCTTGAAGGTCTCGCGAACCTCGGCGGTACCGGTGTCCTCCTCGACGATCTCGGGCTTGAGCAGACCCACGCGAGCCGCATTGATGTCCTCGATAGCCTGGTAAATGACGCGGTACAGGCGGATGTCGACCTTCTCCTTCTCGGCCTGTTGCTTGGACTTGCCGGTCGGGCGCACGTTGAAGCCGATGATGATGGCGTCGGAGGCCGCAGCCAGCGTGACGTCGGTCTCGGTGATGCCGCCGACCGCGGAGTGCACGATGTTGATCTTGACCTCGGACTGATCCATCTTGTTGAACGCGTCGCGCAGCGCCTCGATGGAGCCCTGCACGTCGGCCTTCACGATAAGGTTCAGGTCGGTCTGCTTGCCCTCCTCAATGCGGTTGAACAGGTCATCCAGGTTCATGTGCGACTTGGTCTCCTGCTCGGCCAGGCGTGCGCGCAGAGCGCGCTCCTCGGCCAGCTTGCGGGCATCGCGCTCGTCCTCGAACACGCGGAACTCGTCGCCGGCGACCGGGACGCTGTTCAGGCCCAGGATCTCGACCGGGTAGGAAGGAGCGGCGCCCTCGACGTGCTGACCGCGGGGGTCGACCAACGCACGGACGCGTCCGTAGGACGTGCCGGCGACGACGGTGTCGCCCGGATGCAGCGTGCCGCGCTGCACGAGCACGGTGGCCACAGGGCCGCGGCCCTTGTCGAGGTTGGCCTCGATGACGAAGCCGGAGGCAAGCGCATCGGGGTTGGCGCGAAGCTCGAGCACGTCGGCCTGCAGCAGGATGGTCTCGAGCAGGTCGTCGATGTGCAGCTTCTTCTTAGCCGAAACGTTGACGAACATGTTCTGTCCGCCCCAGTCCTCGGGGATGACGCCGTACTCGACGAGCTCCTGGCGCACACGGTCGGGGTTGGCGCCGGGCTTGTCGATCTTGTTGACGGCCACCACGATCGGCACGTTTGCGGCCTTGGCGTGGTTGATTGCCTCGATGGTCTGCGGCATGACGCCGTCGTCGGAGGCGACGACCAGGACGATGACGTCGGTCACCTGGGCACCGCGGGCGCGCATGGCCGTGAAGGCCTCATGGCCGGGCGTGTCGATGAAGGTGATCTGGCGATCGCCGATGCGCACGACCGAGGCGCCGATGTGCTGCGTGATGCCGCCGGCCTCGCCCTCGGCGACGCCGGTGTGGCGGATGGCGTCGAGCAGCGACGTCTTGCCGTGGTCGACGTGGCCCATGACGGTGACGACGGGCGGACGCGGCTTGAGGTCCTCGTCGCTATCGTGGTAGACGATGGCGAACTCCTCTTCGGGGGACACGACGCGAACCTTGCGGCCCATGTCATCGGCGATGAGCTCGACGAGCTCGTCGGACATGGACTGGGTGAGCGTGAGCACCTGGCCGAGCATGAACAAGCGCTTGATGACGTCGTTGGGCTGCACGCCGAGCAGCTCGGCGAACTTGGCCACGGTGGAACCCTGCGGGATCTCGACGACGGAATCGTCGAGCACGAGGCTCGGATCGAGGCCGCGCTCGATGGCCTCCATCTCCATGCGCTCGCGGGCCTCGGCCTCGCGCTTCTGCTTGCGCTTCTTACGACGACCCTCGCCCTCATGGGAGTTGGCGGCGGCGACGGCTGCACGCGCCTCGGCGAGCACCTTGTCGCGCTGCAACTCCTCGGCCTTCACGGCCATCTGGGCGTAGCGGTCCTCGCCCGAAGCCTGCTGCTCGAGCTCGGGCACGTGCTGCTCGACGTGCATGCCCTTCTTGCCGTGCTTGCGGGAGCCGCGCTGCTGCTTGTTGGCATCGGCGCCGCGGGCGGGCTGCTCGGCCTTCTGCTTCTCGATGCGCTGCTTCTCGGACTCGATCTGGGAGAGCAGGCTGTCGAAGCTTGACTTGCGGGCGCCGAGCACCGGTGCCTGGCGCTTGGGCGCCGCGGCTGCGGGCTTATGGGCCGAACCCTTGGAATTGCGGTTGCGCAGCGCCTCCTCGACGGCCTGCTTCTTGGCGACCTCCTTGGCCATGGCGGCGGCGCGGGCGCGGGCCTTGCGCTCGGCGGCCTCGCGGGCCACGCGCTCCTTCTCGGATTCGATCTGGCTTGCAAGGCTCTCGAAGGGATTATTGGTCACCTTCTTGGCCTGCGGCTTGGCGGCAGCAGGCCTGGACGCAGAACCGCCCTCTTCAGCGCGCTTGGCGCGCTCTGCCTCGCGGGCCGCGCGCTCCTGCTCGACGGCCTCGCGGCGGGCGCGCTCTGCCTCGGCCTGCTGGCGCTTGGCCTCGGCGCGCTCCTCGGCGAGCTGCTTGGCCTCTTCGGCCGGAAGCTCGCCCGCGCGCTCCTTGATCTCAGGGGACAGGTTCTGGCGAACCTTCTCCACATCGGACTCAGCCAGCATGCTGGCATGGCTTTTCGCGGTGATCTTCATTTCGTGGAGCTTATCGAGCATGTCCTTGCTGGACATGTTGAACTCCTTCGCCAACTCATGTACTCGCATGCTGGCCATATACCACTCCTCTACATTTCCCTCGCATCGCGCGCGTGCGCGGCGATATCGGCGGCGATCCGGTCGTAATCATCGCTGCCGAGCGTCGCCTTAAGCGCTCGGTCGAGCTTGTTCCTCTTGCACGCGGCTGCGAAGCATTCCGCGGAGCACACATAGGCGCCCCTACCCGGTGCGCGGCCGGTGGCATCGAACGCAACGGCCCCCTCAGGGGTGCGTACGATGCGCAGCAGGCCCGTTTTATCGGCCTGCGCGCCGCAGGCGATGCAGCTGCGTTGTCGTTTGCCCGTGTTGGTTGCCGTTGCCATATGTGACGCCTATTCCTCGTCCAGGCCGTCGTGAATGCCGCAGAAGCAGCTGTCGGGACGGGCATGGTTGCGGCAGCGGACGCCGTTTTCGTCAACGTAAGCGCACAGCTCCTCCTCGTCCTCGAGGTCATCCTCGTCGATGAGCATGTTCTCGGTCTTCGGAAGCGGGGCGCCGGTGAAGCTGGCGGACTTGATGTCGATGTGCCAGCCGGTCAGACGCGCGGCCAGGCGGGCGTTCTGGCCCTCCTTGCCGATGGCCAGCGACAGCTGGTCGTCGGGCACGATGACGGTTGCGTAGTTGTTCTCCTCGTCGACCAGGACGCGATCGACCTTAGCCGGGGAAAGGGCGTTTGCCACATAGCGGGCAGGGTCCTCATCCCACTGGATGACGTCGACGCGCTCGTTGCGCAGCTCCTCGACGACCATGCGCACG
>NZ_CABQJR010000034.1 GCF_902464545.1 uncultured Senegalimassilia sp.
CTTCCATGGGTTATACCCTAAGAGCAAACCACCCGCTATGCGGGTGGTCCTGATTTGATGTCCGGTCCGGCATTTGGGCGCGCCCTGCGTGTGGCGGTTGGCGTTCGGGGTTCGCTTAGGAGGGTTTTGGGTTGGGATGGTCACTGGATGCCGTTGACCGATATCGAAAACCTCCAAGGGCGGAAACGGTTGCGACAAGCATGCACCAACAAGGGGCACGCCTTATGTGGCGCTGTCAATGACGCTCGATTGTGTTATGCGGGGTTTATAGGTGCGGGCAATGAAAAAGGGCGCCTAAGCGCCCTTAATCGTTTACGGAAGAGGGGATTGCGAGTTATCCCACAAACCTGCCCAACAAAAAACCGATGATCACGCATGCAGCAGCGAAGCAAGCCGAAAGACCCACAAGCCGGGTGTCATGATGCTTATCTCGGTTGCGCTCTTCCTGCTCCTTGCGCTTGGCGGGGAAGTAGGAGTAGCCGTCGGTGGTGATGGCTACCACAGTGCCTCGGCGATCGTCCGGACGCTTGGCGAGCGCGCCTCGTTCGATCAGCTCGCGCTGCAGATCATCGTCGGGACGCAACGGGAATGCGCAGCGATACACCAGCTCGCCGTCGACGGTGCAGGTTGCGCGTTCGTAATCAAGCAAGCGGCCAAGTTCCCGCTCTTGCAGGATGTTCAATTCGATGGAAGCCATGATGATTTCCTCTGGTGCGTTGAGTGTGCGTTTTCAGATATAGTTATGATACCCTGAACAGGTTCGTTTTGGTAGGCAAATGTGGCAAGCGGCGCGGTGGTTTTCACGCGTCCCATTGCGCGGCCGATGCTTGCGTTTCCGTGGTTCGTTCGTGAACGCGGGACCTTAGCTTTATCGAGCGGGTGGAATGTGCCATAATAACAGGTCGGTGCGCTATAGCACCTATGAGCAAGTAACGATGGAGGATAGCTACGTGGAAACTAAAGTTGAGGCTCTTGAGGGCAACCGCGCGAAGGTGACCATCACCCTCGATGCCAAGGACGTCGACGCCCGTATCAAGAATACGTATAAGGAATTCGCTAACAAGTACAACTTCCCCGGGTTCCGCAAGGGCAAGGCCCCGCGTCCCATTATCGACAACGCTCTGGGCAAGGATGCCGTCCGCGCTTCCGTCGCCGACGAAGTGGTGAACGGGCTTTCCCCCATCGCCATCGACGAAAAGGGCCTGTTCCCGATCAGCAAGCCTGAGTTCGCTGAGGAGCCCGGCCTGGTCGAGGACGGCAAGGAGTATTCCTACACCTTCACCATCGAGTGCAAGCCCGAGGTCGAGCTGGACAGCTACGAGCCCGTCGAGATCGAGCTTCCCGGCGAAGAGGCCACCGATGAGGAGATCGAAGATCAGATCGAGCACTTCCGCGAGCATTACTTCACGTTCAAGGATGCCCCGGCCAACACCAAGGTCAAGGTCGACTCCGAGCTGACCATCGCCATGAAGTCCACCGACGACAAGGGCGAGGCCATCGAGAGCCTGTCCACCGAGGAGCGCCCCTACACCATGGGCGCCGGCCTTCTGCCCGAGGAGTTCGAGGAGAAGCTGGTGGGCCTGAAGAAGGGCCAGACCGCAGAGTTCGACCTAGACATGCCGGCCAACCCGCCCGTTCTGCTGCGCGCCCTCAAGGACAAGACCGAGAAGATCCACTTCGACGTCGAGGTCAAGGCCGTCCGCAAGAAGATCCTCCCCGAGGTCACCGATGAGTGGGTCAAGGAGACCCTGGGCTTCGAGAGCGTCGAGGACCTGCGCACTCGTCTGGCCGAGAGCCTGACCGCTCAGAAGAAGTCCATGCTGCCGGGCCTGAAGGAGCGCGCTTGCCTGAACAAGCTCATCGAGCGCATGGATGTCGAGGTTCCCGCTGCCATGGCCGAGGCTGCCGAGGCTAACCTGCTGCAGGAGCTGTTCCAGCAGCTGCAGGCTTCCGGCATGTCCTTCGACGCCTATCTGCAGCAGATGGGCCTGAAGGCCGAGAACTTCAAGGACGACATCAAGCTGCAGGCCGCTGACAACGTCAAGCAGGACCTGGCTCTGGATGCCTGGGCACGTCATTTCGACATGCAGGTCTCCGACGCCGATGTCACCATGGAGTTCGTGAAGTCCGGCGTCGAGGATCCGGCTGCCCTGGAAGAGGATTGGCGCAAGAACGGCCAGCTTCACATGGTGCGCGAGGGCGTGCTGCGCACGAAGGCCGTCATGGACCTGATGGACAAGGCGGTTGTTACCGAGGTTCAGCCGAAGGCCGCCGACGAGAAGCCGGCCAAGAAGACCGCTAAGAAGGCTGCCAAGGCCGACGACGCCGAATAGCACAAGCTGTCAGCCATTTTCAGCCCGCCCAGGAGGTGCGCGCGTGATCGTGCGCACGCCTGGGCGGGCTGTGGTTACTCCATGAATGCGTCATAGCGCTTGCGCGCGCGGCCATGTTGCCGCACTATAGCTATCAAACCTTTTGGCCGCTGCGGCGGCTTTTCAAGAGAAGCGAGGCTTACATGAGTTTCAACCCACATTCTGCTCTGATCCCCTACGTTGTGGAGCAGTCGCCGCGTGGCGAGCGCAGCTACGATATCTATTCCCGCCTGCTCAACGAGCGCATCATCTTCTTGGGCGAGCAGATCGACGACCAGGTGGCCAACTCCGTTGTCGCGCAGCTGCTTCATCTGGAGTCGGCTGATCCTGAAAAGGACATCAGCCTCTACATCAACTCCCCGGGCGGCAGCGTGACCGCTGGTCTGGGCATCCTTGATACCATGAACTTCATCAAGTGCGACGTTTCCACCATCTGCTTGGGCGAATGCGCTTCCATGGCGGCCGTGTTGCTGTCCAACGGCGCGAAGGGCAAGCGTCTGTGCCTGCCCAATTCCATGGTGCTCATCCATCAGCCTTCTGGTGGGGCTCAGGGTCAGCAGACCGAGATCGCCATCGTGGCAGACTTCATGCTGAAAACTCGCCAGCGCCTGAACAAGATCCTGGCCGATAACACCGGTCAGTCTCTGGAAACCATCCAGCGCGACACCGAACGCGACAATTACATGACCGCCGAGCAGGCTCTCGAGTACGGCCTTGTCGACCGTATCGTCACGTCCCGTGCGGCAATGGCCAAATCTGAATAGGAACGATAATCTCGATGAACGATAGACACGACGATCAATACGCGGGCAAGGACCCAAAGGACATCGTGTGCGCATTCTGCGGTAAGCATCCGCATCAGGTTGCGGCCATGATCTCGGGCCCGAACGGCATCTATATCTGCGATGAGTGCATCTCCGTATGCGCTGACGCCATGATGCGCGACCTGGGTTTGCAGGTGCCCGCCATGGGCGAAGCCGGTAACGACAGGGTTGTAGAGGCTCATATGGAGCAAGCCGCGGCGCCTAGCCCCGAGCTCGTGCTCTCGCAGCTCCCTACGCCTCATGAGCTGTATGCCGAATTGTCCGAGCATGTAGTGGGGCAGGAGGCTGCGAAACGGGCTTTGTCCGTTGCGGTGTATAACCATTACAAGCGCATCAGCCTTGGCGAGCAGGCCAAGGAAGGCGATGTCGAGCTCGCGAAATCGAACATCATGTTGTTGGGGCCTACGGGCTCCGGCAAAACGCTGCTTGCCCAAACGCTCGCCCGTACGCTGCAGGTTCCGTTCGCCATCGCGGATGCGACCACGCTCACCGAGGCCGGTTATGTCGGCGAGGACGTCGAGAACATCCTGCTCAAGCTCATCACGGCTGCTGATTTCAATATCGAGCGAGCCGAGATCGGCATCATCTACATCGACGAGATCGACAAGGTGGCCCGTAAGGCTGAGAACCTTTCCATCACGCGCGATGTGTCCGGCGAAGGCGTTCAGCAGGCGCTGCTCAAGATCGTGGAGGGCACCGAGGCGTCCGTGCCGCCGCAGGGCGGCCGTAAGCATCCTCAGCAGGAGCTTATCCATATCGACACCACCAACATCCTGTTCATCCTGGGCGGTGCGTTCGTGGGCTTGGCGGACATCATCGCCGAGCGCGTCGGCAAGTCGGGCTTGGGCTTCAATGCCGATATGCCCGAGTCGAAAAAACACGCGGATGCCGCGCTGCTTGCGCAGGTTCTGCCTGAGGATCTTAACAAGTTCGGCATGATCCCCGAATTCGTCGGCCGCATCCCGGTCGTCACCAGCTTGTCCGAGCTTTCCGAGGATGATCTGGTGCGCATCCTGACCGAGCCGAAGAACGCGTTGGTCAAGCAGTACAAGCGCATGTTCGAATTCGAGGAATCCGAGCTGACGTTTACCGACGAGTCCCTTCGCGCCATCGCGCGCGAGGCTTTGGAGCACGGCACGGGCGCGCGCGGTCTGCGCAGCATCTGCGAGCGCGTGCTGCAAAACGTTATGTATGACCTGCCGGAGCACGAAGGTGCTTCGACGGTGGTGGTTCGCGCCACCGATATCACGGGGGAGACCCCCCCGGTGATCGCCTCTATTCCCGAGCAACCGGAGATGAGCGTCTAACATGGAAGAAATGCCGAAAACCTACGATACCGCCGCCGTTGAGCAGCGCATGCTGGACAAGTGGCTTGAGGGCGACTATTACCGTCGCAGTGCCGGCGTCGGTGATTGCACGGTGACCATCCCGCCGCCGAACGTCACGGGCAAGCTGCATATGGGCCATGCCATGGATGACACCATCCAGGATACCTTTGTGCGCTTCAACCGCATGCGCGGGCGTTCCACGCGCTGGATCCTGGGAACGGACCACGCTGGCATCGCCACGCAGACCAAGGTGGACAAGAAGCTTGCCGCCGAGGGCATCTCGCGTCGCGAGATCGGCCGCGAGAAGTTTATCGATGCGTGCTGGGACTGGACCAACGAGTACGGCGGGTTCATCGTCGAGCAGGTCAAGCGCATGGGCTGCTCCGTTGATTTCTCCGATCCGCACTTCACCATGGATGACGATTACGCCAAGGGCGTGCGCAAGGTGTTCTGCGATTGGTATCACGACGACCTGATCTATCGCGGCAAGCGCATCGTGAACTGGTGCCCGCATTGCACCACGGCCATCGCCGATGACGAGGCCGAGTACAAAGAGGAAGACGGCCATCTGTGGCATCTGCGCTACCCGTTGGTCGAGCCTATCGACGGCCAGGATTACATCGTGGTCGCAACCACCCGTCCCGAAACCATGCTGGGCGACACGGGCGTTGCGGTGTCTCCGAAAGACCATGATAAGGATAAGTTCGTGGGCGCGAAGGTCATGCTGCCCATCATGGATCGCGAAATCCCGATCTTCTCCGATTTCTATGTCGACGCGGGTTTCGGCTCTGGTTTCGTGAAGGTCACTCCTGCCCATGACCCCAACGACTTCGCCATGGGCGAGCGCCACGGGTTGGAGAAGATCAACATCTTCGACGAGACGGCGCATGTCGTTGAGGGCTACGGCGAGTTCACCGGCATGAGCCGTGAGGAGTGCCGCGAGGCCGTGGTGGCGTGGTTCGAGGAGCACGGCCTGCTCGATCACGTTGAGGACCATCATCACTCGGTCATGCATTGCTACCGTTGCGACTCTGCATTGGAGCCGTGGCTGTCCGAGCAGTGGTTCGTTGCCGTCGACAAGCTGAAGGGGCCGGCCACCGAAGCCGTCACCTCCGGCAACATCAAGTTCCATCCTGAGCGCTGGACGCAATCCTACCTTACCTGGATGGAGAACCTTAAGGACTGGTGCATCTCCCGCCAGCTGTGGTGGGGTCATCGCATCCCCGTGTTCTACTGCGAGGATTGCGGTTGGGAAGATGCGCTCATGGAGGACACCGATGTGTGCCCGAAGTGCGGCGGCCATCACGTGCGCCAGGACGAGGATGTTCTGGACACCTGGTTCTCCAGCCAGCTGTGGACCTTCGCCACGCAGGGTTGGCCCGACAACATGGAGCTTCTAAAGGGGCATCATCCCACGGCCGCGTTGTTCACCGCGCGCGATATCATCGCGCTGTGGGTTGCTCGCATGATTATGGCCTCCACGTACTTCCTGGACGAGATTCCGTTCCATGACGTGGTCATTTACGCCACCATCCTGGCCAAGGACGGCACCCGCATGTCCAAGTCCAAGGGCAACGGCGTCAACCCCATGGACCTTATCGAGAAGTACGGCGCCGATGCCATGCGCTTCAACCTGCTCACGCTGGTCACCAACAACCAGGACGTCCGCTTCGATGCCAACATCGACAAGAAGACCCGCGAGCTTATCGACAGCCCGCGTACCGAGCAGGCGCGTTCGTTCGTTACGAAGATTTGGAATGCTAGCCGCTTCGTGCTCGGTAACCTGGAGGGCTTCACTCCTGGCGAGCCCGTGGCGCGCACTCAGGCGGATGCGTGGATCTTCAGCCGCCTTGCCCGCCTTTCCCAGGTGGTCACCGACGGTCTGTCCGCATACCAGTTCGGCGAGGTTGCGCGCGAGCTGCACAACTTCTTCTGGAACGAGTTCTGCGACTGGTATATCGAGTTCTCGAAGGCCAGCTTGCGCGCCGAAGGCGAGGAGCGCCTGCAGACACAGCGCAACCTGGTGTTCGTGCTGGACAACGCGCTTCGTCTGCTGCATCCGGCCATGCCGTTCGTGACCGAGGCCATCTGGGAGCATCTGCCCAAGGCCGAAGGCGAGAAGCCCGCGCTCATGGTTGCGGCTTGGCCCGAGCCTGAGACGCTTGCGTCCTGGATCGACCCCGACGCTGAGCGCGCGGTCAGCATGCTGTGCGGCGTCGTGGGCGCCGTGCGCTCCACGCGTGCCCGCTACGGCATCAGCCCGAAGCAGGAGCTTGCGGTTGTGGTGAATGCTCAGCCCGAGAACGTATCCGTGCTCGAGGAGCTTTCCTCGCAAATCTCCGTCATGGCCCGCGTGTCCGAGTTCACGGTTGCCGCTGGCGCGCCTAAGCCCGCCGAAAGCGCGGCTGTGGTGGTCGAGGGTGCCGAGGTGTACAGCGTGCTCACCGGCATGGTCGATTTCGATGCCGAGCGCACCCGTCTTGCCAAGGAGCAGAAGAAGCTGGCCGGCGATGCCGCCAAGTTCTCCAAGAAGCTGTCCAATCCGGGCTTCTTGGCAAAGGCTGCCCCTGAGATCGTGGAGAAGGACCGCGCCAAGCTTGCCGAGATCGAGGATCAGCTGGCCCGCGTAGAGGCTCAGCTGGTCGAACTCGGGTAGTTGTGAAGGAATTCGCAGCTAGCGGACCAAAAAACTTGCACGATAAGGGCAATGGCGGTATACTGTCCAACCGTGTCTTGTGACAAGTAAAGGTTTTACTGAACATATAAGAAGGAACAGGCAATGGATATCATTCGCGCAATCGAGCAGCAGCAGATCAAGTCCGATCTCCCCGAATTCCACGTTGGCGACAACGTCAAGGTTCACTACCGCATCACCGAGGGTAACCGTGAGCGTATCCAGGTGTTCCAGGGCGACGTGATCCGTCGTCACGGCCATGGCGTTCGCGAGACGTTCACCGTCCGCAAGATCAGCTTCTCCATCGGCGTTGAGCGTACCTTCCCGGTGCACTCCCCGAAGATCGACAAGATCGAGGTCACCCGTAAGGGCGATGTCCGTCGTGCCAAGCTGTACTACCTCCGCGACAAGGTGGGCAAGGCCGCCAAGATCAAGGAGAAGTCCTTCCGCTAAGCCGACATTCGGCATTTGCGACTTCAAGAACCCCTCATCCGAATGGAGGAGGGGTTCTTTTTGATTCGCAACACGTCTAAATTTACTTGCGCTTGGATTTGGCTCTATCGGCTGGGACGAAAAAGGTCCGAGAGAGTATCGTTCATTTTTGTGTGGCGGCTGTGCTGGTTCGAGCGAAGTCAGATAGCTTCGAGAGGCTATCGTCCACGGAGCCGTTCTTGAGCTGAATGCAAATCGCGCAAATCCTAACGCCGAGTGCGGCAGGGCCGGCCTTTTCGCGTGGCTTGCGCTGAATGCGAATCGTGCGATTCCGGACGTGATTTCGAGATAGGCTGCTTCCAGACCAGGGGTACTGGCGGCCATACGTTACTGCACGCCATACAGGAGAGGAAACCATGGGTCCAACGGTTGCCGAAATTAAATCAAAGCTGCAAGCTGCCGATGCGACCGAGTTCGCCGTTCTTGAGCGCTCGTTGGTTGCGGATACGCGCAAGGGGGTTCGTGCGGCGGTCGAATCGGCTCGAAGGCGACTTGCCCTCGAGGCTCAGGAAGCTGCGCGCCTGGAGGGCATGTATGCCTTCCAAACCGATATTGCTCATGGGGGCTTGGTGGTCGGCCTTGATGAGGTTGGACGAGGTCCGTTGGCGGGTCCGTTGGCGGTTGGCGCAGTGGTGCTGCCGGATAAGCCGCATATCCCAGGGCTTAATGATTCCAAGCAGGTGAAACCGGAATCGCGCGAGGTCATTGCTCTTCGCATCAAGGAGATTGCACTTGCCTGGACCGTCCAATACGTTTCATCCGGGGATATCGATGCCAATGGGATGACGGCTTCCTTGTTGCATGCGTTTCGGGCTGCCCTTGCGGAAGTGGAGGCAGCTGGCGTGAAGCCCGACACGGTGCTGCTCGATGGCAACCCATTGCACATGGACCCGAGAGAGGTGAACGTGGTGAAAGGCGACGGGAAATGCGCTTCCATCGCAGCGGCTTCCATTGTGGCGAAGGTTGAGCGCGATGCGCTTATGTGCGAGTATGCCCGGCAGTATCCCGAGTATGATTTCTCGTCTAACAAAGGATATGCCAGCGCCGCGCATATCCAGGCTATCAAGGACCATGGGCTTTGCCCGATTCATCGGGCTTCCTTTTGCCATGCATTCACACAGGAAAGCTTGTTCTGATTGGTGTCTGCGCAGTGCCTAGGAATTGCGTGCGTGGCTGGGCGACGGTGAGCGTTATTCTGAAAGATTGGCATGCTTTGCTTTATCTGCAAGCCTGAAAGGGGCCTTTACATGCATGCCACCTGATTTGGTGTGAATTGATGCAGCTTGCGATGGCTTATCGTTCCTGGCTTCGTTAGATTACGTGGCGTTATCTGCAAGGTTCGCACAAGGGTTGCGCAAGATGGCGTCGTTAAGGTGGGTCATAGCGAGGAAAGGAGCACGCTATGGCCGAATCACGCCATGACGATCAACAAGACGAACAAAGCGCAAACCAGGCTTCCAAAGATGCCGAGGGAGCTGCCAACCAACCCAATTTACATAACAAGCGCCTGGGCCGTTTAGGGGAGGATGTCGCGGCGCGTTACCTGGTGTCGCGCGGTTATGAGATTATCGCGCGTAACTGGACGTGCCAGGCTGGCGGGGCGGATATCATCGCACGTGATGATGATATCTTGGTGTTTGCCGAGGTGAAGACGCGATCGAGTACTGAGAAGGGCTTTCCGAGCGAAGCCGTCGACAGCAAAAAACGCGGCAAGTATCTCAAGATCGCCGAGCTTTTCGCAAGCAGATACGATGTGCAAGATCTGCAGGTGCGCTTCGATGTCATGTCGCTGGTCGTCACGGACAACGCGCATGCCACCATCCGTCATTACATCAACGCCTTCGGGGCCGAGGTGCTATGAGCGCGTCGTGCGTGGTGCACGCCGCAACGTTGCGCGGCGTGCAGGCGGTTCCCGTTGAGGTCGAAGTGTGCGTGAGCAATGGCATGCCGGGCTTTTCGGTCGTGGGAATGGCCGATGCTTCGGTGCAGGAATCGAGGGAGCGCGTGCGAGCTGCGTTGCGCGCCTGCGGTTTCAGCATGCCGAGCAGCAAAGTGGTGGTGAATCTTGCGCCGAGTGCGCTGCGTAAAACCGGTTCCGGATTCGACCTTCCCATAGCCGTCGGCTTGCTGTGCGCAACGGGCCAAGTGAACCCTGCTGTGCTCGATGGCGTGCTGTTTGCTGGGGAGCTCTCGTTGGAAGGGACGGTGCGGCCGATTGCCGGCTTGCTTGCTTATGCCTTGTGCGCCCAGCGGCAGGATCTTGCGCTTGTCAGCGCGGCTGAGGACGGCGCGGGGCGCATAGAGGGCATAAGGCGGCGCGTTATTGAGTCGCTTGGGCAGCTGCGCCGTGGGGAGTTCGCCGAACTTGGGGGCGCGTTGGCGCCCGAAAAGCCCCAAGAACTTGATTTTCGCGACATCGCGGGTCATGACATGGCCAAGCGCGCATTTCAGATAGCGGCGGCCGGCGGCCATGGTCTGCTGATGATGGGTCCTCCGGGCTCCGGCAAGACCATGCTGGCGTCGCGCCTGCCTTCGATCTTGGCTCCTTTATCGCGCTCGGAAACGCTTGAGGCGGCGATCATCCATTCCGTTTCCGGTCGGGATGCCGCGCCGCTGCTGGCGGGGATCAGGCCGTTTCATGCGCCTCATCATTGTGCGTCTCTGGCGGGTTTGGTGGGCGGGGGCTCGCCTCCGCGACCAGGCGCCATCTCGCTGGCGCATAACGGGGTGCTGTTTTTGGACGAGCTGCCCGAGTTTGCGCCTTCGGTGCTGCAGGGCATTCGGCAGCCCATGGAGGCCGGCGAAGTGGTGGTCACGCGAGCCGATGGAAGCGTCCGCTTTCCTGCGCGCTTCATGTTGGTGGCGGCTGCCAACCCGTGCCCCTGCGGCTTTTTCGGCGATTCAGAGCGCACGTGCACCTGCTCCCAGCGCCAGGTGCATCAGTACCAGGGACGTGTGGGCGGACCGCTCATGGACCGTATCGACGTGCATATCGATGTTGCCCGCATCCCGCCGGGTCAGGTGCTCTCGACGGGTCACGGGACCTCGTCGGCGAAGCTTCGCGAAGGCGTGCTTGCGGCTCGGGAATACGCATCGTGGCGCCGCAGCACCACAGGTTTGGATGAGCGCGCTCGTCAGGCCGAGGTGCTGGTCGAGTCGTGCGCGATGAGCGAAGCTGATCGTGACTTTTTGGAGAAGCTGGCCGCATCGGGGTCGATGAGCGGACGCGCCATCATGCGCACGTTGGCGCTGGCTCGAACCATCGCCGATATGGAGCAGGTGTCTAAGGTGGGCCGAGACCACTTATGCGAAGCGGTGGGATTCCGGTTGCGCGAAGGGGGCGCATGATGACGGTTGGGAGATCTGATGGGCAGGGTGTGCGGTTGGCGGGGATGAGGACAGTGCTGTTGCCCGACGATCCACGGTTCCCCGATGCTTTGCGCGTCATCCCGCGACCGCCGAAGCGGCTGTACGTGCTGGGCTACCCCGAGGCGCTTACGGAAGGTCTTGCCGTGGTCGGTGCGCGCAAGGCCACGCCTTACGGCATCGGAGCGGCGAAG
Source organism: uncultured Senegalimassilia sp. (assembly GCF_902464545.1). Lineage (GTDB taxonomy): Bacteria > Actinomycetota > Coriobacteriia > Coriobacteriales > Eggerthellaceae > Senegalimassilia. The sequence continues at coordinate 11,251 of NZ_CABQJR010000034.1, forward strand.
CGCTTCGCGCGGTTTGCGGCGCAGCGGGGTATCACGGTGATATCCGGCGGCGCACGGGGCTGCGACGCCGCCGCGCACGAGGCTGCGCTTTCCGAAGGCGCGCCCACGGTGGCTTTTTTGGGCGGCGGCTGCGACGTTCCGTACCCCCGAGAGCATGCGGGCCTGTTCGAACGAATAGCGCTTTCCGGCGGGGCGGTGGTATCCGAACACGCTTGGGACGCGCCGGCCTTGCCCCAGCAGTTCCGCACGCGAAACCGGCTTATCGCGGGTTTGGCGCGGGCGACGCTAATCGTGGAGGCCGGTTTGCCTTCAGGGACCTTCTCCACCGCTGACGAAGCGCTTGCGGCAGGTCGTGACGTGCTAGTGGTGCCCGGCGCCATCAACTCGGCTTCCTCGAAGGGGGCGAATCGTTTGCTCGTGCAGGGGGCGTTTCCCGTAGTCGACGATGAATCGTTTTCCGATGTGCTGTTCAGCGTGTTCGGCTGCCTGAAGATGCAAGATGCTGATGAGCTGAGCGGGAAAGGGAGTCAAGCAGGGTCGGTCGGCTCGAGGGGCGCCCGCAGCGCAAGCCGCGTGGCTGCGGACCCGATTACGGCTGCGCTGCAGGCGGAGCCGTTAGGTATGGAGCAGCTCTTCGAACTGGCCAGCGAGCACTGTGGCAAGCGGGATGCGCGCGCCTGGCTGATGGGGCGGTTGGCGGTAGGCGAGCAAGCAGGTTCGTTCGCGCGTTATCCTGATGGGCGTTGGGGGCCACGGGCCTAGCGTCTGGTATGCTATGGCCTATGGAAACTATGAAACGAATCTCAATCATCGGGGCCGGTCTTGCAGGAAGCGAGGCGGCCTTGCAGCTAGCGGACCGAGGGTTCTCGGTCCGCCTTGTGGAAATGCGCCCTGAAAAGGGCACGCCCGTGCATAAAACCGGCCTGTGCGCCGAGCTGGTCTGCTCGAACAGCTTGAAGAGCACGAAGCCGGAAAGCGCGGCGGGCATGCTGAAAGCCGAGCTTGCCGCGCTCGGCTCGCAGGTGCACGCCGCCGCCCTTGATAATGCCGTGGCGGCCGGCGGTGCGCTTGCGGTCGATCGCGAGGCGTTCGCTCGCCAGATCACGCAGCGCATCCAGGAGCACCCGCGCATTTCCCTGGAGCATGCGGAGGTGCGCTCGGTGCAGCAGGCCTGCGAGGGCGCCGATGCCGTCATCCTAGCGTCCGGTCCGCTGACTTCCGATGCTTTGGCTGAATCGCTGTCCCGGATCACCGGGTCGGACCATATGGCGTTCTACGATGCGGCGGCTCCCATCGTCATGGCCGATTCGCTGGACATGGACAAGCTGTTCCGTCAAAGCCGCTACGAGGATGCGGGCGGCCAGGTGGGTGATTACCTGAACGCGCCGTTTTCACGCGAGGAATACGAGGCGTTCATCGAACAGCTGGTCGGCGCCGATCGCGTGATCCGCCGCGAATTCGAGACACGCGACCTGTTCCAGGCTTGCCAGCCTATCGAGGAGATCGCTCGCAAGGGCGTCGATGCGCCCCGCTTCGGCACGCTCAAGCCCGTCGGCCTGACCGATCCCGCCACGGGCAGGCGCCCGTGGGCGGCCTTGCAGCTGCGCGCCGAGGATGCGCATGGGGAAAGCTATAACCTGGTGGGCTTCCAAACCAATTTGACGTTCCCCGAGCAAAAGCGCGTGTTCCGTATGATCCCGGGTTTGGAACACGCTGAGTTCGCGCGTTATGGCGTCATGCATCGCAACACGTTCATCAACGCCCCGAAGCTGTTGACGCCCGAGCTTAGGCTTCGCAGCACCGGTGGCATCGATGTGCCGGTGTTCGTGGCGGGTCAGCTGGCGGGCACCGAGGGCTATTGCGAGGCGATCCGCTCCGGGCTTCATGCGGCGCTGCATGTTGCCGCGCTGCTCGGCGGCGTAAAGGCTCCGCAGCTGCCGGCGGAAACGGCGTTCGGCGCATTGCTGGCATACGCTACCGGTCCCGACACCGTCGATTATCAGCCCATGCATGTGAACTTCGGCATCATGGAGCCGCTTGAGCAGCGAATCCGCAACAAGGGGCAGCGCTATGCGGCCTACGCCGAGCGCGGGACGCAGGCTCTTGAACGTTATTGCGAAGAGTTGCGCGCATGCGGGCTTTTGAGCTGCGCGGGGGAAGCTGCCGGGCATGGCGCCTAAGGCTGAATCCGCTTGCGACGATAAGGCGCCCAAGGATGTGGATGCGCATCTGTTCTCGGCTATCGAGCGCTTCATCGGCTCGTGGCGTACCGAGCGCAACCCCTCTGCGAACACGTTGCGCGCGTATCGCATCGACTTACTCGATTATGCTCGATGGGCCAAGCGCACCCGCGTCGATGGGCTGCATCCTACCCACCGGCAGCTTCGCCGTTATTTAAGCCAGCTTGAACAGGCGCAGTACTCGCGTGCCACGGTGAATCGCAGGCTGTCCGCCGTGCGAACCTTCTTTCAGTGGCTCAACGTCAACGGGATCGTGTGCGAGGATCCCGCCAGCGCGCTTTCGGGCCCCAAGCAGCCGCAGCGCCTGCCGCATCATCTTCGCCCGCAAGACGTTGTCGCGCTGCTAGGCGTATACGGCAAACGGCTTGATTCCCAAGGATGCGATGAGCGCACGCCTTCCGAGATGCGCAATCAGGCGCTGCTCGAGTTTCTGTATGCATGCGGCGCGCGCGTATCGGAGGCTTCGGGGCTATTGCTTTCCGCGGTTGATTTCGATCAGGGCCAATGCCGTGTGCTCGGCAAGGGGTCTAAGGAGCGCATCGTGCCCTTGCACGACCTTGCCCTTTCGAGCATGCGCACGTACCTGCTGTTTGCGCGGCCCGTGCTTGTCAAGGATAAGGAATGCCCGTACTTCTTCGTTTCGACGCGCGGCAACCAAATGGGCACCGATGCGATGCGCAAGATGTTCAAGCAGGCGCTTGCCGCTGCGGGGCTTACGTCCACCATCACGCCGCACGACCTGCGCCACACCTTCGCTACCGATGTGCTCGGCGGTGGCGCCGATCTGCGTAGCGTTCAGGAGATGCTCGGGCATGCCAGCCTGTCTACCACGCAGATTTACACGCATACCACTCCCGAGCGATTGGGCGCTGAGCACCATCGGGCGCATCCCAGGGGGTAGGTGCTACGGTTTGTGGGCATAAGGGAAACGGCCATGCGATCGCATGGCCGTTTCGGTTTCATTTTCCTAGCAAATGCCTGATGGCGGCAATGGGGTGCTTCGTCATCATGCGGGGGCCGCTGTAGCGCATCACTTGGCGAATACGTTCGCGCATTTCCGGCTTGTAGCAGTGGTTCTCGCAGGCGTCGCAGCTGGTTTTCACGTGCATCTTGCGGCATCGGCGCGTGCGCAACGCCGCGTATTCGTCAAGTTGGGCGCATTCCGGGCACACGGCTTCGCCGCATACCGCGGTTTCGGTCCTGCTGGCAGGCTCATGGTTGCCGGCGCAGTACAGCGCCACCATCTGCGAGATGGTCTTCTCCTCGCGATCACGGCGCTTCGCGATTTTCGGGGCTTCTTGCTGCATGCAGAGCCGCCTTACATGGCCGTCAGGCGGATGCCCACGTATGCCGCGGTGCTCGGCAGGCCCTTGATGTCGTATTTGTCCGACAGCGGCGCCGCGGACACGCGCCAGGTGTAGGTGACGTCGTCCACATCGATGGTGCCGGTTTGGAAGGTGTTGCCCACCTCGTCGGTGTCCGTGGACGTGCTTGCGGCCTGGAATCCCTCGGCGGCGACGGCTGCCTGGATGGCGGCCTCGAGCGTGCTCGAGGAGAAATCGGCGTACTTGACCGCCATGGTCAAGGTATCGGAGCGGTCGACGGTAAGCGTCCAGCTGCCGTTGAGCAGCAGTGCCGCTTGGGATGCCGAAAGGCCGCCCACGCCCTTCGCGTACATGGCGGCTGCATCGGCAACGGTGACGTCTTCGGGAAGCTTGACCAGGTCAAGGCCGGCGGTGTCTTCTGCGGTTCGGTTGTACACGGTGTAGCCCGCTGCCGAGAGCGAATCCAGAATCGCCTGATCGTCCATATCCGCCATCTGCGTGAGAACGGGTAAGTTGTAGCTGACCGTGCGCGAGAGGTTCTCCTCGACGCTTGCTTGGCTTTGGGCGTTTGAATCGTTCACCGCGGTGATGGCCCCGGCCGCTAGGCGAACGCCGATGATCACGGCGATGACGACGAAAACCGCCATGACGATCTGCTGGCTGCGCGGCATGTCCATAGGGCGCAGCAGGCTTGAGCCGTCCATGTAGCGGATATTGCCCTGTTCGATGGAATAATCGGTATGACGATGGAATAACGACATGGGTACCTGCCTGTCGGTGTTTTTAGTCGGTTTGTGTGCGTGGGTAAGTATAGCATTGCCCCGAGGGGGCGCTCATGGTAGCCTACGGAATGCCCATGGGGGAGTAGCTGGCAGGACATACCTGCGGTGCGTTCAACATCGTGGCCGGCAACGGTCTGGCGTACCTGAAATTGCAAGACTCATGGCGCAACGTTTTCAAAGCGTTGCGCCATGAGTCTTTTTTTGTTGCGCTGCTCATCCGAGGAGATGGGGTAAACCGCGCGCCGTGCGCAATGGCGTGCTTTGGATCGGACGAAACGACGTAAAGGAGCAATGTTTATGGACTTTTCCATCTTCGCCACACCCGAAGCTTGGATCAGCTTGCTGACGCTGATGTTTTTGGAGGTGGTGCTGGGCGTGGACAACATCGTGTTCATCTCCATCACCACCAACCGCTTGGCGCCCGAACACCAGCACATCGGTCGCAAGCTCGGTTTGCTCGGCGCTATGATATCGCGCTGCATCTTCCTGTGCTTCGCAAGCTATCTGGTGCATATGGCCAAACCGCTGTTCACTTTGGACCTGGGCTTTTTCCAGCATGCGTTCAACGTACGCGACCTGGTGCTGTTGGCGGGCGGCACATATTTGATTTACAAGGGCATTGACGAGCTTCGCGACGTGCTGGCATTGACTGAGGAGAAGGCCGCGCATTCCGAGGAGCACAAGCAGCTGCACCGCATCGGCCTGGGCCAGGCTATCGTCACCATCATGGTCATGGACCTGGTGTTCTCCATCGACTCGGTCATCACCGCGGTGGGCTTGGCGGAGCATCTGATCATCATGATCATGGCGGTCATCTTCGCCATCGTCATCATGATGGTGTTCATCGACGCCATCGCCGATTTCATCAACAGGCACACGGAGATGAAGATCTTGGCCCTGGTGTTCATCACCGTCATCGGCTTGCTGCTGTTCTTCGATTCGCTGGGCATCAACTCCGGCATCGAGGTGCTCGACATGCACATGGAAAAGCTCATGGTGTACTGCGCCATGGTGTTCGCGGTGGTGCTGGAGCTCATTCAAATGAGGTATCAATCATCACTAACGAAATGGAAGCGCGAGCGCCGGGAGGGCATGACCGACGACGAGCTGCGGCGCGACGTCATGGGCGAGTAGCTACCTGCGCATGTGTATGGTTATGGCCACCTGCGGCTTTCCGCGCCCGTCCGCGTCGTTGGCGTAGTCGATGCGCTCGACCATCGCCCTGAGCAGAGCGTTCTTGTCGCTCGGCGGCACGTCGTCATCGCGCAGCGCCCGCATGATGTCCTTGAGGCGCATGGCCACGGCCTCGGGCGGCTCCGGCCGCTCCTGGGCCAGCTCGTCGAGCCTGGCGCGCATCTCCGCGATTCGCGCGTCCATGTCGCGGCGCCGCTCAACGTACTCGGGCGCGTCCATGCCGCCCGACACGTAAAGCTCAACAAGGCGCTCGACCTTCGCCGAAGCCTTGGCGATGGCCGATTCCACGCCCTCGCGCTCGGCTTCCAGCGCCTTGGCCGGGTCCTCGCCCGACTCTGCAGCGACCTCGCATTCGAGCGCGGCGCTCTCCAGTGACTCCGACACAAGCCCGACCAGGAGCGAAAGCGGGGCGGGAGGGCACGTGCACGCGCGGTTCAGCGGGTGCCGAACATATTCGTAGCAGCGGCCCGTCCGGCGCGGGTCGCTCTTCGCGTACACCATGGCGCGGCCGCATTTCGCGCACCGCAGGACTCCCGCGAGCGGGTTCCTGAGCGGGGCCGACCGCTTTACGTGCGACTCGCCGGCCTTCAGGCGCCTGTTCGCCGCGTCCCACAGCTCATCGTCAACGATGGGCGGGTGCAGCCCGTCGGCGAGTATCGGCTCGTCCCCCTTGGCATGGCACTTCTCGATGGTCATGCCGTCGCGCCCCTTGATCTTGGTCACCCTCACGTTCCACGACACCATGCCCTTGTACGCGGGGTTGCGTATGAGCACCTTCACCCTCGCCGGGTCCCACTGCCCGGGCACTCCCGCCGCCTTCAACCTGCGGGATATCTCGCTCATGGAGATTGCCGGGTCGGCCGTCCACTCGAAGGCCCGGCGCGCCCACGCGGCCCATTCGTTGGGCGCGAGCGTCTTCATTCCGCGCGCGTCGCGCACCTTGTCGTATCCCAGCGGAGCGTGCGCGGCTATGAACTGGCCGTCCCTCACGGCCTGGTCCTTGCCCTCCCTCATGCGGCGCTTGATGCCGGTCATCTCGGTGTTGGCGAAGAACATCTGAAGCTGAAGCTGCTGCAGGTCGATGGGGTCGGCCGGGTCGTACACCTTGCCGGGCGTGACTATGAGCGTGCGCGTGAACTGGAACGCGGAGAGGATGTAGCCGTACTCCATCATGTCACCGCGCCCGAGCCTGTCCACGGCGTGCACCACGACGCCCGCAAGCTCGCGCGCCTGCACCATCTCCATAAGCTCCTGGAATCGCGGCCTGGCCGCTATGCTCTCTCCGCTCACCAGCTCGCGCAGTGGCGGCATCTCGACCGGCACCGCCATGCGGCGGCACATCGCGGACAACTCGCGCTCATGCTTGCCCAGCGTCTCGAACTCGCCGTTTCTCTCGCGCTCCTCGTCGGCGCGCGATTTCCTGAGGTACATGACGTACCTGCCCACAGGCAATTCGAGCATGGTATGATTCACCTTGCCTTCCGTGTATTCGGTTGGTGTTCTCAAGAGCCCTGCGCTAGGGTGGCAGCCCTATGATGCGCGGGGCTTTCTTGTTGCCTAAAGGCCCTGGCTCGTTGCGCCGTGCTCAGCTTGCTCAGGCGTGAAGCCTTCGAACTCAAGCTGCTCGACCAGGCCGGAGTGAGAGAACGAGGTGTAATCGAGGTACTTCTTTGCCTTCTTCTCAGCCTGGACCATCCAGTCAGCGCCGCAGTTGTCTGCGCCGTAGGTAGCATCCTCGGTTGAGAATCCCTCAAACTCAAGCTGCTCGATAAGGCCGGAGTAGGAGAACGCGGAATAGTTGAGGTAAGACTTCGCCTTCTTCAGCGCGTTCTTCTGCGAGGTTGTGGCCTGCGACTCAGCGGGCTTGGTCTCAGCCTTCGGTGCTGCGGTTTCCGCTTTGGTCTCGGCGGCAGGTTCCTGCGCCTTTTCCTCCGTAGCTGCCTGCTGCTCAGCTGGGGCTTGTTCGGTAGCGGCTGGCTTGTCGTTCGTCGTTGCGGTTGTCGTGGTCTGTCCGTTGCCGCCGATGCTGCCGATTGCGCCAAACACGAACAGCACGCCGATGACGATTGCCGCGATCTTACCCTTGCTCATCTTTTTCTTGGCAGGAGCGGCGGGCTGAGCCGGGGCAACCGGCTGGTTCTGCTGCTGCGCAGGTTCCTGCGCTCCGTTGTTCTGCTCGTCCATCTCTGTCCCTTCCTTCCTTTTGGGGTTACTTAATGCGCTCCCATCGGCGCATGTTTCAAAGCTACGTCAGGGCGGGGTCATTGCGCGCGGGCATTGGATGACTGTTGCCGTTCGGTCGGCCAATGCCGCCGTTTGCCACCGTCAAGATTAGCTTACCCGCTACTCCTTCCCGCTCATTATCCTGGCCGTCTCGGTTATGGCGGCCTTGCTCTCGTCGTCCATGGATTCGTAGTAGTCGTTCAGGTTCGCTTGGCGCTCATCCTCAAATTCGTCCTGTTTATCGGATTCGGGAGTTGCGCGGCCGGCTATTTCGTCGAGTGAACAATGAAGCGCATCGGCGAACTCCCATGCTCTTTCAAGCGACATTTCGCTTAATCCCTGCTCGTATTTTGTGTATGTGCTGACATTAACCCCCATGTACTCGGCAAATGCCTTCGCGCTCTTAAACCCAGCGCGTTTTCTCATGGCTTGAAGGTTTGTTCTCATTTGCCCCTCCTTGTCGATGGCGAAAAGTTTACCGCCTGCTGGTAAAAATTTCAATCACATTGCAAATTATTTGTTGACATTGCCCCGCACATGGATAACACTAAAGCCCGAATTAGCCAGCAAATGGTAAAGAACGGAGGTAGCAATGACTACGTACAGCGATGAGTCTGTGGCGAACAACCTGCGCGCTAATCGCGCAAAGCGTCGTATGACGCAACAGGAAGTTGCCGAGGCAATCGGAGTGAACGTCTCGACCGTTGCCAATTGGGAACAGGGCAAAGGCGGCATGGGCTTCGAGAACGCATGGAAGCTCGCAGATTTGTTCGAATGCGGCATCGATGAATTGTTCGGTCATCACGTCATCCCTGCGGCATAAGGGGCACCACATGGAGCTGATCGCATCTCTGATTCTCCCGGTCGCGTTCTTCGTGGGCTTGGGAGTCGGATGGCTGGTCAACAGGTAAGGAGATGAACCCCATGAGCGAAGAAGAGAAGGCTGGCGAAGAGAACCAGCAGGAGCAGGAGATGAGTCCCAGCACGCGGATGCTCGTGGCCATGTGTGGGTACGCGACGAGGATTTTCGAAAGCGACGCCCCGACCAGAACCGATGTTGATCTTGCGTTGCGGGTCGCGAGCGTCGCATGCGGGCAGATGCGTACTAGAACTCTCCCTTGGGAACTATCATCTGCGCGTCGTCAAGGGAAGCAAGCCTAACGGCAAGCTCCGTGACGAAGTCCGCCACCAAGCCAGGCTCTCGCAGAATCGCCCCCGCGTCCGTTGCCCCGGACAGCGCGGATTCTGCAAGGCGCATCGCCCGCTCGATTGCGGCATTCCTGGAGTCGTCTTCCAGGTGCTTATCAAAGTCCTTCTCGTCCATATTTCTCACCTCCCTTCGCGGGAGATTCTACCGAAAGGAACACGCCATGAGCGGAGCAAAGCCGGCGTTCGCGCCGACCTACGAGGAAGCAGTGAAGCTGGCCGCGCCGTACTACCGGGCGATGACCGAAGAAGATCGCGAGTTCGTGCGGGAGCAGATGGCGGAAAGCAGGCACGGGCCGCTAATCAATCGCCCCATCGACTGGATTATCGGCAAGACGTTCTTCATGAACGATTTTCTGGCCGGAATCCTCTGCGGGCTTTTCGCCTTCTGCTTGGCTATCCCCGCCGTAGCGATGGTGGTATGCGCGGCTTATCTGTTCTGCGTATTCGTCTAGCGACCCGTTCTATCTGATTCGAAACGCACCTTGAGAACCGAATAGCCGATGAAAGGCCGCCAAGGGCGCGAGCGGGGAGCTGACCCGCCATGACCTCCCTCGGCCTGATTCGGCATGAGAGAAGCAGAGGAAAGGACATATGCCATGGAAGACAAGCCGATGGCGTTTGCCCCCGGCACGTACGAGGTCGGAAACGCGACCGTGAGCGTGCCGGAGCCGATTTATGCGGCGGACATACAGCCCGCCGCATCGATTTTCGTTAGGAGGATACATGCGAACAGGCAACCAGGCGGCTCATTGCCGCCACGAAGAAAAAAAGAATGCGCGCCGACCCTGGAAAAGTGACGCGCAAACGGCAGAGAAGCCGGGGAAAGTATATCACCTGCTCGGCTCCGATTTCACCGGGGACGAGATTTGGACCGGGTTCATGGGCGTCATGCTGCTCCTGCTGGCCCTCGCGGTCGTGTTCTGCTCGGTGACCGCGTACAACCGAGGATACGAGCGCGGCTTGCACTACGCGCAATCCCAGATTTGCGAGGTCGGAAGGTGAGCGCGCAGGCTCCGCTGGACAAGGTGGACCGCGCATGCCTTTGGATTCGCGACAATCCCGCGCTGTTCCGCAAGATCATGCATCTGGCCCACATCGAGGCCGAGCGGGGAAACGGCAGCTTCCAGCGGGACAACATCTACGATGCCGCCCGGCGGCGCGGAATCCCCATCACCGACGCGCGCGAGCTAAGGCGCGACCACAACCTGTACAGCGTGCTCTCGCGCTACATGGTGATGCTTCGTCCGAAGCTGGCGCGATGCATCAACTTCAGGAAATCGGACGTCGACGAGATAGACCTCGTAGAGCGGTGGCACGAAATCGTAAACCCCTCGACGTTCTTTCTGGCCGACACATGGAAGGACGCGAAATCGGCGGTAGAGGCCGAGGATGTGAGCGCGTCATGATTCAACGCTTCGAGGTCCCGGGCAAGCTGCCCAGCCTCAACGAGTACACGCGCAGCTGCCGGACCAACCCCTATGCCGGGGCAAAGGCCAAGCGCGAGACCCAGGAGCGCGTCTTGTGGGCCATCAAGGCCGCGAAGCTGGTCCCCATGAAGCCGCCCGTGCTGGTGTCCTTCGAGTGGGTGGAGCCGGACATGCGGCGAGACAAGGACAACATCAGCAGCGCCAAGAAGTACATCCTGGATGCGCTCGTGGTGAGCGGAGTCATCAAAAACGACAACTGGAGATGGATAGCGGGGAACCTTCCCGACCTGTACCGGGTCAACAAGGCGGACCCCCGCGTGATCGTGACATTGGAAGGAGAGCCAAGGTGAACGCTGAGCAAGTGCATGCCGAGGTGGTGGAGCCGGCGAACCTGGCCAAGGTGCCGGAACCGGCCATCGCCTACACGCTGCCGACGGCCAAAATCGGCAACCTCGACGCCATCGAGCAGTTCGTGGCGAACGTGGAACGGTTTTTCGGGGGCGTGGAAATCAACCCGGCCGACAAGGAGCAGGTCAAGCAGCTTCGCGGGCTTCGCGCCGACATCAACAAGGCGGCGAACGCCATCAACGACAAGCGCAAGGCCATGGACAAGGACGTGAAAGCCGCCTTGTCGGAAGCGGACGGGGCTTTGAACGACCTGCGCGACCGGTTGAAATCGGTGTACGACAAGACCGGCGAGCAGATCGCCGAAGCCGACAGGCTCTGGGCCGAAGCCCGGCGCTCGCTTTTGCAGGGGGAGTACGAATCCGTTGCCCCCTCGCTCGTCGAGCTGATAACGCTGGACGCGTTTATCGGGGCAGAGCCCAAGCTGATGCAAAAGCAATGGGGAGGGAACAAGGCGTGCAACACGCTCGATGACATGGTGGTGCAGGCCGTGCGCGACCGCGATGAAATCGCGGGGGCAGGGCTTGCGCACCCCGTGGAAGCCGATGTGGCTTATTGCCGCACCCTTGACGTGCGGGCGGCGCTCGCCGAGGACAAGCGGCTGCGCGATGCCGAGGCCGCCGCCGCTGCGCACGCAGAGACGGCGCGTGCGCTCCGCGAGAAGGTTTCGGCACCGGATGCCGCCCCGCAGCCCAACCCGGCCCCGCAGCCGCGCGAGAGCGCCCCGCAGGCGCAAGCCGAGCCGCTTTGCAGGTACTCGTTCTCGTTCGTGGGCACGGAGTCCCAGGCGGAGCAGGTCAAGCGCCTGATGGTCTCCCTCGGCGTTTCCGAGCGCAAGATGGCGAGGCTTGCGGTATGAGCGAGAATCCCAGCTTGCAGGAACGCTACGCGGCGGCGTGGTGCGACGTGAAGCAGCCCGAGCTGGACGGCGCAAACCCGCACTATAAAAGCCGCTATGCGACCTTGGCGGCGGTGCAGGGGTGCATCCGCAAGGCGTGCGCCAAGCACGGCATTGCCTACGCCCAGCGCGTGAAGCTCGAGAACGGCGAGGCCGTTCTGGTCAGCGAGGTCGTGGGCGCCGGCGATGCGCTGCACCTGTCCGATTACCCGGTGCAGTTCGTGCCGAACCCCCAGAGCAACGGCAGCATGCTCACGTACGCCAAGCGCCAGCTTGCGAGCATCGACTGGGGCATATGCGGCGATGAGGACGATGACGGCCAGAACGCCGCGCTGCCGCCTCGGCAGGTGCAGCGACAGCCGCCGCAAAACCAGATGGACAAGTATCGTGCGGCGCTAGTCCGCGCTAAGTCGCGAGGCGTGTCGGTGCGAGATGCCATGGAGCACGTGGGCGCGGCGATCGGAAAGCCGCCCGAATCGTTCAGCCTGGGCGATATCGAGGAAGCCGTGCTGCTGGTCGATTCGATGCAGCCGCACGCGCCAGAGGGCGAGGTGGAGACGTTTTGATGTACTTCGACCATTCGACCACCGCCGCGACAGACCCCAAAGTGATGCAGCTGCGGCTCGAGATGGGCGGCGCTGCGGTCGATGCGTACTGGTATCTGCTCGAGCAGATGCACCGCGACGAGCGCGGCATATGCGTTTGCGATGCGGGCGCATTGCGGGTGCATTGCCACACGTTATGCACCGGCGAAGACGAGCTGAAAACGTGGGTTTCGGCCATGGTTTCGATAGGGCTTTTCGAGCAGGACCCCGACAGCGGCGAAATCATATCGCCGCGAGCAGCCCAAAACATCGAAACGTACAAGGCCAAAAGCGAAAAGGCCAGGTCATCCGCTAAAGCGCGATGGGAGAATGCGGACGCAAAGCGACCGCATAAGCGAGCGCAAAGCGGCGGCAAGCAAAACGCAATGC
>NZ_CABQJR010000035.1 GCF_902464545.1 uncultured Senegalimassilia sp.
GGACTGACTACGAATCAGTACGTCGGGGGTTCGAATCCCTCACGGCGCACCACTTAGCTTGAAATTCCGCAATGGCTCCACTGAGCACATGCGGTTTTTTGTTTTGTAGGCCAAAGAAAGGAACCCTGTTGAAGGTTCGAAAACCGAAACCTCACAGTATGTAGCCTTCCTTCGACTCCTCCCTTACGCTGGCAGCCGAAGGAGCAGGCTGCAGCGCGCTCTCGTTTGACAGAAGCTTTACGTGCCCATAACGCGGTTGCCGCACGGCAGACGTAGCATTATCCGGCACCTATAAAAGCCCCTGCCGAACGCGAGCATGGACAGTAAGGGAATTGATCATGCTCTATCTCTCTCAAATGCTGGGAAAGCCGGTCGTCGACTGCACCGGTGAGAAAATCGGCACCGTATCCGACCTCGCCATCTCCACGGGCGAGGTGTTTCCGCGTATCACCAGCCTGGCCTTCCAAGGTCCGGGCAAGATCCCGTTCATGATCTCATGGCGCAAGTACGTCGACGAGTTCGACGACGACGGCCTCACCTTGCAGGTCGAAGCGCACGACATCCGCTTCAGCTACCTGCAGCCTGACGAGGTGCTGCTCGCACGCGACCTCATGAACCGTCAGATCGTCGACACGCAGGGTCTGAAGGTCGTGCGCGTAAACGACCTGAAGCTTTCCGTTTCCGGCTCTCAACTGCGCCTGCTTGGCGCCGAAGTGGGCATCCGCGGCATCCTGCGCGGCCTTGCCCCCTGGATCGAGCGCTCGGTGGTCTCCATCGCCAAGGTCTTCGGCAAGAAGATCGACGAGCAGATCATCGCGTGGAACTATATGGACCTGCTGGACCGCGACCTTTCCGAAGTGCAGCTTTCCGTCACCCACAAGCGCTTGGACGAGCTGCACCCCGCCGACGTCGCGGACATTCTGGAGCAGCTGGATCCGCAGCAGCGCGCGAACGTGTTCGAGCACCTCGACGATGCCCAGGCAACCGAGGCCATCTCGGAGATGGAAGACGAGTACCAGTCCGACTTCATCGAGAGCTTGGACAACAAGCAGGCTGCAAACGTGCTGGGCAACATGGACCCGGACGACGCAGCCGACATCGTGCGCGACCTGTCCTACGAACGCGCCGAAACGCTCCTGCGCCTTATGGGCGTCGAGGACGCAACGGAGATCCGCCGCCTGCTCGGCTACAAGGACGGCACCGCCGGCGGCATGATGACCACGCAGTTCGTGTCCGTTGCCGACACCGATACCGTCGGACACGCCATCGAGGTGCTGCGCGAGCTTCCCGAGGACCATCCTTCCGTCCACTTCGTGTACGTGCTGGACGAGTACGACAAGCTGGTGGGCGTCTGCTCGCTGCGCACCCTGGTGCTCACCGATGACAAAACGCCCATGTCGAAGTGCATGTACGACGACCTGATCACCGCAACGCCGGACGAAACCGAAGAGGACGTCTCGGCCGACATCTTCAAGTACGACCTGACCGCCATGCCCGTCGTGGACGAGCACGGCGCGCTGCTTGGCATCGTCACCGTCGACGACGCCTGGGACGCCATCGAAGACGACGTCAGCAGCGACAAGACGAAGACTTCCGTTTGGAAGTGGGTGGGCATCGCGACCGGCGCCGTGATCTTCTTGATCCTGTACACCCTTGTCGTACTGCAAATCGTAGGATTCCATTGGAGGTAAGCCGTGGTTTTGAAGCAGAACGGCAAGACCGGGCGCGTTGCCGACATCGATTCGCATAACCCGCTGGAGCGCAGCAGCTTCCACACCGGCGAGGCCACGCTGTCCCCCGAGCAGCTTGCGGAAAAGCAGGCGCTCGAGCAGGCCGGCGGCTCCAGCAAACAGAAAAGCAAACTGCTGCTCATCTTGGCCGCAATGGGCCCGGGCATCGTCACGGCCATGGCCGGCAACGATGCCGGCGGCATCTCAACCTACTCGACCGTTGGCGCGCAGTTCGGCTTCGCCACGCTGTGGGTCATCCCTATCATGTGCGTGCTGCTCATCGTGGTGGAAATGACCGCCGCGAAGATGGGCGCCGTCACCGGTAAGGGTTTCGCCGCGCTCATCCGCGAATCCTTCGGCATCAGGCTCACGGCGCTAGCCATGCTCGCGCTGCTTATCGGCAACGTTTGCACCACGTTCTCCGAGTTTGCAGGCATCGCCTCGGGCATGGAGATGTTCGGCGTGTCGAAATACATCGCCGTGCCCGTCGCCGCGTTAGCCGTCTGGCTGCTCATCGTAGGAGGCAGCTACAAGCGCGTGGAGAAGGTGTTCCTCATCTTGTCGCTGGTGTTCCTCACCTACGTGATCGCGGCATTCTTGGCGCAGCCGAACTGGGAGGATGCGGCTATCAACACCATCGTTCCCCATGTGGTGTACCAGCAAAGCTTCGTTTCACTGGTCATATCCATGATCGGCACCACCATTGCGCCCTGGATGATGTTCTTCAACCAGAGCAACGTGGTTGAGAAGGGCATCAAACCCGACGAGCTGTTCACACAGAAGGTCGACGTGGTCTCCGGCACCGTAGCTGCTTGCTTGGTCGCGTGGTTCATCATCGTCACCACGGGCACCGTGCTGTATCCCCAGGGAATCGTCATCAGCGATGCCGCCGACGCGGCTGCCGCTCTGGCGCCGTTCGCGGGCAAATACGCCGAGGCCCTGTTCGCCATCGGCTTGATCGCCGCATCGTTCTTGGCGGCATGTGTGCTTCCGCTGACTACGGCGTTCGTTATCTGCGAGGCATTCGGCTGGGAGGCCGGCGTGTCCTTCAAGTGGAAGGAAGCGCCGCTGTTCAAGAGCATCTTCACGTTCGTCATCGCGTTCTCGGCCGTCATCGTGCTCATCCCGAACATCGACCTCATGGGCGTCATGCTCATGGCGCAGTTCATCAACGGCCTGGTGCTGCCGGTACTGTTGGTGTTCATGGCGCTGATCTCGTCGGATAAGCGCGTCATGGGCAAGTTCAAGTCCGGCCGCGTGACGAAGGTGCTCATCTGGATCACCGTAGGCATCGTCTCCGTGCTCACCGCAATCCTGCTCGTTATGCAGGTGTTTGGAATCGGGTAGAACCGGAAACGGTGTCGGATTCCTTGCCGTGGATGCGTTCAATCATGTTCTGCAGGGTGATGGAGGACATATAATCTTCCATTTCGCGTTCGACCGCGGAGCATGCGGCGGTGATGTCCTGCAGCAGGTCGCTTATTTCCTCCCCCGCTTCCTTACGCTCCGAACGCGGGCGCTCATTCTGCAGCGCGTTGAAAACGTCAAGCATGCTGATATTAGAAGCGTCCTTCGCCAGGATGTATCCGCCGTTTTTGCCTGGACGTGCATGGATGATCCCGGCGTTGCGCAGCAGCTGCGCCAACTGGATCAGGTAGTCGCGCGGAATGGACATCTCCTCGGCTACCTCGCGCGATGAGCATATCGAGCCCTTTTCCGCTAGATACAGCACCGCACGCATCCCATATTCGACCGAAGCCTTGAAGTGCACCGTTTCCCTCGTTCCTATTTCGTGTTCGATGCTCCAAGCAGGGACGGACGATGTACACCTTCCCTGTTTTCTTCGTCAACGAAATCCCTGGTCATCTGTTATAGAGGCTTTCGCAAACGCATTGGAGCCCAGTGCATCGCGATTCCACCGCCCATGCCCATGCTCGGGCGGTGGGCGGTGAAGCGCTGCCTGCCGAAGCCTCAGCTGCACCGTGAAGCGATGCTCGCCAGGTCTCCAGCTGCACTGCGAAGCGATGCCTGCCGGAGTCCCAACTGCACCGTGAAGCGCCGCCTGTCAGGGCCTCGGCTGGGCGCACCGCCGCCTCGTTTCCCCGTTGTTGTCATAGCCATCGCCAGACCCAACGAGTATGCTTACATACTAGCGCAAGCGATAAACCTCTACTTTATTGCTATGCTTTTTCACACGATGCTGAGATTTCGTCCATTTTTGAGGAAGACGATATGACTTTGAAACAAGACACGCGTGCTTCGGTTCTTGCACGACGCAAAGAGATTCCTCATGCCGAGCGCAAAGAGAAAAGCCGTCTCATCTGCGAGCGATTCCTTGTGGAAATCGAGAACCGATTTGCGGGCGAAACGCCCTCGTGCGCTTCCACCAAGCAGCTGCGCATCGCCGCTTACGAACCTATGAGCAGCGAAGTTGACGTACACCCTCTGCTATTTGCGGCATACGAACGCGGCTGGGAGGTGTTTCTGCCCTGCATGGCCAAAGATGCTCCAAATGCGCCGGCGCACATGGTGTTCTTCCCGATCGCGCAAAACCAGCTGACCGAGCAGCGCCCCGCCTTCCTCGACCATCCCGCACGCCCCTATCTGCTCGATGACCTGCACGCCCAAGGCTGGCGAGGAGCCGATGAGCAGCTGTTCGACATCGCTGTCATCCCCCTGGTCGCCTTCGACAGCGGCTTCATGCGCCTCGGGTACGGTGGCGGAAACTACGATCGGTTCCTTCCCAAACTGCGTGATGACTGCTTCGTAGCCGGCGTGGCATTCGAAGAGCAGCGCGTCGACCGCGTGCCCACCGAACCTCACGACCTTCCCCTCCCCCGCATCTTCTCGGCATAGCGCGAATGCGGGCGAGACGGCAACATGGCGCGGAAAAGAACGGACGGCAATAGCATTGGTAGGCTGCTACATCTTCTAGGGATGCCCGCTAGCAAGGACGAGCACCTTACGCGCCCGAAAACAAGGCTGAATCAACAGGCCTTCTGGTGGAGTCAAACCCCGCGCTTTTTCCGAAAATAGCTGTTCAGTAAAAAAGAGAGGGCCCCGAATGGAGCCCTCTCTCTTCGCATTCTTGCCACTTTTGCGGCGCTTGCCGCGCGTCGGAGCTTATTTCTTCACGCCGATGTTGGACTTGTGCAGGATCTTCACCGCAACCACGATGAGCACCGCGCCCAGCACCAGGGAAATCCAGGGATTGCCCGTGAAGCCGGCGACGATGTAGCACACGAAGCAGACGACCATGACGGTGGTCGCGTACGGCAGCTGCGTTGCCACGTGACGCAGGTGGTTGCACTTCGCGCCCGCGGACGACAGGATGGTGGTGTCCGAGATCGGCGAGATATGGTCACCATACACGGCACCTGCCAGCGTTGCGCCCACGGCAACCAGGAACAGCGGATCGCCCTCGTTGAACACGCCGACGACGATGGGCAGGATCAGCGCGATGGTGCCCCAGCTCGTGCCCATGGCGAAGCCGATGAAGCCAGCCACCAGGAAGATGATGCACGGTAGGATGGCCAAGCTCACACCCAGGCTGTTCAGGAAGCTGCTCACGAAGTCGCCCGTGCCGAGCATGTAACGGCAGCAGCCGCCCAAGCTCCATGCCAGCACCAAGATCATGATGGCGCCGACCATGGAGCGCACGCCCTCGGAGATGCTCTCCACGAAACCGCTCAACGTGGTCAGGCCGCGCGGCAGGAACATGGCGCCGGCAACGCACAGGGCCACCGTAGCGCCGATGCACAGGCCGCCGACCGGGTTCTCGCCGACAGCGGTGGCGAAGTCGACGCCCTCGAAGAAGCCGCCCGTGTACATCATGCCCAGGATCGAGAAGAAGATCAGCACCAAGATAGGCACGATCAGGTCGTAGACCTTGCCCTTCTCAGAGATGTCAAGGCCCTTGTACTCATCGATGGCCGCCGATGCGGACTGCTCGATATCGGCCTGTTCGGTGACGACCGACTCCAGGTTCGTATGGTCGTCGGGATCGGCTTCAGCCTGATCGGAAAGGCCCATGGTGGACAGCTTCTCCAACAGCTTGCCGCCCTCGGCAGAAGCGCCGTCGGAGGACTGTGCCTCCGCCTCGGCGGCGCGCATCGGACCGTAGTCGTTCTTGTTCGTGATCAGCATGAAGAACACGAAGAAAATGGTGAGCAGCGCGTAGAAGTTGTACGGGATGGACTGCACGAACGTGGTGAAGCCGTCGTCTCCCAGATAACCGCCGACCGCAACGGCCCACGAGGACACCGGCGCGATGATGCAGACCGGGGCTGCCGTGGAGTCGATGATCCAGGCCAGCTTCTCATGGCTGACATGGAAGCGATCGGTCACGGGGCGCATGACCGCGCCGACCGTCAAGCAGTTGAAGTAGTCGTCGACGAAGATGATGATGCCCAGCAAGCCGGTGAGCACCTGCGCGGCGCGCGCGTTCTTGATATGGGTGGACACCCACTCGGCATAAGCGCGGCTGCCGCCCGCCGTGGCGATGACCACGGTCAGCGCCCCCAACAACGCAAGGAACAACAGCAACGCCCCGTTATCGGCGATCTGCAGCGCCATCGCGTTCGGCACATCGGTGAATGCCGTGACCAGCTGATCGACGCCGACACCGTTGAGGGTGAACTGGTAGATGACCATGCCGACGAACACGCCGATGGTCAGCGACGAATACACCTCTTTGGTGATGAGCGCCAGAGCCAACGCCAGCAGCGGCGGCACGATGGACCAAGCGCCGGTGCTGATAAGCTCGAAAGCCTCTTCCATTTCCCTTCCCTTTCTCCATAAGGTCCTCAAAGTCCATTGCGAATCAGTATACAAGCGCAACGGTCGAACCGCACTAGGATTCCGCCGGAGGGGTTTCACGTGAAACAAAAGGAATAGGTTGTCGGGAGGCGGGTTCTCCGCCCGATCGAGCGGCAGGCCGGTATACCGAAAGGAACGTTTAAGCAGTGCGGAGTCCGCATCGAAGAAGGCGTTTCGCGCAACGGAACCCTCTCTGAACCACATCGCCTTATGCACTGGCTGGCGGATACGGAACCCCAGACGTCGAACTCAACTATATATAGGGAGAGGCAGACGATAAGCTTCGTCCGCCTCTTCCTTGAAGGCACTCGGTTTTGCGTGATTCGCTAACCCATAACGGCAAACCGTAATTGGAAGACTATTCCGCGCCCTTGCGTTCCACGGCCAGCTCATGCTGGTATTCGCGGTCGATGGCGCCCTCGGGGCTCGGCGGGTTCACCTCGAAGGGAACGGACTTGGTAAACAGGCTGACCACCGGCACGATGATCAAAGACAGCAGCATGGCCAGGGCTCCGCAGTTGATGGGGCTGGCGATCAGCGGCGTGCCCATCAGCGTGAGCACCATGTTCCCGCTGGTCAGGCACACGCCAACGATGAAGCTACACCAAACGGCGGCCTTGGAGATGCGACCGGAGTACAGGCCCCACAGGAACGGGCCGAGGAACGCGCCGGCCAGCGCACCCCAGGAGATACCCATGAGCTGCGCGATGAACGTGATGGAGGAGTTGTACTGAATCAACGCCAGCGCCGCAGACACGATGATGAACACCACGATGAGGACGCGCATCCAGCCGAGCTTGCTCTGCTCGCTCATCTTCTTCACCACGTTGCTCTGCAGAAGGTCGAGCGTCAGCGTGGAGGACGAGGTCAGAACCAGCGAGGACAGCGTGGACATGCTGGCGGACAGCACGAGCACGATGACGATGCCGATGAGGATATCGGGCAAGGTGGACAGCATGGTCGGGATGATGGAGTCGTACACCGGGATGCCGGTGGGACCGATCTCGATCTTGTCGGCGTACAGACGGCCGAAACCACCCAAGAAGTAGCTACCGCCGGCAACCACGAACGCGAACAGCGTGGAGATGATGGCGCCCTGCTTCACCGCGGGGCCGGACTTGATGGCGTAGAACTTCTGCACCATCTGCGGCAACCCCCAGGTGCCAAGGCTGGTCAGCACCACCACGCCGAGCAGGTTGAACAGGTCGGGGCCGAACATGCTGACGAACGGGCCGGCCATCTGCGAGCCCT
Source organism: uncultured Senegalimassilia sp. (assembly GCF_902464545.1). Classification (GTDB taxonomy): domain Bacteria; phylum Actinomycetota; class Coriobacteriia; order Coriobacteriales; family Eggerthellaceae; genus Senegalimassilia. Next base: position 7,800 of record NZ_CABQJR010000035.1, read on the forward strand.
CGGCCGGGATCTGCGACAGCGTGGTGATGGCCTCGCTGAAGCCGCCGTTGTTCAGGATAACCGCCGCAATGACCGCGACGATGCCGAACAGCATGACGATACCCTGCAGGAAGTCATTCATGACGGTTGCCATGTAACCGCCCAGAACCACGTACAGGCACGTGATGACGGCCATACCGATGACGCACACCTCGTAAGGAAGACCGAACGCCATACCGAACAGGCGGGACAGGCCGTTGTACACGCTTGCGGTGTAAGGGATCAGGAACACGAAGATGATGGCCGCGCTGGCGATGCGCAAGCCCTTCGACTGGAAACGCTTGCCGAAGAACTCGGGCATGGTGGTGGCGCCTAGGCGATGCGTCATCTCACGCGTGCGCGGACCGAGCACCCACCAGGCCAAAAGGCTGCCGAGAATGGCATTGCCGATGCCCGCCCACACGGCGGCGATACCGTATTTCCAGCCGAACTGGCCGGCATAGCCGACGAACACCACAGCGGAGAAGTAGCTGGTGCCATATGCGAATGCGCTCATCCAAGGGCCGACGTTACGCCCGCCCAGAACGAAACCGTCGACGCTGGTGGTGGTGCGGCGGCAATACAAGCCGACCCCGACCGCTACGCCGACGAAAATCAAAACCATGCAGATTTTTGCGACCATGATCGTTCCTTTACCGATCGATATCGTGTAGACCGTGGAATCTTCCCTGTTCGGAAAGCAGCTGCCCCTCGTCAAGGACACGGTTGGGCAAGCGAACGCATCTAAGTCGCCCAACCCGGAGACGCACACGGCACAAGCCCGAGTTCGCTGCGAACATACGCCACGTCTAACGGACGCACGCAGCGGCTAAGCCCCGTGTGCTACAGATATCGATAGGAATAATAATAGGAAGGAAGGCAGGGCTTCGTCGCACCGCATTCACAGGCGGTCTTACCCGCAAAAGGCATCGTTTGGACTTCGAAGGCACACAGCATGGCAGTCAGCTCAGCGGGCTGCTGAGCGCTGCGGGATGCGGTGGTATGTCCGTTCACGATGCTCATGGACGCTACTCTACCACAGTCAAGTGCCTTTCCGTCCAGGATTTTCCTGAACGGCAACATTATTTCCTAGCAAAGCGGTTCGAATTAGAAAAAGCGAAGCCGGGCACGTGACCCGGCTTCGCTTCTCATTCAATTTGTTCGCAAGCTTTTAGTAGCGGGAGTCGAAGATGCGCTTCGACTTCTTCTCGCTGCGCGGCAGCTCGCCCATGGGAACGCCCTTCGCCTCGGGGGTGCAGCCGATCTTCGCCTTGAAGATCGCCGCCAGCTGCTGCTCGCATTGCTCGCGCTCCTCGCCCTCAAGCGGCGTCTCGAACAGCACAGTGAGCACATCGCGGCCGTTGATTGCCTCGATCATCACCTGATACTCGGACGACGCGCCATCGGTGAACTGCAGAACCTCCTCGATCTGGGAGGGGAACATGTTGCAGCCCTTCACCTTGACCATGTCGTCGGTGCGTCCCGTCAGGATGTCGATGCGCGGGTGGTGGCTGCCGAACTTGCACTTGCAGTCGCCGGGGATGATGCGCGTCAGGTCATGCGTACGGTAGCGGACAAGCGGCGCGCCCTCCTTGCGCAGCGTGGTGAGCACCAGCTCGCCCACTTCGCCGTCGGGCAGCTGCTCGCCGGTCTTCGGGTCGACGATCTCGCAATATACGTAGTCTTCCCAGATATGCATGCCATGATGCTCTTCGCAGGAGATGCCGATGCCCGGGCCGTAAATCTCGGTCAGGCCATAGATGTCGAAGATCTCGATGCCCAGCTCGTTGGCGATGCGCTGGCGCATCTTCTCTCCCCAACGCTCGGAGCCGATGACGCCCTTGCGCAGGTCGAGCTTGTCGCGCAGGCCGCGCTTCTCTATCTCCTCGGCAAGCAGCAGCGCATAGCTGGACGTGCCCGTGATGACGGTGGAATGCAGGTCCTGCATCATCTGCAGCTGCTTTTCGGTATTGCCGGGGCCCATAGGGATGGCCATGGCGCCCAGGCGCTCGCAGCCCAGCTGGAAGCCGATGCCGGCAGTCCACAGGCCATAACCAGGGGTGATCTGGATGCGGTCGGTATTCGTGATGCCCGCCGTCTCGTAGCAGCGAGCGAACATGGTGGCCCAATCGTCGACATCCTTCTGCGTGTAGGGGATGACGACCGGGGTGCCCGTGGTGCCCGAGGAGCTGTGGATGCGGATGACCTTCTCGTCCGGCACCGCCTGCAGTCCCAGCGGGTATGCCTCGCGCAAATCGGCCTTTTCCGAGAACGGCAGCTTCTCGAAATCTTCCTGGGTCTGCACGTCGGACAGATCGATGTCCTTGAATTTACGGGCGTAGAAGGCCGAACGGTCCTTCAGGGTTTTAAACTGCTCTTTGATGATCTCAAGCTGCTCCGGCTTCATCTGCATAGCATGCTCCCTTGTTCAAATGGCTTGCTTCTTTTTTATTCATGCGATGTGAGGAAAAGTGCGTAGGCGCTTCAAGCCCGAAAAGGCTGCGGGAAAGCACGGCAAATCGGCCCCAAGCCTTACAGGTCTTGAAGCTAAAGCCATCGACCAGCCAACGCGGTGCGCGCGGCTGAGGAGAAGTGGATGTCGAATACCGAAGTCATACTGGTCATTGTAGGCCAAACCAAACCGCAAGCAACCCCCAAAACCGGCAACGGGACCGATTTGCGGTCCCGTTGCTTGTTACAGAAGGTTTTCGGCGCTACTCCCCCACCGCCACGTTGATGGCTTGCAGGTTCATATCCACGAAGCGCGGCTTGACGCAAGCCGCGATCGCCGCGCGAAGGTCTTCGACATCGATGGGCACGCATCCGGTTTGCAAAGCCTTGGCGAGCAGCAGGCTGTTGAGCACCTTGCGGCTGCCGGCTGCCTGCGTGAGCGCGGCATCGTCGACGGGCACGAGCTTCGCCTGCGTATCCGTCAGCGCGCGCTCCATGTTCGCGATCACGTCGCAGGCGCGATACGGGTTCTTCGACAGCGCCGCCGTCACCGGCTGAACCGCGGTGGTGGCGAACACCAGCGTCCCCGTAGAGGCAAGGAAAGGCAGCACGCGAGCGGCCTCTGCCGGCTCGAACGCGATGATCAGGTCGGCGGTTCCTCGGCTGACCAGGGGCGCATGCACCTGCTCGCCCTTGTTGCCGATGCGCACGTGCGACACCACGTTGCCGCCGCGCTGCGCCATGCCGATGGTCTCGGCCGTGCGCACCTGCCAGCCCTTTTCCAAAGCGGCCTGGGCAAGCACCTTCGCAGCCAGAACGGTTCCCTGACCGCCTACGCCCGTGAGCAGGATGTTCAGCATGCTAGGCCTCCTTCTTCTCGCTTGCGGCGGATGCGGCGTCGACCACGGAGATGCAGTCGAACGGGCACACCTGCGTGCACAGCCCGCACCCGTTGCACTGTCCGGCGTCGATGAACGCCTGGCCGCGCTCCCCGCTTTTCGGGCCGCGGGCATCGATGTTGAAGCCGATGCCGGGGCATCCGATCTCGGTGATGCACTTCTTGCAACCCGTACAACGCTGAGCGTCCAACACCACAGGAGCGGCCGGCTTGAACAGCTGCACGCAGGGGCTTTCGAACATAATGGCGGACGGCCCCTCGAAATCGATCGCCTCACGCGCGGCGTCGATGGACTGCTGCAGGTTCAGCGGGTCGGCGTGCACGATGCACTCGAAACCGACCGCCTTCAGCACTGCCTCGATGGAAACCGGCTTGCGGCGCTCGCCCATCAGCGTCACGCCCGTGCCCGGATGCGGCTGGCTGCCCGTCATGGCGGTGGTGGCGTTATCCAACACGCACAGCGTGAAGTCGTGGCCGTTGTACACCGCGTTCACGATTCCCGGCAAACCGCTGGCGAAGAACGTCGAGTCGCCGACGAACGCCAGGGCCTTCTTCTGAGGTTCCACCACAGAGAAGCCCTGCGCCATGGTGATGCCGGCGCCCATGCACAGGCACGTGTCCACCGCATCGAGCGGCATGGCGTTGCCCAGCGTGTAGCATCCGATGTCGCCGCAGAACACGGCCGGGGCCTTGCCCAGCGCACGCTTTACAGCATAGAAGCTGCCGCGATGCGGGCAGCCCGGGCACAGCACCGGTGGGCGGATCGGGAGGGGCTGCTCGGGGTCGGCGTTTTCGTAGGTTGCGGCATCTTCGGCCTCCGCCAACTCGGGGACGCCAAAGTAGACGGCCAGGCGGGCAAGGATGTCATCGACATCGTTCTCGCCGCGGTCGCGCGCTTCGCCCGTCAGCTTGCCGCGCGTGTTGTATTCGGCATGCGTCCTGCCCGCGAACGCCAGCAGCTCGTCCTCGAGCACGTGGTCGAGCTCTTCGAGCACGAGCACATCGGTCAGACCCTTGGTGAACTCGGTGCACGTGCGCTCAGGGAACGGGAAGGGAGTGCCCACCTGCCAGAAACGATATGCCGGCAGCTGCACGCTGCGTTCGTTCGCACGCTCCTCCAACAAGCGAAGCGCCTCAAGCGCATAGGCAGCCGACACGCCGCCCGCAACGATACCATGACGAGTGAGCTGGCCAGCCACACGACGCTCGTCGACGGGATTGAATGCGCTCAAAACCGGGTTCGTCGCGTAATCGACGGCGATTGCACGCAGGCGCTCGTTGATTTCCCCATGACCCTCATAGGCGCGCTTCGGGAAGATGACCCATCGCGGCCCGCGCTCGAAGCCCTCCTCGGGAATGGGCTTGGCGTGCGTTTCCTCGGCAACATCGAAGAACGTCGAGGCATGGCACACACGCGTGGTGGGACGCACGATGACCGGCGTCTTGTAACGCTCCGAAAGCTCGAACGCCGCCTTCATCATGTCGAAGCCTTGATCAGGCGTTGCCGGGTCGAGCACCGGCACCTTGGCGAAGTTGCCGAACCTACGCGTATCCTGCTCGGTTTGCGACGAGATAGGACCGGGGTCGTCGGCCACGAACAACACCGTGCCGCCCTTCACCCCCACGTAGTTCAGGCTCATCAGCGGGTCGCTTGCCACGTTCAGGCCCACCTGCTTGCAGGTGAACAGCGTGCGTGCGCCGCAATACGATGCGCCGGCGAGCAGCTCGAGCGCGCTCTTTTCGTTCGTGGACCACTCCACATGGATGCCCTGAGCGGCTCCGGAAGCATGCAGCTTCGCCACGGTTTCCGTCACCTCGGACGACGGCGTCCCAGGATAACCCGCGACTACGCGCACCCCCGCCTCAAGTGCGGCATGGGCGAACGCCTCGTTGCCCATAAGCAGTTTCTTCGTCATATGTTTCCCCGCTTCAAAGCCCGATTTCAGGAATCGTCCCCTGTGTTGTTTCACGTGAAACAACGTGGAGAGAATCGTCTTGATACCTGTTCATGATAGCAAAAGGGCGACAGGTTGCCCCGTCGCCCTTTTGCAAGTGGCCGGCTTTACGCCTCGGCCATGGCCTTCTTCATGTCGATGATCTTCTGACGAGCACCATCGCAGCCGGTACCCATGATCTGCACCGCCAGGATAGCCGCGTTCTTCGCACCGTTGATCGCAACGGTGGCAACCGGCACGCCGGAGGGCATCTGCACCATGGACAGCAGCGAATCCAAGCCGCCCAGGTCGCTCGTCTTCATGGGGACGGCGATAACCGGGTCGGGGGTGTAAGCGGCAACCACGCCGCCCAGGTGAGCAGCCTTGCCGGCAGCGGCGATGATGACCTTGATACCGCGCTCGTGCGCAGTGGAGGCCCACTCATGCACCTCGGCGGGCTTGCGGTGCGCGCTGGCAACCTTCACCTCGTACGGCACGCCGAACTCCTCAAGCTGCTTCATGCAAGGCTCCATGGCGGGCATATCGCTTTCGGAACCCATGATGATGCCGATGACGGGATTCTTATGATCGCAAGACATTTCGCAACCCTTTCAACACGTGATTTGCTTTCCAAGGCAGTGTAACGCGGAAGCAGGAACATAGGGAAAACCGCACGCAAATTATGGGAGATCGAAGTGTGACAAAGCCAGGGAAGCGAGAACAGCAAGGTTAGGGAAGCAAAACCGAGAAAGCGGGACCCAAACACCAGAAGCGAAATAACAAGACCGGAATAACGAGTTCAAAAGAACCACCCCCGGAAAAGCAAGCGAGAGCATCGAATCGGAAATGATGATTCTCGAAACAAAAAGCCCGATGGTTTTCACCATCGGGCTTTTGAAGTTCATGGTGGTCGGAGGGGGACTTGAACCCTCGGCACGGGGATTTTCAGTCCCCTGCTCTACCAACTGAGCTACCCGACCAGAAGTCGTTCGTTGCGAACGCGAGTTAGTATATTACGGCAGCAAACGCTTTTCGTCAACCCCGATTCAGAACTTTTTTGAGATACGCTTCCCTTCCCCAGGAAAGCTCACCTAAACAACCCTTAAACGAGCACTTGACCAGCAAATATGCAACACGCTTGAGACCGCTCGGCAACAGCAGCGAACCTATGCATACCTTGCCGCTAAGCAGCTAGCTGCGAAACCACCGCCATAACGCGACTCGCGCGTTCTTTCGGCAACGCACCCCGCTACTTGCACTCGGCACAGCCGCTGCCGAACAGCAGCTCCTTCTCCTCGCCGGGAAGCGCGGCGCGGGCCTGGTCGCGCAGGTTGTTCACGCCGATGAAGAACTGGCGCATCATGACGACCAGCAGGTAACGGCCCTTCGGAGTCAACGTCAACTCGTCGGCGTTGTCGGTAGCGAACGCGCCCGAGGCCTTCATAAACGCCATCTCCACCGGCAGGCCCATCTCTACCGAGCAGCCGAAGTCCTTCTTGAACTGGCGCTTATCAAGGCGCAGGCCGAACAGCTGCATCATGAAACGGTAACGCATGCGATCGCGCTTGCTGAAGGTGGTTTTGCCCATGATGGACATGTGACCTGCCTCGATGCACTTGTTGTAGTCCTTCACGCTGAAGGTGTTCACGTACAGGTTGCTGCCCAGGTAGGTGATTCCACCGCTGCCGATGGCCGGATACTCCTCGTAGTCGACCACGTACTCGTCGATCATGGCGTCCTCGTCGGCGGCCGACGTGTTCCTCTTGTTGAACGTCCACGCCGAACCGTGCTCGAACAGGTGCAAGGGACCGCCCGTCAGCAATTCGCTGATGATCTCGTAGTACTTCTGCTCGCGGGCGTAGTCCACCTTGCCCACGGTGCGGGCAAGGCTGCGCTCGACCGACGGTGAAGCCATCAGCGGATAGAACGTGGTCTGCGTGCAACCGCTCTCGATGACGCGCTCGATATCGTTGATCAGGATATCCTCGGTTTGCGCCGGGAAGTTGAAGATCATGTCCGCGTTCATGGACACGAAGTACGGGCTGGCGTCCTGGATGCGCTCGAGGATCTCTTGGCCGCAGCCGTACTTGTCGTAGCGGTCCATCTGCTTGAGCAGGCCATCGTCGAAGCTCTGCACGCCCACGGACAGGCGCTGCACGCGGCCCTGCAGCTTATCCAGATAGCTGGGAATCAGGTGGTTCGGGTTCGTCTCGCTTGAAACCTCCTGGATATTGAACAGCTCGCGCGCCTGGTCGATGGTGTCGCACAGCTCATCAATCATGATGGTGGGGGTGCCGCCGCCGATGTAAACGCTGTCGAAATCATAACCCAGGTCCTTCAGCATGCGCATCTCCTTGCGCATGTTCTCGAAGTACGGGCGGGCGCGCTCCTCGCTGAACGGGAACCTGTTGAAGCTGCAGTACGGGCACAGACGCTCGCAGAACGGCACGTGCATGTACAGCATGTAGCGTTTCCCCTGCTCAGGTGCAGGCATCATCACCTCATCGGTGGGTTTGAGCTTCAGGTATTGGTTTGTGCATTGGCGAACCACGTTCGTAAGCAGGCGCTCTGGCAGCATGTACGCGCGCTCCTTTTCTCGTCCTAATGAAAACGGTAGGAATTATATCCTACCGTTTCAGTCTCATATAATCTCGACGAAAGCTTCGCTCCCCGTGCACGAAAGGCGCGGCCTTACGCCCAGGCTCCGCGACCTGCGGCGGCCTTCGCGCCGATGTCGGAGCGCAGCTGCTTGCCCTCGAAGTTGATGACGTCGCATGCCTCGTAGGCCTTCGCACGGGCATCGTCGAACGTCTTGCCCAGCGCGACCACGTTGAGCACGCGGCCGCCAGCGGTAACGAGCTCGCCATCGGCGTTGCGGGCGGTGCCGGCATGGAACACCGTCACGCCTTCCATGGCCTCGGCGTCCTCAACACCCAGGATGACCTTGCCCTTCTCGTACTTGCCCGGATAGCCGGCGGAAGCCAGCACCACGCACACGGCCCACTGATCGTCCCACTCGAGCTCGATGTCGTCGGGGCGGCCTTCGGCCACGGCCATCATGACGTCGACCAGGTCGGTCTTCAGACGCGGCAGGACGACCTGCGTCTCGGGATCGCCGAAACGGGCGTTGTACTCCAGCACCTTCGGCCCCTCGGGCGTCAGCATGAAGCCGCCGTAGAGCACGCCGCGGTAATCGTTCTTGAAGGGCTCGCGCGCCGTTGCCGCCGCGGCGACCTTCATCATGTGCGTCATGTCGGCAAGCTCCTCATCGGTGACGATGGGCACCGGGGAGTACACGCCCATGCCGCCCGTGTTCGGGCCGCGGTCGCCGTCGAAGGCGCGCTTGTGGTCCTGGGCGGTTGCCATGCAATGCGCCTTGCCGCCGGAGACGAACGCGAGCAGCGAGCACTCCGGGCCGGTGAGGCACTCCTCAACGAGCACCTTCGAGCCCGCAGAGCCAAACGCGCCATCAAAGCAGCTGCGCACGGCGTTCTCCGCCACCTCGATGGTATCGGCAACGACAACGCCCTTGCCAGCTGCCAGGCCGTCGGCCTTCACGACGACAGGGGCGCCCAGCTCGTGCGCATACTCAAGCGCCGGCTCCAACTCGGTGAAGCTGCCATAGCGAGCCGTGGGAATGCCGTTGGCCTGCATGAACTCCTTGCTGTACGTCTTGCTGCCCTCGAGCTGCGCACCCTGCGCATCGGGACCGAAGACCGCCACGCCAGCTTCGCGCAGCACATCGGCCACGCCCGCCACCAACGGCGCTTCCGGGCCGATGACCACCAGGTCGATGGCATTGCCCTTCACGAACTCCAGGACGGCCTGGCCATCCTCGGCGTTCAGGCCCTCCACGTTCTGCGCGACGGAGTCCGTTCCGCCGTTGCCCGGGGCCACGTACAGGTTGTCGGTACGGGGGGATTTCGCCAAGGCCCACGCAATGGCGTGCTCACGGCCGCCGCCGCCCAAAACCAAGATGTTCATGTAACTAACCCTCCATTTCCAGCTCTCGGATAATATGCATGTGCGGGACCGCAGATTCATGCAGCCCCGCACGGGATTCGCTTCGCTATTCAGTGACAGCAGTCCATCAAGTTTATCGACGCCTTACCAGCCGCGCATGATGGTCTGGTCGCGATCGGGGCCGACGGCCACGATGCTGATGGGCACGCCCACCTTCTTCTCGAGATACTCCACGTAGCTCTTGGCGTTCTCCGGCAGCTCGTCGAACGTGCGGCAGGAAGTGATGTCCTCGCCCTTCCAGCCGGGCAGCTCCTCGTACACGGGCTTGGCGTGGAACAGGACGCTTTGCTGCATGGGGAAGTAGTCGTAACGCTCGCCGTTGCACTCGTAGGCCACGCACACCTTGATGGCGTCGAAGGCGGAAAGCACATCGAGTTTGGTCAGGGCCACGTCGGTCAGACCGTTGACATCGGCGGCATAGCGCGCGATGACGGCGTCGAACCAGCCGCAGCGGCGCTTGCGGCCCGTGGTCACGCCGTACTCATGGCCGACCTGGCACAGCGTCTCGCCTTCCTCGGCCTCAAGGCCTTCGCCGCCGTCCTCGGCGTACGTCAGCTCAGTGGGGAAAGGACCGCCGCCGACGCGGGTGATGTAGGCCTTCTGGATGCCCAGCACACGGTCGATGTTGACCGGGCCCACGCCCGAACCGGTAGCAGCGCCGCCGGCGCAGCAGGAAGAGGACGTGACATAGGGATACGTGCCGTGGTCGATGTCGAGCAGGGTACCCTGCGCACCCTCGAACAGGATGGACTTGCCCTCGCGCACGGCGTTGTTCAGCATCTGGCTGGTCTCGGCCATGTACGGCTTGAGGATGCGGGCGTACGGCAGGTACTCCTCGCAGATCTCCTCGACCGTGTAGGTGTGCAGGCCGTAAATCTTCTCCAGGATGGCGTTCTTCTGAATCAGGGCGGTTTCGACCTTCAGGCGGAAGATCTTCTCGTCCATGAGGTCCTGGATGCGGATACCCTTGCGAGCCACCTTGTCCTGGTAGCACGGGCCGATGCCGCGCTTGGTGGTGCCGATCTTATGATCGCCCAGGCTCTTCTCATCGGCGCCGTCGAGATCCTTGTGGTACGGCATGATGACATGCGCGTCGCAGCTGATCTTGAGGTTCTTGCAGGAGATACCCTCGGCCTCGAGCATGGCCATTTCCTTGACCAGCACGCCGGGGTCGACCACCACGCCGTTGCCGATGACGGGAATGGCGTTCTCGTACATGACGCCGGAGGGCATCAGGTGAAGCGCCAGCTTCTTGTCGCCGTGGATAACGGTATGGCCTGCGTTGTTGCCGCCCTGATAACGGACGACGTAATCGTATTCGCTAGCAATGAGATCGGTGATCTTGCCTTTACCTTCGTCGCCCCATTGGGCGCCAACCAGAACGGTGCTGGGCATGTGTGCGCATCCTTTCGATAACAGTGTCGCAACCCTCACAGTGTACTACAGAACCACTTCGGTAAGGCCCGGATCGGCCACGCGCATGGTTTCAACGATTTCTTCATGGCAGGTCAGCAAAATGACCTGACGGTGGCACGCCAGCTGGGCCAACGCCTTCGCCGCACCCGCACGGCGCTGGGAATCGAAGTTCACCAGGATGTCGTCCGCGATGATGGGAACGGCGCGTCCCACGTTGTCGGCGGTGACGAGCAACGCGATGCGCAGCGCCAGGTACAGCTGCTGGCACGTGCCCAGCGACAGATGCACGGGCTCGCGCACGGTGCGCAGCGCGTCGGTCACCTGAAGACGGCCGTCGGCGCTCATGGACACCTTCACCCACTTGCCATCGGTCATCAAGCTGAGCAGCTCGCTTGCGCGGGCGTACACCTCGGGCTGGCTTTTGCTCTCCCACGACGCGATGGCCGCCTCGAGCATATGGCGCGCCAGCAGCAGCTTCGCGAACTCCATGGCCGCCTCGTCGCGGCGCGTTTGGAGCTGCTGGGCCTGAAGCTTCAGCTCGTCGAAGCTGCGCTCGCCCTTCGCCTGGGAAAGCAGCTGGCGAAGCTCGCCGTAGCGGCGGTTCAGGTGCTCGCTCGTCTCCATCAGCCCCTCGCGCTGACGCGTTTTGCGCGCGATGAAGGCGTCCACCGCCTCGAGCGTTCCGCGTTCGCGGCGCATGCCGATCTCCGCGTACAGGCCCTCACGCGTTTCGCGGGCCTTCTCAAGCGACTCCTCCAACGCCGTGCGGCGTGATACGAGCGCCTGCTTGCGCTGCACGTACAGGGCGTTCTCCGCGCGGACGTCCTTCGCCTCATCAAGCAGCGCACGGGCGTGGCGCAGGGAATCCTTCGCCTCGGAAAGCCCCGCGGCGGCAAGCTCGGCCCGCACGGCTTGGCGTTGCTGCTCCTGCTCGGCCAGACATGCTTCCAGCTTCTTCTTGTCCTGCAACATGACCCAGTGCCGGTCCTGAACGCGCTGGGAGCGCTCGTCGCCTTTCCTGCCCGGCTTGAACAGCATGATCAGCGAGGCCGCGGCGAGCACCACCGCCACCAGCACCAAGAAAAATCCCAGCGCGGTGAACGAAAGGCTGGTTATCTCGCGGCCATGCATGAACAGCGGGATGCCCGCGAACATGAAGGCCACGGGCAGCGCCACGGAAAGGCCGATCTGCACACGCTGCTGACGGCGTGCGCGAATCGCCTCGTTTTGCTCGTCTTGAGTCTCGAGCATCGCCTCGTAGGCAGCCCTTGAAGTCGCGTAGTTGTCGCGCGCCAGGTCGACGGCGTGCTCCGTCTTCGCCTCCTGGACGGCAAGCGCCTCGATGCGGTCGCGCAGATGGCGCTCCTCGGTAGCCGTGATGCCCGCCAGCTCCTCGGGATGCTCGCGCTGCGCCAGCCTATGCTCGCAGCGCAGGCTCTCCTCCTGAGCACGCAGATCAGCGATCTTCTCCTCCAGCTCGGCTTCGTCCGCCTCGGTCTTCTCCAGCGTTTTGCGATTCGCCTTCAGCGTCTCGATGGCGGTGTTCAGGTCGCCAATCTTCGCCAGCAGCTCATCGCGCTGCGGCTTCAGCTCGGCGAACTCGTGGTCCTCGCGCTTCAGGCGCTCTACACGATCGGATTCGACGGCGATGCGACGGCGCAGCTCATCCTGCTCCGCTTCGAGCTTCACCAGCGATTTCTCGGACGCGGCAGCCTTCGAGGTGAACTGCGCCAGACGCTCCTGCAGCGCGGTCAGCGCATGCGCCGGGGAAGCCCCCGTGCCGGAGCCGGCCGTGAGCAGCTTGGCCGTCACGTCGGTGGTGTTGCGCAGCTGGCGCAGCTCGTCACTGGTTAGGCTGAACATGGTGCGATACGTTTCGCGGTCGATGTCGTCGGCGACCGACGCGTCGCCCTGCAGCCCATCGGCATTGCGGATGCGCGAGACTCGCGATGCCTCCGAGCCGTCCTCGTTGGCGAAGAACAGCGTTCCCGCACGTTCGGCGTTATCGGGCTTATAGGTGTTGCGTTGGCCGCGGGCCTCTTCCCAACCGAACAGGACACCGCCAACGAACTGGGCAAACGTGGTCTTGCCGGCCTCGTTACGGCCGAACACCACGTTCATACCCGGCCCGAACGGCCCGATCAGGCGGTTGGAGAACGCGCCGAACGCGTCCATCTTGATATGTTCCAGATACTTGCCCACTAGCGCTCTTCCCCTTGCGACAGCATATCGAGCACCAGGTCCTCGGCCTGCTCCGACAACTTCCCCACCTTGCCGGCGCAGCTCGACGGCATCTGCAGCCCCCGATCGAGGAACTCCTGCTGCAGGAAGGCCACCTGCTCTTCGGGAAGGGATCGCTGCGTCTCGGCCACACGCAAAAACACCGCCGGGAACAACCCTTCCTCACGCAGGGCCTGCTTATCGCGCGGCTCCTTCGTTTCGTCGACCATGGTGTCGCAGAAGAACGACGCGTACGAATCGTTCACATGCTTGCGCAGGTCCTCGAGCACATCGGGACGGGAAAGTACCTCGTGAAGCGCGGTCGTGCCCGTCAACACGATACGTGAGATCATCTCCTCGCAGTGCGCTTTGCCGTTCGCACGGAACAGCTCCCGAATGATCAGGTCGCTGATTTCGGGCAATGTGGTGCAATCGGACACGTCCACGCGCAGGCGCTGCCATACCACGCTTGCCGTGGGGATGAATTCAAGCTGCGGGACCGCACCTTCGGAAAGCGTGACCAGCTGCGCCCCGCGCGGACCCGTTTCCTTGATGTCGCGCCCCTGGATGCACCCGGAGAACGCGATGCGGGGGCCATCCTCGCCGGGATGGATATATCGCATGTGGATGTGCCCGCACGCCCAGTAATCCATGCCGGCGGAAAGCAGCACCGAGGGGTTGACCGGCGCTTTCACGGGGTCCAAGTTCAGCCCGGTATGCAGCATGCCGATGGCGAAGGGGGCCTGCGCAACGTCAGGTTCGCGCTGCTGAAGGGCCGCAAGCGCCGCATTTCGCGTGATGCCGTCGGCGATGCATTCGTCTATGGGCCACGATTGGTTGTAGTATCCGCGGCCGCCGATGATGCAAAGCGGCTTCCCGTTGCGCCTGAACAGCTCGAAACCCGGCTTGTCCGCCGGTAGCATATGGACGTTCTCCGGCAAGGAGAACGTGCTTTGCTGCCAGGAGGTGTAGGGATCGTGGTTGCCCGTGATCAGGTACACCGGGATTCCCGCTTTTCCCAGCGTGCGCATTCCCTCGAAGAATCGCAGGTAGTCGCCGTATGATGCGCGCGACGCGTCGAACACGTCGCCCGAGATGACCACGAAGTCCACCTTGCGGGAGACTGCCGTGTCTATGACGCGATCGAATGCTTCAGCGATGGCCTGCACCAATCGGGCAGCCCACGCAGGCGACACCTTGGCAAGGCCGCGGAAAGGCGCACCAAGGTGAAGATCGGCGGTGTGGAGGAATGTCAGGCTCTCAGTCATAGCTTCAGTTTACCCCGGCCCCGTCGTTGCGTGCGCTACATATAGTCGGGAACGCGCGAATCGTCGATGAAGTCCATGAAGCGCGTGTATTCCGCGTTGAAGGCGAGCGTGATATCGCGCGTGGGACCGTTGCGGTGCTTGGCGACGATCAGCTCAGCGGTACCCAGGTCGGGACGGTCCTCGCTTTCCGCCTCCATCTCGTCCATGCTTCGGTCGATGAACATGACGATGTCGGCGTCCTGCTCGATAGCGCCGGATTCACGCAGGTCGGACAGCATCGGACGCTTCTTGCCGCGCATCTCCACGGCACGGGAAAGCTGCGACAGTGCGATGACGGGCATGTCCATTTCCTTGGCAAGCACCTTCAGGCCACGAGAGATTTCGGCGACCTCGACGGCGCGGTTCCCGTCGCGACGAGCCTGCGGCGGTTGCATCAGCTGCAGGTAGTCGACGATGATCAGGCCCTTTTCAGCGTCGCGCAGCTCACGACGCGCCTTCGCGCGCAGTTCAAGAATGGAAAGCGCCGGCGTGTCGTCGAACTCGATCTTCAGTTTGGAAAGATTACTGGATGCCTCGATGATGGCGGCCCAGTCCGCGTCCTGCACCTGGCCGGCGCGCAGCTTGGACAAGCTCACGCGCGCCTCGGAGGCAAGGACACGTTGCACCAGCTGGGAGGCGCTCATTTCCAGCGACAAGAACGCCACGGTGGCGCCCAGTTTCGCCGCGCTCGTGCACAGGTTCAGGGCGAAGGCCGTCTTGCCTACACCAGGACGAGCCGCAAGGATGACCAAGTCGCCGCCGCGGAAGCCGTGGAACAGATCGTCCACGTCCTTGAAGCCCGACGCAACGCCCGAAATCTTGTTTTCCTGCGCTGCCATCTCCTGCAGTTCTTCGAAAGCATCCACCAGCAGCGTATCGATGCCGGTAAACGCGCTGGACACGCGCTTCTCTGTGACCGCGAACAGCGTTTTCTCCGCCTGCTCCACAACGACGCCTAGGTCGTCAGGGGCATCGTAGGCAAGCGAGCGAATCTCACCGGATGCGCGGATAAGATCGCGCAGAATGGACGTGCGCTTGACGATCTCAACGTGATTCTGCCAATTGACCAGGGCGAACGAATTGCTGGCAAGCTCCAGGATGTACGCCTGGCCTCCAACGGCCTCAAGCTGGCCCGATGCCTTCAGGTTATCGGCAACCGAGATCTGGTCAAGCGGGATGTGACGCGTGTAAAGATCGAGCATGGCCTCGAAAATCCGCTGATGGGCAGCTCGATAGAAGTTGTCAGGGATAAGTTTGGCGGCAACGTCCTCGATGGCTTCCTGATTGAGCAGGCACGCCGCCAACACCGATTTCTCAGCTTCTATGTTCTGGGGCTCCATTTTACGGATCGAGGAGCTCTCAGGCACCTCAGGGGCGAAGTCGGGATTGTAGGGAACGTCAACGGGCATGCTGCTCATCCTTTCTTGTATCCGGCTTATCATACCGCACTCGGAGTTGCGCCGCGGATACCGCAAGGCGTCACCCGAACACCGACAGAAGCGCTAAGCAGGATTGGTGCTCCGCACACTGCCTAAATCTCTGCCAGGCAATAATGCACCCCTCTTCACCTGAAACAGCGATAAGCGCCATGTGATACGCCCAAGCAGGAGACACGCACCCCTTTAACCGTCACGTGGATGAAGATTCGCTAATGGCTCCTAAATCAGGACCACCCGCATAGCGGGTGGTTTGCTCTTAGGGTATAACCCATGGAAG
>NZ_CABQJR010000036.1 GCF_902464545.1 uncultured Senegalimassilia sp.
ACGCTGCTCGACTACTGGCGCGAGATCCATCGCAAGGCCGGCTACGTCGAGATCTCCACGCCCATGATCATGAACAAGCAGCTGTGGATGACCTCGGGCCACTGGGACCATTACAAGGACAACATGTACTCCACCGTCATCGACGATGAAGAGTATTGCATCAAGCCGATGAACTGCCCCGGCGGCGTGCTCGTGTACGCCTCCCAGCCGCGCAGCTATCGCGACCTGCCCATCCGCGCCGGCGAGATCGGCACGGTGCACCGCCACGAGATGCGCGGCGCCCTGCACGGCCTGTTCCGCGTGCGCTGCTTCAACCAGGACGATGCGCACCTGTTTGTGCGCCCCGACCAGCTCACCGACGAGATCGTGGGCGTTGTGCGCCTTATCGACTCGGTGTACCAGCAGTTCGGCTTCAAGTACCATGTGGAGCTTTCCACCCGACCCGACGACTCCATGGGCTCCGATGAGGACTGGGAGGCCGCGGAGAACGGCCTGAAGACGGCTCTGGCCGAGCTGGGCATGGACTACGAGCTCAACGAGGGCGACGGCGCGTTCTACGGCCCGAAGATCGACTTCCACCTGGAGGATTCGCTCGGCCGTACGTGGCAGTGCGGCACCGTGCAGCTGGACTTCCAGATGCCGCTGAACTTCGGCCTGGAGTTCGTGGACCACGATGGCTCGAAGAAGCGCCCCATCATGCTGCATCGCGTATGCTTCGGCTCCGTCGAGCGCTTCATCGGCATCCTCATCGAGCACTATGCGGGCAAGTTCCCCGTGTGGCTGGCTCCCACGCAGGTCAAGGTTCTGTGCGTGTCCGAGAAGTCCCGCGATTACGCGCATCAGGTCGCGGCGCAGCTTGAGGACGCGGGCATCCGCGTGGCCGTTGACGATCGCGACGCGAAGATCGGCTACAAGATCCGCGAGGCCCGCAGCATCGACCGCGTGCCCTATATGATCGTCGTCGGCGAGAAGGAGGCCGAGGAGGGCAACATCGCCGTGCGCGACCGCTCCAACGAGACGCATCCGTTCGAGACGGCCGACTTCATCGCGAAGGTGTGCGAGGAGATTCGCACCCGCGCGTAATGCGTCATAGCGGCAGCATCGTCTGCCCAGCATGTTAGATTGCAGCCCCGCAAGGTTTGCTTTGCGGGGCTGTTCAGGTATATGGCGCGGAAGCCGTTTCGCGCACGAAAGGGGAAGGCATGCGCTCGGCTGCTTCCAGATTGCATAAAGGGTTCTCGTTTGCGAATCGCTTTCGGGAGTGCAGCGATTGGATTTGCTGCGATGGCGCCGCATGGGCCGGACGCTGGGCTGCGTGGGCCCCTGGCGGGGCGGTTCGCGATCGGCTGTTCTCTCATGTGGTGCTGGATTTGGGCTGTGGCAAGGGCGAGTACACCGTAGCCTGTGCGAAGATGCGCCCCGATGTGCTGTTCATCGGCTTCGACGTGGATGCGGTGTGCACGCTTCGCGCTGCCGAGGCGGCTGCAGCTGCCGGCGTGGACAACGCGGTGTTTTTGATGGATGGCGTGCCGTCGTTTGGCGATGAGGTCGAAGCGGGGATTGCCGATGAAGGGGTTGTCGCCGGCGACGCCAAGGACCCCCAGCGAGGTGAGGCTATCGCGCCGGTCGAGCGCCAGCACGATGACGCATTGGGCGCCTGCGATGCGCGGGGTGGCGCACGGGCGTCTGCCAAGCGCATCGATCAGGCGCACGCTTCCCGTGCGTCCGAGGGCAAGGCCGCCCGTTCGGGCGCGCCCGCCGAGATCGACCTGTCGACCGTGTTCGCCGTCGGAGAGCTTTCGGCGCTGCTCATGAACTTCCCCACGCCGTTCCCGAAAAAGAAGAAGGCGCATCTGCGTCTGACGTACATGGATCGCTTGGTGGGGTATCGGCCGCTGCTCGGACGGGGTGCGGGCATCCGCTTGCGCACCGACAGCCAGCCGTTGCGCGATTTTTCCCTTACGCAGCTTGAGTTGGCTGGCTATGAGGTCACGTGGCGAAGCGAAGACGTCCGCGCCGAGTTCCCCGACGAGCCTTGGAGCGCCTATGAGCGCAAGCTCACTGAGCAGGGCGCCTGCGCGTTCGGCATCGCGGCGTGCCCCGGACCCGCGCCTGAGCACGTGGAGCAAACGGCGCCGCTGTCGCTCGTCAGCTATCTGCCTGACAATCTCGATCAGCTCGAGTACGTCCCGCACGGCATGCAGGGCTGCGTGGAGAACCTGCGCAACCGCAACGCCCGCGAGCGCGCCCGCGGCAAGAAGGAGTTCCGCCCGCCGGTGATCTAACGCGCAGCTATCTGCGGCAACCGATGCGCTAGGCCGCCCGCCCCAAACCGTCCGAGTCATTCGCGTCGCTAGAGGGCCTTCCTGAGCCGTTTTGCACGATATTCGACGTCAACCCCGGTTTCCGATCACGTAACCTGCCGTCTTGCGGGTTTGCGCTTTCGCGGTTTGGGATGGGGTTTCGAAACCCGGCATCGCGGTAAGCGTGGTAGCATTTTTCCGCACAGTAACTTCGCGGGAAGGGGAAGGGCAGTGTCCCAAAGCGATATTCGCACGTATGCCCAGGCTATGCGGCAGGCGAACAAGGAGGCGCGCGCTACGGTGGCGGCGCTTGCGTGCATCGTCATTGTGTGGCTCGTGGGCGGTTTCGGCTTGGCTGGCACCGATATCTGGTTGTTCCATACGCCGTTGTGGGTCATTGGCGGATGCGTTGCGCCGTGGATCGCGGCGGTCGTTGCCGCGGTGGTGCTCAGCCGCCGTGTGTTCGCCGACTTCGATCTTGATGAGGTGGCGGGCAGCTGCCCTGTCGGCAGCGCCGCTGCGCCCCATGGCGATCGTGGCGCCGATGCCGTTGCATGCAATGGCATCGCAGCGGAACAGGGTACGGCTGTCGGCGCCTCCTGCGATGCGAACGAGAGCGGTGAGTAGCATATGGAAAACTTAGTGGCGCTCGTTCCGCTCGTCCTGTTCCTGGCCGTGGCGCTCGGCATCAGCTTCGTCGCACGGCGTCGCAGCGTGGGCGAGGGCGGCTTCGTCAAGGAATACTTCATCGGCAACCGCACGCTCGGCGGCTTCGTGCTGGCCATGACCACCATCGCCACGTATGGCTCGGTCAGCAGCTTCGTGGGCGGCCCCGGGCAGGCTTGGCTGATCGGCTGGGGATGGGTGTACATGGCCGTCGTGCAGGTCACGGCGCTCGTACTGCTCTACGGTATCATGGGCAAGAAGCTGGCGCTCGTGGCGCGCAAGCTTGACGCCGTCACCGTTATCGACGTCGTGCGCGCTCGCTACAACTCCAACGCCCTTGCCAACATCAGCGCCGTCATTGTAGTGCTCTTCTTCGCCGCAACCATGGTTGCCCAGTTCGTGGGCGGCGCGAAGCTGTTCGAAGCGGTCACCGGCTATTCGTACATGGTGGGCCTTGTGCTCTTCGGCGCGGCGGTCATCCTGTTCACCACCATCGGCGGCTTCCGTGGCGTGGCGTTCACCGATGCGCTGTGCGGCATCATCATGCTCGTAGGCATCGGCGTGCTGGCCGTCGGCATCATGACCGCAGGCGGCGGGTACGAGAACATCATGGATACCATCAGGGCGAACCATCCCGCCATGCTCGAGCCCTTCAGCGGCGGCGCCATGCCGGGCACGCTGTACTTCACGCAGTGGCTGCTCGTGGGCGTGTTCACCTTCGTCCTGCCGCAATCCATGGTGCGCTGCATGGGCTTCAAGGATACGAAGGCCCTGCACGGCGCCATGATCACCGGCACCGTGATCATCGGCCTCATGATGATCGGCGTTACGGCGCTCGGCGTGCTGTCGGCAGGCGTGTTGACGGGCAGCCTTGCCGATTACGGTTCAAGCGTGGACAACATCATCCCGCGCGCCATCGCGCAGACGCTGCCTCCTTGGGCGGCGGGCGTGGCTATCATCGGCCCTATCGCGGCTTCCATCTCCACGGTGTCGTCGCTGTTGATCGCCTCGTCTTCGGCCATCATCAAGGACGTGTACCTGCATAGCTGCGAGGCTCGCGGCAAGCGGCCTTCCGAGCGCGGCATCTCCCGCGGCTCGCAGGCGGTCACGCTGTGCGTCGGCGCCATCGTGTTCGCCCTGGCCGTGGTTCCGCCCGACGTCATCTGGAAGATCAACATGTTCGCCTTCGGCGGCTTGGAGACGGCGTTTTTCTGGGTGATGGTGTGCGGCCTGTTCTGGAAGCGCGCCGGCAAGTTGGGAGCCCTGCTGTCCATGGTCGGCGGCACGGCGTCATATTGCGCGTGCATGGCGCTCGGGTTCAAGGTGATGGGACTGCATCAGATCGTCATCGGCATCACCGTGGCGGGCGTGCTCATGGTGGTGGGCAGCCTTATCGAGAAACGTCCGCAAGCCGAACAGCAGCGAATCGATCAGGTGTTCTTTCCGGAATAGCTTGGCGAGCGCCTAGCGGCGCATAAAGCGCCCGAATCATGAACGCCTCCCGTTTCCCGGCATCGAGATTGCCAGGGAAGCGGGAGGCGTTTTGCTGCAGGGTTCGGGCTGGTCGGGCTGCTTGCGGCCAAACCGACCAGCGGGAGCGGGTGGCGAATAGGCGTTTCCGCGGCCGCGTTGCGCCAACGGGCTTTTAGCGTCCCGGCAAGCGGTTGCGGTGGTGCGCGGTGGCGCCTGCCGGCCTACCTTCCGTCGTCTTGGTGGTGCTCGTCGAGGTGTTTTCCCAGCTCGTGCATGTGGCGGCGATACTCGCGCACTGCCCGCTCGGCGATGCGGCGTTCTTCCTCCCAGTTACCGTCTTTGAGGTGCTGTGCGAACGCTTTGGCGGCTTTCGCGGTGCGCTCGGCGGCGGCTTCACGCGTTATGCCCGCTTTCTCGCCGATCTCTTGCAGCTCGTCCTCGTGCGCAGCGTACTCGCGTCGGGCGAAATCGAGCATCTCGTCCATGGCGCGCTTGCGCTGGCTTTGACGTTGCAGCGCGAAGGCAACGTCTTCCCAAGCTGCCTCCTCGCCTGCGTCCCGGCGCGCCTTCGCGGCCATGCGCGCGGCTATCTCCTGGCGTGCCATCATGCGCTCCAGCTCCAAGTGCTCATGCAGAATGGAGCGGATATCCTGGGGGTTCTCGACGATCTCGTGCACGGCTTCGATGGGTTTTGCGTCCACCACGCGGTAGGTGAGCGATGCCAGAAGCGGCATGAGGAACACGGTGATGGCGCCGGCGGCCACCAGCACGCCGGCGGTGTCTTGGGCCATGGCACCGGATTTCACGGCAAGACTGGTCACGGCGACGATGATGGGCAGGGCCGTGGTGCAGTACAGCGCCACGGTGATGCGGTTGTGCATGGACAGCGTTTTCCCGTCGCTGCCCAAAGATAGCGCGACCACGATGGGCACGGCGCGCACGAGCAGCAGCGCGCAGATGAACGTGATTAAAAGCCCCGGTTGCGCGCCTACGCCCGCCAGATCGATCTTCGCGCCGGACACCACGAAGAAGACGGGTGTAAGGAAGCCGTAGCCGATGGCGTCGAGCTTCGATTCCAGCTCATGGTCGCCTTCGGGGATGATGTAGCGCAGCACGAAGCCGGCGGCGAACGCGCCGAGCACGATGTCCAGGTCGAATACCGCCGAAACGGTGACCAGGCCGATGAGCAGCACCACCGTCACACGGACGAACGTCTGCGACGTCGAGTTGCGCCTACGGTGCAAAAACCCGTACACGCCGTGGCCCGCCTTGCGTGCCTTCGATGGCACCACGGCCATCAGCACGCATAACGCGCCGAACAATGCCAAGATCAGCAGGGTTTGCCAGGTTTTGCGCGCGGAGAGCAGCAGCGCCATGGCAAGCACCGGGCATAGCTCGCCCCAGGTGCCGAACGCCAGGATGCTGTTTCCGACCTGCGTGCCTTCCAGCTTGCGTTCCTTCAGGATGGGCATGAGCGTGCCGAGCGCCGTGGTGGTCAGGGCGATGGCGACGGCAAGCCCATCGATGTGGCTCAGGGAAAATTTAGGGGAGAGGCATACCGCCGTGCACGCAAGCACCATGGATACGGCCCAGGTGGCAAGGCCCTTCTTGCCTTGCGAGCCCGATAGGCTCTTGGGATCGATCTCGTAGCCTGCCAGCAGGAACAGGAACGCCAAGCCAAGCTCGGAGATCATGTTCATGGAGTCGGTCAGCTCGATCAGTCCGGCCATATGCGGGCCGAGCAAGGCGCCCGCCAACAGCAAGATGACGGTTTCCGGGACAAGCCCGCGCGGGATGACGCGCGCGACGATGGGCGCGCATGCGGCGATCAGGCACGCGGTGAAAAGCGAGATGAAATCGGTTGGCATGTTGCTTCCTTTGAAGGGGTGTGAAGCGCCGGGCGTCTATTTCGCCAGGTATTCCTGCAGGTCGTTCCAGGTGCGCGCTGCCTCGGCGTACCCTTGCGCGTACAGGTCGAGCAACTTGTTCTGGTCGTGTTCCATGCTGTGCACCTCAACGGGGCGCTGGGGCTGTATGGCGAACACCTCGCCCGCCTCGTGCATGCGCGCCACCTGGCGGTAGGTGCGGTTGTACTCGATATGGCGATAGCGTAGGCGCTCGAGATAGTACGGGAAGTCGGCGTACATCTGCGAGAGCACTGGCATCAGCTTGTTGGGGCCTTTTTCGTAGGTTGCGTCTTGCGTGAGCACCACGATGTGCTTCTTTCGCCCCGTCAGCAGGCTGTGCATGATCGGGACGCTGTCGCAGGTGCCGCCGTCGAGCAGCTTCTTGCCATCCACCTCGACGATCTGGCTGACCAGGGGCATCGATGACGATGCGATCAAGTAGGGAAGGTCGGCATCACGGCCAAGGTCGCGTATGGCATGGTAGTCGGCCTCGCCGAGTTCAAGGTCGCTCGATACGGCCGTCAGCGCGATGGGGCTGTTTGTGAACGCCCGGAAGTCGAATGGATCGAGCTTTTCCGGCACCTCGTGGAAGGCGAACTCCCTTCCGCAGGCGTTGCCGGTATGCACGAAGCTTTTCATGGAAAGGTAGCGCGGGTCGTTGCAGTACTTCATGTTAAGGAAGCATGTTCGCCCGATTTCGCCCGATACGTAGCAGTAGCCGTTCAGCGCACCCGCCGACACGCCGATCACCTGATCGCAGAACAGGCCGTGCTCCAAGAAGTAATCGAGCACGCCGGCGGTGAACTGGCCGCGCATGGCGCCGCCTTCGAGCACCAGGTTGACGGGCACGGCTTCCTTTCCTTCCCAAGCAGGTTTCGAGGCGAAAGGGGAAGAGGCCGGGTTCGCTTGGCGTGCGTCCTCGGCGTCGGATGCGCTTTCGGGCTTTGCCGAGCTGGCGCATTCGGGCGTGCGGCGCTCTTCGGAAAAGAGCGGGTTTCCCTGCTTCGCGTCCTCGGCTTCGGCTGCGTGCTTGGGGTGTGGCGGGACGGCGCGTTCGGCGGCGTTATGTTGTTCGGAGGGGAGCGTTTCGTTCATGGGTGCGGCCTTTCTCGTGTTCCGCTTCAAGTATAGCCCGAGCGCCCGTGCACCTCCCCATACCTTCACAGCGTCACCGTTTCGTAACGCCTTCTATCGCAATGGCACTAAAACAGTAACAAATATGTGACGAAGGCGTCGAAGCCCTTCCTTCGGCGGTTGCGATGGTTATAATCGGGGCATGAAACAGGTGGGGCGGCAGACCGGTTGGTCCGCCGGCCCCGGATCGACCAAGGAGGTCCATCATGTCCCAGATCATCTCTTCTGCCCAGTTCGCCGCCGAAGTGGAAGGTGCCGACGTTCCCGTGCTCGTAGATTTCTTCGCAACGTGGTGCGGGCCGTGCAAGATGCTCGCCCCCACGCTCGACCAGGTTGCCGCAGAGGTCGCCGGCCGCGCCAAGGTCGTCAAGGTCGACATCGATGCCAGTCCCGATCTGGCGCAGCGCTTCGGCGTCATGAGCGTGCCCACGCTTGCGGTGTTCAAGGACGGCAAGCTGGTGAACCAGGCGGTGGGCGTGCAGCCCAAGCCCGCCATCATGGGCCTGCTCGGCATGTAGGGCCCTTATTCGGACGCGTCGCTTGCAGACATGCCGCGAATGTTCCGATCGCATCACCTCCAACCCGAACTGGTGACATGGAAAGCCGTGGCTAACAAGTCTCGTGCCCAAAGGGTCTCCATAACCCTGTGATATCATCTCCGCCGGAAATCAAGCGAAAGGCGTCGCCCCGAATGGGACGGCGCCTTCGTTTACGATAGCGGCGAAGATCTGCCGTACGCGTCATGCCCTTCGTGCGGGGGGTTCGCGCGGCAGTGCTTGTCGCCAGGCACCCCGGCCCTTTCCCGGTTCGCCGGTTCTGGGTCCCAAGACAGGAGGAAACGCGTGATCACGCGCTCGATGGTCCCCGAGTACCTGAAGTACATCCTGCCCACCATGCTCACGTTCACGATGGCGGGCATCTACGGCGTCATCGACGGCGTCTTCGTCGGCCATGCCGTCGGCGACGCCGGGCTTGCGGGCGTCAACGTGGCATACCCGCTCGTGTGCCTTATCCTGGCGGCGGGAACGGGCCTTGGCATGGGCGGCGGCGTGATCAGCTCCATCGCCCGCGGCAAGGGCGAGACGGAGCGCTCGCAGCGCATCGTCGGCGTCACCTTGTTCATGCTCGTGGTGGCCTCGATCCCCATTCTGGTGCTGTATTCCCTGTTCGCCGAGCAGTTGTGCCGGGTGCTGGGAGGCCAAGGCGAAACGCTTTCGCAGGCGGTTTGCTACCTGAAGGTCATCGCCCTCGGCGCGCCGTTCCAGGTGCTCGTCACGGGCTGCACGCCGCTGGTCCGCAACAAGGGCATGGTCGCCTTCGCAATGTGCGTGCAGGTGTTCGCCGGGTTTGTGAACGTGGTGCTCGATTACCTGTTCGTCATGGTGTGGGGCCGCGGAACGGCCGGCGCCGCCGAGGCGACGGTGGTTTCCCAAGCGGTCGCCTTCCTGTTCGTGCTCGGGTTCTTCCTGCACCGGGACAACCGCGTCCCGCTGCGCGATCTGCTACCCGACGGCTCCATTTGCGCGCACATCCTCAAGCTCGGCGCGGCGCCGTTCGGTTTGACGCTGCTTCCCGAGGTGTCAACGGTCGTCAACAATATCTCGCTGTCCTACTATGGCGGCGAGACGGCGCTGGCTGCGTATGCCGTGATCGCCTATGTGGCCTTCTTCGTGCAGATCATGATCCAAAGCGTTGGCGACGGCAGCCAGCCTCTCATCAGCGTTTATCGCGGTGCCGGCGATGCCGACGCCGTGCGAAGGCTGCGCAACACCAACTATCTGGTGGCCATCGCGTTCGGCTTCGTGGGCCTTGGCATCATGTTCGCGGTTCGCAACGCCATCCCGCTGCTGTTCGGCGCCTCGGATATCGTGAAGCCGGTCATCGCGTACGCGCTGCCGGTGTTCTCCATCTGCTACATCTTCTACGGCTTCACGCATACCACCACCTCGTATTTTTACGCGGTCGACGATTCGCGTTCTTCGAACACGCTTGTCGTCGCCGAGGCGATCATCGTGTGCGTCGTGGTGTTCATCATGGGCCTGCTGTTCCAGGTGGACGGCATCTGGTTCTCGCCTACGGTGCTGCAGATGCTGTTGTGCATCATCGCCGGCACCCTGCTGTATCGCCGCCATAAGGCGCAGAAGGAATAGAGAAGGGAAGGACCCGCCGCGCCGGGGTTTCCGCAGCAACCGCCGCAGCGCGATTTCGCCATTGCGTGGTACCGCTGTCGGTCTGTAGAAATGGTACCGACCTAGTAACAGTATCGCGAAAGGCCGCTCGAGCCCCTATACTGAGCGCAAGACATACAGCGAACGCGGCTTCGGGCCGCGGATATGGGGGATACCTATGAACAGCAAATCGATCGACATGCAGGGCGGATCCGGTCTGCCGATCGCGTCCGGTGCCTCGGTTGCGACTGATGCCCTGGTCGCACCTGGCATCCCGGTCGTGCCTGGCGATTCCGCTGCGTTCGGCGGCGCGGTCGCGTCAGAGGCTTCCGACGGTGCGGTTGCGTCAGAGGCGCCTGGCGGCGAAACCTACGACGTTGCCGTCGTCGGCGCAGGCCCGGCGGGTTTGACCGCGGGCTTGTACGCCGCGCGCGCGGGCTTGCGCACTGCGGTGTTCGAGCAGCTCTCGCCCGGCGGGCAGCTCGCGCAAACCGAGCGCATCGAGAACTACCCGGGGTTTTCGGAAGGCGCCGGCGGCTTTGAGCTTGCATGGTCCATGAAGGAGCAGGCCGAACGCTTCGGCGTGCAGATCATCAACGAGGAGGTCTCCTCGCTCGACCTGGCATCGCCGGTGAAGCAGCTGCGCACGCCATACGGGTCCTGCAGCGCTCGAAGCGTCATCGTGGCCACGGGCGCTCGTCCGCGCAAGCTCGGCGTGCCCGGCGAGGCGCAGCTCACGGGGCATGGTGTTTCGTATTGCGCCACCTGCGACGGCAGCTTCTTCCGCGGGAAGACCGTCATGGTGGTCGGCGGAGGCAACACCGCAGTGGCCGATGCCATCTACCTTTCGCGGCTGGCCGAGCGCGTCATCCTCGTGCATCGTCGCGACAAGCTGCGCGCAACGCCCGTTTACCACGAGCAGCTGGCGAAACTTGAAAACGTCTCCTTCATGTGGAGCACCGAGGTGCGCGCCTTGCACGGCGAGGAGGGCAAGCTGGTTTCCGCTCAGGTGGAGCATCTCGGCGACGGCGCCCTGGAAACCGTGCCCGTCGACGGCGTGTTCGTAGCGGTGGGCACGCAGCCTAACACCGAGTTCCTCGCAGGCGCCTTGCCCCTTGACGCTGGCGGTTACATCGCGGCCTCCGAAACAGGGGAAACCTCCATCCCCGGCGTGTTCGCGGCGGGCGATGTGCGGGCGAAAACCCTTCGTCAGGTGGTCACGGCGGTTTCCGATGGTGCAGTCTGTGCGGAGCAGGCTGCAAACTATGTTGCAATCTGATAAGATTTTACGGTTCGACAATGGCCCTGCTTGCGCCTAGCGCGCACGCAGGGCCCATGCCGCGGGCGTGCCTGCGGCCACCGGCAACATATGACGAAGGATGCACCGACCATGCAAGATAGCGAAATGCGCGACAAGCTGGAGAAGATCATCAAGGCCTACGAGGAGCTGCAGGCCAAGATGAGCGACCCCGCCGTGCTTGCCGATCAGAAGGAATACAACAAGCTGGCCAAGGAATACTCCGACCAGGGCGAGCTGGTGGCGAAGTCCCGCGAGTACCTGCAGGCCTGCGCCGATATCGACGAAGCCAAGGAGATGCTCGGCGACCCCGACATGAAGGAGTTCGCCCAGGAGACCATCTCCGCCGCCGAGGCGCAGCTCCCCAGCTTGGAAGAGGACATCAAGTTCCTGCTCATTCCCTCCGACCCGGCCGACGAGAAGGACATCATCGTGGAAATCCGCGCCGCGGCCGGCGGTGACGAGGCCGCCATCTTCGCGGGCGACCTGTTCAAGATGTACGAGCGTTTCTGCTCCTCGCGCAAGTGGAAGATCGAGCTCATGGACGTCAGCCCCTCCGATGCGGGCGGCTATAAGGAAGTCCAGTTCAAGGTCAAGGGCGACAAGGTGTACTCGGTCATGAAGTTCGAGTCCGGCGTCCACCGCGTGCAGCGCGTCCCCAAGACCGAGTCCCAGGGTCGCATCCACACCTCCACCGCCACGGTGGCGGTGCTGCCCGAGGCCGACGAGGTCGAGGTCGATATCAACGAGAACGACCTGCGCATCGACGTGTACCGCGCCGGCGGTCCGGGCGGCCAGTGCGTCAACACCACCGACTCCGCCGTGCGCATCACGCACCTGCCGTCGGGTTTGGTCGTACAGTCCCAGGACCAGAAGTCCCAGCTGCAGAACAAGATCGCCGCAATGGCCGTTCTGCGCGCCCGCTTGTACGAGAAGATGCTCGCCGAGCAGCAAGCCGCCGAGGGCGCCAAGCGCCTGGCCCAGATCGGCTCGGGCGACCGTTCGGAGAAGATCCGCACTTACAACGGCCCGCAGGACCGTGTGACCGATCACCGCATCGGTTTCAACTCCACCTACACCAGCGTGCTGCAGGGCGACGGCCTTGGCGATGTCATCGCCGCGCTTCAGGCCGCCGATCGCGCTCAGAAGCTCGAAGAGGCCGTGTAGGCAGGAAATCCCATCAGGGGAATCGCGCAAGGTGTGGACAACCGCGCCTTGCGCGTCGATCGCCGAAGGCGCGCCACCGCAGCAACGGTGCCGCGCCTTCGGCGTTGTTTTGCGTCGGCCGGTTCTATATCGGCTTGACGAACATGGCTCCGCGTCGCAGACGTTTGTTTGCGGGCGGAGCGGGCGTGGGCTCGATGGAAGGCGAAGGAAACGGAACATGGGCGATATGTGGACGATCAAGGCCGCGCTCGATTGGACGGTCGGTTATCTTGAGCGCAAAGGCGACGAGAATCCGCGCCTTTCGGCTGAGTGGCTGCTGTCGGAGGCGTGCGACATGTCCCGCATCCAGCTTTACGTCAGCTTCGATCGCCCCTTGTCGCTTGAGGAGCGCGATATCCTGCGCGGCTACGTCACGCGTCGCGGCAAGGGCGAGCCGTTGCAATACATCACCGGGTATGCGGCTTTCCGGCACATTCAGGTGAAGGTGCGCCCGGGCGTGCTCATCCCGCGCCCTGAAACCGAGGTGCTCGTCAGCGAGGCTCTCTCGCTTCTGCCCGCGGCGCATCGGCGCGTTGCGCTTGATAGCACCATCGACGCTTGGGAAGGGGATGCGCTCATCGCGGTCGAGACAGCGGCGGCTGAGGCTGCGCAGGACGGCTCGGATGACGCTTCGGAGGCTTTGAAGCGCTCTCAGCGGGCCATCAGCGACTATTTGGGTGCCCAACGGGATCAGGACGACGGCGCAAGCGGCGATCGCCCCGAAGGTCCTGCGGACGCAAAGCCCCGACCCTTGCTGGTCGCCGATATCTGCACGGGAAGCGGGTGCATTGCGTGCTCGGTGGCCTATGAGCGTCCTGATACGCGCGTCATCGCAACCGACATCGCGCCCGAAGCGGTTGCGCTTGCTAAGGATAACGCCGCCGAGCTGGGGCTTTCCGACCGCGTACGCATCGAACAGGGAGATTTGGGTTCGCCGGTGCCCGCCGCCGCAATGGGCCGGCTCGATTTAGTGGTATCCAATCCGCCCTACGTTCCCACGTCGGTGCTTGCCGAGATACCCAGGGAAGTGGCCGATTTCGAGCCCGCGCTCGCCCTGGACGGCGGTGCCGACGGCAACGACATCCTTCGACGCTTGTTGCCGTGGACGGCGGCAGCGCTTCGTCCCGGGGGCGGTTTCGCCTTCGAATTGCACGAGACCTGCCTTGAGGCTGCGGCGGAGTTGGCGCGACAGGCGGGTTTTCAACAGGTGCGCATCGTCGACGACCTGGCTGGCAGGTCTCGCGTGCTCACAGGCGTCAAGTCGGTGTAAACCGGTCACCGTATTGCATGCGCGCGTGAACAGGGGACGGAGGTGCGTTCACGTCCCGTGAACGCACCTCCGTCCCCTGTTCACGTCCCGTTCGCCGGCCGAATCGCAAAGGCGAGCCCGTTTTGCGCGGGAAGCGGGTGCGGACCTCGGGTGCAGCAGAACCGACTGAACGCTCCGTTCTGGTGAACGCACCTCCGTCCCCTGTTCACGGGTTGAGCGTGGCAGGCAGGCTTACTCGATGCCGATGGCAGGGATGTTGCGCGGCATGTTCGCTCCGGCGACCACGATGCCGTCGCGCTCCATCTGCTTGCCGATCTCCACGTACAAAGCCGCGTCGGCGGCGTTCTGGGCAACCTCCTCGTCGGTGAGCGTGCGGATTTGCTTTGCGGGAACGCCCACCATCACGGCACGAGGCGGCACCTCGCGGCCTTCGGGCACAAGCGCCCCGGCGCCGATGAGCGCCTCCTTGCCAACGCGCACGCCGTTCATCACGATGGCTCCCATGCCTATCAGCACGCCGTCCTCGACGGTGCACCCGTGCACGGTGGCGTTGTGGCCGATGATCACGTTGCGGCCCACCGTCAGCGGGAAACCCGCGTCGACGTGCAGGCTGCATCCCTCCTGCACATCGCTGCCCTCGCCGATGACGATTCGTTCGCCGTAATCGGCTCGGATTGCGGCCTCGGGTAGCACGGTGGCGTCGCGCGCCAATTCGACGTCGCCGATGACGGTGGCGTTCAGGGCGACTCGCGCCTCGGGGTGCATCTTCACATGGCGATACCCTTCGGCGGGTACCAGGTTCTCGAGGTTGTTCATGGGAAGCCTCCTTGTACGGGTTGCGGTTTGGGCGGCGATTCCGTCCCTGTTACCTGCATCTTCGCACGTATGGCATACCGCAATCCGGTCAATTTCGCCTCTTCGTACCAATTTTGAAAAAAATCGGTGAGAAACTGTTGCCATCCGCACGCCCGGCGCTATACTAACGGCCACAAGTTCATAAACGAAATGCGTTGACGAGGATAGTAGAGACGAACCCATCTTCCAGAAAGCCGGCGGTTGCTGCGAGCCGGTGTTGGGCGGGCTCGAAAACCCCTCCGAGCAGTTCCGACGAACGCTTGGCCCCAGGCGAGAAACATTCGCGCAAGGCCGGTGCAAGTAATCTGAACCGGTGACTCCGTTATGCGTCGCATATGCGTTCACGTGTATGCCTTCTCTTTTGAGGTCCTGGTGCAGGTTGCTTGCAGCAGGATTTTTTTATGCCCCAAAAGGGCAGAAGAAGGAAGAAGGATTGGCATGCAACTTCGCAGCGACGCCGTCAGATGCGGCATTCCGCGCGCCCCTCACCGCAGCCTGCTCAAGGCCGACGGCCTGACCGACGAGGAGCTGAAGCGCCCGCTTGTCGCGGTGTTCAACTCCCGCAACGACATCATCCCCGGTCACAACAACCTCGACAAGATCTGCGAAGCCGTGAAGGCCGGCATCTATATGGCCGGCGGTGTGCCGTTCGAGATCTCCACCATCGGCGTGTGCGACGGCATCGCCATGAACCATGACGGCATGCACTACTCGCTCGTGTCGCGCGAGGCCATCGCCGACAGCTTCGAGTGCGCCGTCCAGGGCCATGCCTTCGACGCCGCCGTGTGCATCCCCAACTGCGACAAGATCGTCCCCGGCATGCTGCTTGGCGCGCTGCGCGTGAACATCCCCACGGTGTTCGTCTCCGGCGGCCCCATGCTTCCCGGTCATCAGCCCGGTTGCTCGCAGGGCGCCACCACCGACCTGAACACGCTCTTCGACGGCGCCGGCCAGGTTGCGGCGGGCACCATGACCGAAGAGGAACTCAAGTACTTCGAGGACACCGCGTGCCCCACCTGCGGTTCCTGCTCCGGCATGTTCACCGCCAACTCCATGAACTGCCTGTGCGAGGCCTTGGGCATCGCGCTTCCCGGCAACGGCACCATCCCCGCCGTGTATTCTGAGCGCCTGCGTCTTGCCAAGCATGCCGGCATGAAGGTCATGGAGCTTCTGGAGAAGGGCATCTGCATCAAGGACATCATCACCGAGGCCGCCATCCATAACGCCATGGAATGCGATATGGCCTTCGGCGGTTCCACGAACACGGTGCTGCACCTCACCGCCATCGCGCAGGAGGCGGGCCATCCCATCACCATGGACGATTGGGACGCCGCAAGCGCGCGCACCCCGCACCTGGTGAAGCTGCAGCCTTCCGGCCCGCGTCCGCTCATCGACCTGTATGCCGTCGGCGGCGTGCCGGTGGTCATGCACGAGCTGGGCGAAGCCGGCCTGCTCGACCGCAGCGCGCTCACGGTCATGGGCACCATGGACGAGTACCTGGCTAACTGCACCAAGCCCGCTGACGGCGAGGTGTGCCGCACGCACGACAACCCCTTCTCCAAAGTGGGCGCCCTGCGCGTGCTCCACGGCAACGTAGCCCCCAACGGCGGCATCGTGAAGAAGTCGGCGGTCGACCCGTCCATGCTCACGCATACCGGCCCTGCCCGCTGCTTCGACTCCGAGGAGCAGGCATGCGAGGCCATCTTCGCCGGTAAGATCAACCCCGGCGACGTGGTGGTCATCCGCTATGAAGGTCCCGCCGGCGGCCCGGGCATGCGCGAGATGCTCACGCCCACCAGCGCCATCGTGGGCATGGGCCTTTCCAAGTCGGTGGCCCTGCTCACCGACGGTCGCTTCTCCGGCGCCTCCAAGGGCCCGTGCGTCGGCCACATCAGCCCCGAGGCCGCAGCCGGCGGCCCGATCGCGCTGATTCAGGACGGCGACCAGATCACCGTCGACATCGAGGGCGGCGCCATCACGCTGCACGTCGACGATGACGAGCTGGCCGCCCGCCGTGCGGCCTTCGTCGCGCCGGCGCCCAAGCATAACCACGGCGTGCTGGCCAAGTATGCCAAGCTGGTTTCCTCCGCAGACAAGGGAGCGTATGTGTCATGAGCGAACGCAAGCACGATAAGCACGCGTCCACCGCAGGCCAGCCCCGCGGTCTGGGCAGCAAAAGCCCCAAACAGGGCGAAGAGATGATCGGCGCGCAGGCCGTGGTCGCCTCGCTCGAGGCCGAGGGCGTCGACCTGGTGTTCGGCTATCCGGGCGGCCAGGCCATCAAGATCTACGACGCGCTCTACGACAGCAAGCAGCTGCATCATGTGCTCTCCCGCCATGAGCAGGGTGCGGTGCACGAGGCCGACGGCTATGCGCGCGCCACGGGCAACGTCGGCGTGGTCATCGTCACCTCCGGCCCCGGCGCCACCAACACGGTCACCGGCATCGCAACCGCTTATATGGACAGCGTGCCGCTCGTGGTCATCACCGGCCAGGTCCCTCGCGGCGTCATCGGCACCGACAGCTTCCAGGAGTCCGACATCGTCGGCATCACCATGCCCGTGGTCAAGCACTCCTTCTTGCTGCAATCCACCGATGAGCTGACCTCCACCTTCCGCGAGGCGTTTCATATCGCCGCATCCGGCCGTCCCGGCCCGGTGCTGATCGATATCCCCTCCGATATCCTGTCGGAGAAGATGGTGTTCAACTATCCCGATAAGGTTAACCTGCCCTCGTATCGCCCCACCTATCGCGGCAACGCCAAGCAGATCCGCGCGGCGGTCCAGCGCATCCAGCGCGCCGAGCGCCCCGTGCTCTACGTTGGCGGCGGCGTCATCAGCTCCGGTGCCGCCGATGAGCTGGTCGAGCTGGCGAACGCGCTGCAACTGCCCGTGGTCACCACGCTTATGGGCAAGGGAGCGTTTCCCGCTTCCAATCCGCTCAACATCGGTCCGGTGGGCATGCACGGCTCGAAGTACGCAAACCTTGCCATGACCGAGTCCGACCTGATCATCGCGTGCGGCGCGCGCTTCTCCGACCGCGTGACCGGTAAGCTCTCCGAGTTCGCCCCGCATGCCGAAGTCATCCATATCGACATCGACCCGGCGGAGATCGGCAAGATCCGCAAGGTGCAGATCCCCATCGTCGGCGACCTTCGCGGCGTGCTCGCCGGCATCAACGAGGCGGTTGCCAAGGCCGGCGCCAAGCCCATCACGGGCCCCTGGCTCGAGCAGATCGCCGAGTGGCGCCGTCGTTACCCGTTCTACCACTCCGACCTGGTGGAAGATCCCGGCCGCATCGTGCCCGAGACGGTCATGCAGAAGCTCTCGCGCAAGCTCGACCCCGAGCATTCCATCGTGGTGACCGAGGTCGGCCAGCATCAGATGTGGGCTGCGCAGTTCATCGACCGCGAGAAGCCGCGCACGTTCATCTCCTCCGGCGGCCTGGGCACCATGGGATTCGGCTTCCCGGCGGCCATCGGCGCAGCGTTCGGCTGCCCGAACGACCAGGTGGTCTGCGTTGCCGGCGACGGTTCGTTCCAGATGAACTCCCAGGAGATGGCCACGGCGGCCATCAACGGCGTTCCGGTGAAGGTGCTCATCCTTGATAACCGCGCGCTCGGCATGGTGCATCAGTGGCAGAAGCTGTTCTATAACGAGCGCTACAGCTTTACGGAGCTGTCGGCCAACCCCGACTTCTGCAAGCTGGCCGATGCGTACAGCTGGAAGTCCCGCCGCATCACCGCCCCCGAGGAGGTCGATGCTGCGCTTGACGAGATGCTCGCCTGCGACGGCCCCTTCCTGCTCGACGTGGCCATCCCCGATGACCAGAACGTGTTCCCGATGGTGGCCCCCGGCGCGGCCATGTCCGACGTGCTCGGCGCCATCGATGTTGCCGTTGGCGCCGTGCGTACCGACGTGCCCGGCCAGCCGGCGCCTGCGCCCGAGCCGGAGAAAAGCCCCTGCGCCAAGATCGATGCGCAGTTCGGCGGCCGATGGGAAAGCGATCCCGAAGACAAAGGACCGCGCGAGGGCGAGCAGCCCGATGCCGCGGACGTGGAAGGGGAGTCCCGATGAAGCACATCCTGTCCGTTTTGGTTGAGAACAAGCCCGGCGTGCTCTCTCGCGTCACGGGCATGGTCTCGCGCCGCGGTTTTAACATCGATTCGCTGTCGGTCGGTCCCACCGAGGACCCCACCATGTCGCGCATCACCATCATCGTGAAGGCCGACGAGCTGGCGTACGAGCAGCTTACCAAGCAGCTCAACAAGCTGGTGAGCGTGTTCAAGATCACCGACCTCACCGACACGTCGGCCATCGAGCGCGAGTTGGTGCTGTTCAAGGTCAACGCCGCGCCCGACCGCCGCAACGAGATCATCGAGATCGCCAACGTGTTCCGCGCCAAGATCGTCGACGTCGGCCGCTCCAGCCTCACCATCGAGGCCACGGGCGACGAGTCGAAGCTCAAGGGCATGGAGGACCTGTTCCGCGCATACGGCATCAAAGAGATCACGCGCACCGGCAAGATCGCCATGTCGCGTGCCTCCAAGGAGTCGTAGGCGCTATGGCTTCTCGCAATACGCTGTGGCAGCGCAGGCTGCGCATGTGGGCAATGCCGTGATCGGCATGGGCGCGGCATGCGGCGTACGCGTTTCGCCGCTGCCGGCAATATGCCGAAACGATTTCGCACACGCTATACTTCCAGGTACATCAGCCAAGAAGAAAGGAATTACCACCATGGCTGTTACGATCTACTACGAAAACGACGTCGATCCGAAGATCATCCAGGGCAAGAAGGTCGCCATCATCGGTTACGGCTCCCAGGGCCATGCCCATGCCTTGAACCTCATGGACTCCGGCGTCGACGTGCGCGTCGGCCTGCGCGAGGGTTCCAAGAGCTGGGCTAAGGCCGAAGAGGCCGGCCTGAAGGTCACCACCATGGACCAGGCCGCCGAGGAAGGCGACGTCGTCATGATCCTCGTTCCCGACGAGCTGCAGCCTGAGGTCTACGAGCAGCACATCGCCTCTCACCTGAAGGCCGGCAACACTCTGGCCTTCGCCCACGGCTTCAACATCCACTACGGCTACATCAAGGCTCCCGAGGATGTCAACGTCGTCATGTGCGCCCCGAAGGGCCCGGGCCATATCGTCCGTCGTCAGTACACCGAGGGCTCCGGCGTGCCGGATCTGGCCTGCGTGTACCAGGACGCCACCGGTGACGCTTGGGACATCATCATGTCCTACTGCTGGGGCGTCGGCGGTGCCCGTTCCGGCATCATCAAGGCCACGTTCGCCCAGGAGACCGAGGAAGACCTCTTCGGCGAGCAGGCAGTCCTGTGCGGCGGTCTGGTGGAGCTGGTCAAGGCCGGTTTCGAGACCCTGACCGATGCCGGTTACCCGCCCGAGCTGGCTTACTTCGAGTGCTACCATGAGATGAAGATGATCGTCGACCTCATGTACGAGTCCGGCATCCACTTCATGAACTACTCCATCTCCAACACCGCCGAGTACGGCGAGTACTACGCCGGCCCGAAGGTCATCAACGAGCAGTCCCGCGAGGCCATGAAGGAGATTCTGC
>NZ_CABQJR010000037.1 GCF_902464545.1 uncultured Senegalimassilia sp.
GAACTTACACCAAGCTCGGCGAGTTGGCCAAACCCGACGAGCCGAAGTTCGAGTCGCAAGACTTCCTCATCAAGGAGGCGCAGCGCGCCCGTGCTGCCGCTGCCGAGGCCAAGGCCGCGCGCAGCGCGAACTCCCGCAAGCTCATGAACGAGCAGCGCCAAGCGCAAATGGCAGAAGCCGAAGCCAAGGTGGAGGCAGTGGCGAAGGCGGAGGCTGCCGCCGCAGAGGCTGCCCGTGAGGCCGAAGCCGCCCATAAGGCAGCGCTTGAGGCAGAGGCCGCCGCGAAAGCCGCTGAGGCCGAAGCTGCCGCAAAGCCGCAAGCGGCGCCGAAGCCGCAGGCTGCCCCCAAGCCCGCTGGCACTGCAGCTCAGCCCTCCGAGGCTGCGGCTCAGCCCGTGCCGGTGAAGGCCCAGGTCATCAACGAGCCCATGCAGGCGCCCAGCCACTCCGGCATCCAGCGACCCCCCGAGAAGCCCAGCCTCCTCGCCCGCGTCCTAGCGAAGTTCATCCGCTAACCCGAAAAGCCTCGCTCGCCGAGAAGCCCCGCTTGCCAAAAAACGGAAGGCAAAAAGAAACCCCGCTCACGCGGGGTTTCTTTTTGCCCATCGCTAGTGCAACGACCGCGCTCGCGGACCCAGAAACCTCGCTCACGCGAGGTTTCTTTTTGCATGCGGGGACCGTACGTAGGAGATTGCAGCTGCGGGTCTGGTGACTGGACCGCCTGCGAGACCGAAAGGCCGATGCGGGCAGCGCGGATCGTGCCTCAGCGATTGCGAATCTGATTTCAGCACGGGTTCCCGTGTCGGCCGTTTGAACGATTCGCGAGCTCGAAGGCCCGGTTGCGGGCGTATCGAGGCATAAAAAAACGAAACAAGGCCGACCCCGCGAATCGCGGAATCGGCCCCGATGGCATTGTTTCTATTGCGGCCCTGCCCTTAGGTGCAGGCGAGCGCGGAAATACCCGGCGCCCCGCGACGCCTTCGTTCGCCGTTTAGATCTCCCAGCACTTGGCGTGGTCCTTGTTGGGCGTGCGCACGTTCACTTCCTGGTTCTTCAGGGAAACGCGGCTGCCCGCGGGCACGCTGGAGATGACGAACGCGCTGCCGGCGATGATCGAACCTGCGCCGATGACGGTCTCGCCGCCCAGCACGCTGGCGTTGCTGTAGATGGTGACGTCGTCCTCGATGGTGGGATGACGCTTCACGCCGGACAGCGCCTGGCCGGCACGCGTAGACAGAGCGCCCAGCGTAACGCCCTGGTAGATCTTCACGTGGTTGCCGATATTGGTGGTCTCGCCGATGACGACGCCGGTTGCATGGTCGATGAAGAAGTACTCGCCGATCGTTGCGCCGGAGTTGATGTCCACGCCCGTGCGGCCGTGGGCGTACTCGGACATAATGCGCGGGATGAGCGGCACGTCCTGCACGTACAGCTCGTGCGCGATGCGGTACACGAAGATGGCGAAGAAGCCCGGATAGCTAAAGATGATCTCTTCCTTGCTCTGGGCGGCCGGGTCGCCATCGAAGGCAGCCTGCACGTCGGTCATCAGGATGCGCTGGATCTCGGGCAGGCGGCTGAAGAACGTGGCGCAGATCTGGTCGACGCGCTCGTCCAGCTCCTCCGTTGCCAGCCCCCCGCGGAACAGCAGCGCCTCGCGCAGCTCGCGGCGCAGCGAATCCTCGATGCGGATGAGCGTTTCGCCGATGAAGTACTCGGGGTTGATGCCCGTAGGCGTTTCGTCGCCGAAGTAACGCGGGAACATGACGCGGCGCAGGTCCTTCACGATGTTCACGATGGCAAGCTTGTTCGGGAAATGCTTGTTCGGGTCGGTGAAGAAGATCTCCTCGCGCTCGCTGTAGTTTTTCGCGATGCCTGCAACGATGTCGTTCAATTGATCCTTGTCCAGCATGATGCCTCGCTCTCTCGTCTGTGAGCGCCGATATGTCTTCCCCATCTTATCACGGTTGTCTCTAGACATAGTAGGCATTTCGGTTACGGATCGATGCGATGCGACGGCGGCAGCGCCGTACGCGCTCCGGCCGACGTACCGCCAGGGCGCAACAGCTCGGGCGGCGGCGCCCATAACGGTTCAGGCGGCGGCGCCCATAACGGTTCAGGCGACGAAAGACCTGACATATTCGCCTTTAGGGGAATCCTCTGCTTTCTCGGCGTCGGGCTGCTCGGCGGAGGGCCAGCGTCTGCCTGGTCAGCTGCCCGCTCGGCGTCAGCCGACTTGACGTCAGCCTGCTCAGCATCGGGCTGCTCAGCAGCCTTCTCAGCATCGGGCCGCTCGGCGGCCAACTCGGTAGTGGTCGGTGCGGCGACTGGCAGCCCCCTTCCTCATGTAACCCGCACCTTAGCGTGCTAAGCAACGATTTCGCGGGTTTTGCCCTGGTCAGCGGCGGAAAACATGAAGGAATCGCGACGATTGGCAAACGGTTGACGCCCCGACATTGCAAGGAGCCGACGTGATGATTATCGTGAGGAACGGTAAAGGGAGGGAATATAAGTTATACTTGGCTTACTAGGTCGAACAAGGAGAAACGGTACGATAGCGTAATGAAGCAGGGCACCATTTTCACGAACGCCGCGCTTGCCGCGGTGCTGGCAACATCCATGGCAACGGCCCCCGCCTTGGCGGGCCTCGCGCATACTCCGGGTGCCACCTCGGCAGGCGTTGCGTACGCGGCGCAGGCAACGCCCATCGAAAGCGTCGCCAACACCGGCGACTGGACCGCAACAGACGCGGAGAACAAGGCCATCCTCGACAAGGCCGAAGCCGCCAAGCTCGTCGGCCTGAAGCCGCTGAAGGCGTACCTATACGGCGAAACCGTAGCTGCAGCGGATTTCCTCACCATCGACGTCGACGCGCTTGCAAACATAGACGCCGACCTGGCGAAACTAGTCAAGCAGACGCAGAAGGCCATCGCCGATTCCAGCGCAAGCTCCGAGCCTGAGGCAAAACCCGAGGCCAAGCCCGAGCCCGCCACGCCCGCGCAGCCCGCTGAAACCCCGGCTGCACCCGCCGCTTCCAGCACTCCGCCCGCAAGCACCGGCAACGGCTCCTCTGCAGAGAAGCCCGCCGAGGACGTCGAGGACGCCCCCGAGGACATGGTGCAGGAAAGCGCCACCCTTGACGAGGACGAGCTGGTCTATGTCTCGCGTAACCTGACCACCGAGCAGTTCATCAGCCAGATCGGCGAGCAGGCCCGCGAACTATGCCAGGAAAACGACCTATACGCCTCGGTCATGATCGCGCAGGCCGTAGTGGAGTCGGCATCCGGCTCCTCGGGACTTTCGTGCGAACCCTATAACAACCTGTTCGGCATCAAAGGCGCCTACGAGGGCAAAAGCGTGCGCATGAAAACGCAGGAGGATGACGGCAAGGGCAACCTAGAAACCATCGTCGCCGAGTTCCGCCGCTACCCCAGCCTAACGGAATCGCTCAAGGACTACGTCGGCCTGCTCACCGGCGATTCGCTGTATGCCCCGGTGAAGAAGTCGAACACAAGCACCTACGAGGACGCGTGCGACTACCTGCAGGGGCATTACGCCACCAGCACCACCTACTCGCGCACACTGAAAGCCTATATCGACACGTACGATTTGA
Organism: uncultured Senegalimassilia sp.; assembly: GCF_902464545.1. GTDB lineage: Bacteria > Actinomycetota > Coriobacteriia > Coriobacteriales > Eggerthellaceae > Senegalimassilia. Next base: position 3,611 of record NZ_CABQJR010000037.1, read on the forward strand.
CCCAGTTCGACGCCCCAAGCGATCAAGCGAAGGCAGAGACGGCAACGCTTGAATCCGTACTCAAGCCCACCGCTTCGCAGGCGTCGTTCAAAACCGGCTCCGATGATTTCGGCATCACCGTGCCCGAGGCCGGCCTTCCCAAGCGGCAGATGAACCCCGTAGTAACGGGACTGCTGGCCGCCCTTGTTACAGCAGGCGCAGGTGCGCTGGGCTTCTGGCTATACTGGCGCCGCAAAGTCGAAGGCGAAAACGCCGCCCACGCCGCAGCAGGCGTACACGCATCGGGCGACACCGCCGCCAGCCAAAACGACGCTGCGGCATGGTCGGTCGCTCAGGCGATCACGGACTGGCGTCCCGCCTACGCAGCCGACAATGCCAAGACCATGGGAAAGCACGAAAGCCCCGCCTTCAAGCAGCCCGCCCATGCATCAGAAGGAAGTGAAGCCGCAAACCTGTCCGAAAGCACCACCGAGCCGATTAAGCCGATCGAATAAAACTGGTTTCAACGGCTACCTTGCAAAGGGCACTGCGCCCATTCACGCAGGCATATCCCCCTATCGGTTTCCAAAATACAAGAAGCCGGTTACCGGTATATACCGGTAACCGGCTTCTTTAGCTCTTCTTTTGGCGGAAACCCCCAGACTTTTCTCAAAACGGATGGGAAAAGTCCGGGGGTTTCCCGTTCCTACACGATTGTTTTGACGCTCCCAAAACTAGGTCGCCTCAAAACCCTTAGGCATAAGAAAGGGGCTGCGCCGGAATCGCTTCCGACGCAGCCCCTCTGAGCCTTGCACTCGTTTAGATCTCGCGCTCGACCACTTCGGCGATGGCCTTCGCATGCTGCTCGGCAGCCTGCGCGTCCATTGCCTCCACCATCACGCGCACGACCGGCTCGGTGCCGCTCGGACGCAGCAGGACGCGCCCGTCCTCGCCAAGCGCCGCTTCAGCAGCTGCCACGGCATCGGCGATGGCCTGGTTACCATCGGCCGCATGCTTGTCCTTCACGCGCACGTTGATGAGCGTTTGCGGGAAGCGGGTCATGGCTTTCGCCGCTTCACCGGCGGACTTGCCGGCACGCTTACAGGCAGCCAGGAACTGCAGCGCCGTGACCAGGCCGTCGCCCGTGGAGTTGTGCTCCAGGAAGATGGTGTGGCCGGACTGCTCGCCGCCGATAACGTAACCGCCCTCGCGCATGGCCTCGAGCACATAGCGGTCGCCAACCTTCGTTTGGATGAGGTTGATGCCCGCATCGCGCAGCGCGTGCGTCAGGCCAAGGTTCGCCATGACGGTGGACACGGCGGTGTCGCCGGTCAGCAGGCCGCGCTGCTTCAGGTCGATGGCGCACACGGCCTCCACCATGTCGCCGTCGATCTCATTGCCCTCGGAGTCCATGAGCATGACGCGGTCGGCGTCGCCGTCATGCGCGATGCCGACGTCGGCGCCGCACTCGGCGACCAGGGCACGCAGGGGCTCCAGGTGCGTGGAACCGCACTGGACGTTGATGTCCGTGCCGCAGTAATCGTCGTTGATGACAGTGACATCGGCGCCCAAACGGCGCAGCGCCTCGGCGCTGGTCATGCAGGATGCGCCATGACCCGTATCAAGCGCCACCTTCAGGCCCTTGAAGTCGATGCCCTGCTTCTCCACGCTCTGCACCGCGTGCTGAATGTACAGCTCGCAGGCATCCTCGACAGGCACCGCCACGCCCACCTCGTCGCCATTGGGCAGCTCGTCGGCTGCGGCGCCGCCGCGCGCCATGAAGGCCTCGATCTCGTCCTCGACGGAGTCGGGCAGCTTGAAGCCCTGGCCGTCGAAGATCTTGATGCCGTTGTACTCCGGCGGGTTGTGCGAGGCGGAGATGACGATGCCGCCATCGCAATGCAGCTCGCGGGTGAGCAGGGCGATCGCCGGCGTGGGGATGATGCCCGCCAGCAGCGCCGTGCCGCCCATGGACATGATGCCGGCGGCAACGGCCGACTCCAACATATCGCCCGACAGGCGCGTATCCTTGCCGATCAGGATGGTGCGGCCCTTGAAAGCCACGGCAGCCTGACCCAGCTGGAAGGCCATCTGGCACGTAAGCTCCTTGTTCGCAACGCCGCGAACCCCATCAGTACCGAAAAGACGTGCCATATTACTTACCCCTTTTCACATGCTCATCGAAAAGACGGATGGCGCCTCGGGGGCGCTCCTCGTCGGTCATGCGGTTGTTCAGCTCGGCAGCGAACTCGTCGATGCCGATGCCGTAACGTTCAAGCACGACCAGAAGATGATACACCACGTCAGCGGTCTCATAGCGCAGATGGTCGCAAGCCGCGTCGGCCTTGGCGGCGAACGCATCGGCCATGCCCGCGTGCGAGCCCTCGTGACCGGCAAGACCCGCCAGCATCATCTTCGCCGCTTCCACGTCCTTGGCGGCCAAAGCCACCTCGTTGGACTCCTCGACCACCTTCTTCAGCGGCGAGTCGGCATTGCCCGTGAGCAGGCGGAACGTGTAGCTGCCCTCCCCAGCGTCGCGGCGAGCGTGGATGGTCCCCGCCAGCGCCTCGAGCGTGGCGCCGATCTGCGATGCGGGAGCCTGCTCCCCCTCGGGGATGTAAGTTTTATCGCTCATGAAAAGCCTTTCAGACGTTAGCGGGCGCGGGCGTTGCCGCCGATCGGCCCGCCGTAACGAAAAAAGGGGCGCGCCGATGCGCGCCCCTTTCAGCTGGCGTTATTCCTCGCCGTTAGCCTGAGCCTCGTTGGACTCTTCCTCGTCCTTGCGGCTGGTCAGGCCGAAGCCCAACGCGCCGTTGCCCAGAAGCTCGTCAAGCTCCTCGAGGTTGCGGTGGTAGCTGCGCGGAGGCAGGGCCTCGCCCAGCATGTCCTCGCCTTCGGTGTTGAAGGTGGCCGGCTCGTCGCCGCCGATGAGGATGGTGTCATCCGGGCTGAACACCATGTCGAGCAGCTGGCTCATGTCATCGGAGGATGCGCTCAGGTCGTCCTCGATCACATGCAGCAGGTTGTGCTGCTCGAGGCCTTCCTTGAGCTCCTCGATGGCCTTTGCGCCGATGCCCTCGATGCGCAGCAGGTCGTCCTCGGTGTGGCCCACCAGGTCGGCCACAGTCTCGATACCCGCCTCGCTGAACTTGTTCGCCCAGCGCTGCGACACGCCCAGATCGTCGTAGATGTACAGACGCGCGTCCTCGTCGGACAGCTGCGGACCGCGATGACCCAGGGACAGGCCGCTGTAGTAGCTGCCGTAGTTGCCGCCCATGTTGAGGTAGCCCTCGCCGTCCAGCGACCAATCCTGGGGCTGGGGCAGCAGGTCCTCGATCTGGCGCAGGTCGTCCGGAGCGTAATCAGGCAGCATATCGCCCTCGACCGGAGCGGTGGGCTTGCCCTTGTAGGTCAGGCCGACGTCGCGATAGCGCTTCAGGCCCGTGCCAGCCGGGATCGGCTTGCCGATGATGACGTTCTCCTTCAGACCCACCAGGTGGTCGACCTTGCCCTCGATGGCGGCGTCGGTGAGCACCTTCGTGGTCTCCTGGAACGATGCGGCGGACAGGAACGAATCGGTGGCCAAGGAGGCCTTCGTGATGCCCAGCAGCAGCGGCTGACCCACCGGCGGGTTCTTGCCCTCGGCGATGAGCTCGTTGGCAACGTTCTCGAACTCGAAGCGGTTGACCTGGCGGCCCGGCAGGAAGTCGGAGTCGCCGGCGTCGAGCACGGCCACCTTGCGCAGCATCTGGCGCGCGATGACCTCGATGTGCTTGTCGTTGATGTCAACGCCCTGGGACACGTACACGTCCTGGACCTGAGCCACGATGTAGCGCAGCGTGGTGTTCGGGTCGGTCAGGCGCAGCAGGTCGTGGGGGTTCACGGAACCCTTGGTCAGCTGCTGGCCGATGCGGACCTGGCGGCCGTCCTCCACGCCCGGGAGCATGGTGGCGCGGGCCGACACCACGTACTCGCGGAAGTTGCCTTCCTGGTCGTGGATGGTCAACGTCTTCGTGTTCTTGTCGGAGCTGATCTGCAGCGTGCCGGAAATCTCCGCCAGCACTGCCTGACCCTTAGGCTTGCGGGCCTCGAACAGCTCCTGGACGCGCGGCAGGCCGTGCGTGATGTCCTCGCCTGCGACGCCGCCGGCGTGGAACGTACGCATGGTCAGCTGCGTGCCGGGCTCGCCGATGGACTGGGCGGCGATGATGCCGACAGCGGTGCCGATGTTGACCGGACGGCCCGTGGCAAGGTCCCAACCGTAGCACTTCTGGCACACGCCATGCTCGGCATGGCAGGTCATGACCGTGCGGATGGTGACTTCCTCGACGCCCGCGGCCTCCATGGCGGCAAGCTGCTCGATGGAGGTGATGTACTTGTCGCCCTCCATAACCACGGAGCCGTCGGTGCCCTTGACGTCCTCGAGCAGGCAGCGACCGATGAGGTTCTCGTCCAGCTCGCCCTTCTCGTTGTGCAGCGGGTACGGAACGCCCACGTTCGTGCCGCAGTCGATCTCGTGCACGATGACGTCCTGCGCAACGTCGACCAGACGACGGGTCAGGTAGCCCGAGTCGGCGGTACGCAGAGCGGTGTCGGCCATACCCTTACGAGTGCCGTGCGTGGAGACGAAGTACTCCAAAACCGACAGGCCCTCGCGGAAGTTCGACTTAACCGGAATGTCGATGGTGCCGCCCTTGGTATCTGCCATCAGGCCGCGCATGCCGGCCAGCTGGCGGATCTGCTTGATGTTACCTCGAGCGCCGGAGTCGGCCATCATGAAGATGGGGTTGAAGCTGTCGAAGTTGGCAGCCATGGCCTCGCCGACCTCTTCGTTGGCATCCGTCCAGATGTCGACAACCTGCTTATGACGCTCCTCGGGGCTCATCAGGCCCATCTCGTAGTCCTCGTCGATGGCAGCGACCTTATCGTCGGCAGCAGCCAGGATGTCGGCCTTCGTCGGCGGCACGGTGGCGTCGTAGACGGACACGGTGATGCCGGCGCGGGTTGCGTAGTGGTAACCCGTGGCCTTCAAACCGTCCAGGATCTCCGGCACGTCGGCCAGCGGATAGCGGTTCGTGACGTCCTCGACCAGGCGGCCGATCTCCTTCTTATTCATCTGGTAGTTCAGGAAGGGGTAGTCCTCCGGGAAGGAGTCGTTGAAGATGATGCGGCCGATGGTGGTGTGGATGCGTTGACCGGCCTTCATGTCCTCGTACTTGCCGAACGCGTTGGCCACGCGGGTGTCCTTGCTCAGGCGCACCTCGATCTTGGCCTGCAGGTCCACGTCGGCGCGAGCGTCATAGGCGTTGCGGGCATCGGCGAAGTCGATGAACGCGCGGCCCTCGCCCGGGAAGCCGTCGCGGGCTGCCGTCAGGTAGTAGGAGCCGATGATCATGTCCTGGGTGGGCACGGTCAGCGGGCGGCCATGAGCCGGGGATTTGATGTTGTTCGCGGACAGCATGAGCACGCGGGCCTCGGCCTGGGCCTCGGCGCCGAGCGGCACATGCACGGCCATCTGGTCGCCGTCGAAGTCGGCGTTGAATGCGGTGCAGGCCAGCGGATGCAGCTTGATGGCCTTGCCCTCGACGAGAACCGGCTCGAAGGCCTGGATGCCCAGACGGTGCAAGGTGGGTGCGCGGTTGAGCAGGACCGGATGGTCCACGATGACCTCTTCCAGCACGTCCCACACATAGCTGGCGCAACGATCCACGGCGCGCTTGGCGGCCTTGATGTTGGCAGCGTACTCGAGCTCGACCAGGCGCTTCATGACGAAGGGCTTGAACAGCTCCAGGGCCATCTGCTGAGGCAGGCCGCACTGGTGCAGCTTAAGCGACGGGCCGACGACGATTACCGAACGGCCGGAGTAGTCGACGCGCTTGCCGAGCAGGTTCTGACGGAAGCGGCCCTGCTTGCCCTTGAGCATGTCGGACAGCGACTTCAGCGGACGGTTGCCCGGGCCCGTGACGGGACGGCCGCGGCGGCCGTTGTCGAACAGGCTGTCGACAGCCTCCTGCAGCATGCGCTTCTCGTTGTTAACGATGATCTCGGGGGCACCGAGGTCGAGCAGGCGCTTCAGGCGGTTATTGCGGTTGATGACGCGACGATACAGATCGTTCAGGTCGGACGTGGCGAAGCGGCCGCCGTCGAGCTGCACCATGGGGCGCAGGTCGGGCGGGATGACCGGGACGACGTCCAGGATCATATCGGACGGCTTGTTGGTGGACTTCAGGAACGCGTCGACCACCTTCAGGCGCTTGATGGCCTTGGCGCGCTTCTGGCCCTTGCCGTTGGCGATGACGTCGCGCAGCTCCTCGGCCGTGGCCTCGAGGTCCATGGCGTCCAGCAGGTCGCGCACGGACTCGGCGCCCATGCCACCGGTGAAGTAGTCACGGTAGTTGGCGCGCATCTCGCGGTACAGGGACTCGTCGGGAACCAGCTGCTTCGGCTCGATCTTCATGAACAGGTCGAAGGCGTCCTGACGCAGGGCCTTGCGCTCGTTGAACTCCTCGTAGATGTCGGCGATCTCCTCTTCCACCTCTTCGGGCGTGAGGCGCTCGTCCTCGTCGATGTCGTCGACGAAGTCGTCGTCCTCAGGGACGTAGTCCACCGACAGCTTGCGGGTCTGCTCGATCAAGCGATCGCGCTCGACGTCCAGCTCTTCCAGGTCGGCGGCCAGCTCATCGCGCAGATCCTCGACGTCCTCGTCGCGAGCCTCCTTGTCGACGGAGGTGATGATGGAGCTTGCGAAGTACAGGACCTTCTCCAGCTCCTTCGGCGGGATGTCGAGCAGGTAGCCCAGACGGGACGGGGAGCCCTTGAAGTACCAGATGTGGCTGACGGGGGCCGCCAGCTCGATGTGGCCCATGCGCTCGCGGCGAACCTTGCTGCGCGTCACCTCGACGCCGCAGCGCTCGCATACGATGCCCTTGAAGCGCACGCGCTTGTACTTGCCGCAGGCGCACTCCCAGTCCTTGGTGGGACCGAAGATCTTCTCGCAGAACAGGCCGTCCTTCTCCGGCTTGAGCGTGCGGTAGTTGATGGTCTCGGGCTTCTTCACCTCGCCACGCGACCAGCTGCGGATGTCCTCGGCGGAAGCCAGGGAGATGCGCAGGGCGTCGAAATTGTTAACGTCGAATTCCGTCGTCATTTATCGCTCGTCCTCCTTGCCGATCAGGTCGTTGTCGTCTTCTTCTTGCTTCGTATCAGCCATCAGCTCGCCCAGCTCTGCGGCGATGTCGTCGAGAGCGCCGGCTTCCTCAGCCTCGGTCTTGCGCGCATCGTCGGCGATGGCGTTGTACAGGGCCGTATCGGCGTTGTCGCGCTTCACGTCGTCCAGATCGGGGTCATGGGTGACGTCGATGGTCTGATGGTCGTGTCCCTCGAGCTCGACGTTGAGGCACAGCGACTTCATTTCCTTCACCAGAACCTTGAAGGACTCGGGCACCTCGGGAGCCGGCGTGTTCTCGCCCTTGACGATGGCCTCGTAGGACTTCACGCGGCCCGACGTGTCGTCGGACTTCACGGTCAGGATCTCCTGCAGCACGTTGGATGCACCGTACGCGTACAGGGCCCACACCTCCATCTCGCCGAAGCGCTGGCCGCCGAACTGCGCCTTGCCGCCCAGGGGCTGCTGCGTGATCAGGCTGTAAGGGCCGGTCGAGCGGGCGTGGATCTTGTCGTCGACCATGTGACCCAGCTTCAGGATGTAGGTCTGGCCGACGGTGATGGGCTCGCGGAACTTCTCGCCCGTGCGGCCATCGTAGAGCCATGCCTTGCCCGTGCGGGACAGCTGCGGGACGAACTCGTCGCGCGCCAGGTCGCCGTACTTCTTGTGGTTCCAGTTGATGAGGTTGCGGTTGGCGGCGTCGATAGCGTCGGAGATCTCCTCCTCGGTGGCGCCGTCGAATACCGGGGTTGCCACGAACTGCGGGCCCTCGACGGGCTCGTCGGAGTTCGGGTCGTCGTTCCAGCCCCACTTCGCAGCCCAGCCCAGGTGGTTCTCAAGCAGCTGGCCGACGTTCATACGGGACGGAACGCCCAGGGGGTTCAGCATGACGTCGATGGGCGTGCCATCGGCCAGGTACGGCATGTCCTCGACCGGCAGCACGCGGGAGATGACGCCCTTGTTGCCGTGACGGCCGGAGAGCTTGTCGCCCTGCTGGACCTTACGCTTCTGAGCCACGTAGATGCGGACGAGCTCGTTGACGCCGGGCGCCAGCTCGTCGCCGGCGGCGCGGCTGAAGCGATGGATGTCGATGACGCGACCGCCGGAGCCGTGCGGCACCTTCAGGGAGGTGTCGCGGACCTCGCGAGCCTTCTCGCCGAAGATGGCGCGCAGCAGGCGCTCCTCGGCGGTCAGCTCGGTCTCGCCCTTCGGGGTGACCTTGCCCACCAGGACATCGCCCGGGAACACCTCGGCGCCCACGCGGATGATGCCGTCGGCGTCCAGGTCGCCGATCATGTCGTCGGAGATGTTCGGGATCTCGCGGGTGATCTCCTCCGGACCCAGCTTCGTGTCACGGGCGTCAAGCTCGTACTCGCTGATGTGGATGGAGGTCAGCAGGTCCTCGGACACCACGCGCTCGGACACGATGATGGCGTCCTCGTAGTTGTAGCCTTCCCAAGGCATGTACGCGACCATGAGGTTCTGGCCCAGCGCCAGCTCGCCGCCGTCGCAGGACGGGCCATCTGCCAGCACGTCGCCAGCCGCCACCTCATCGCCCTTGCGGACGATGGGGCGATGGTTCATGCAGCCGGACTGGTTGGAACGCTGGAACTTCGGTACCAGATACTCGTCGTACTCGCCGTCGTTGTTGAGCACGATGATGGTCTGGCCGTCGACGTAGTCGACCACGCCGGGGTTCTGCGCGATGAGGATCTCGCCGGAGTCGACCGCGATGCGGTGCTCCATGCCGGTGCCTACGAGCGGAGCGTGCGGCTTGAGCAGCGGCACAGCCTGACGCTGCATGTTCGAGCCCATGAGGGCGCGGTTTGCGTCGTCGTGCTCGAGGAACGGGATGAGCGACGTTGCGACCGACGTCATCTGACGCGGGGAAACGTCCATGTAGTCGACCTGCTCGGGCAGCACCTCGCCAGGCTCGCCGAACACGCCGTCGGCGTCCTTGGTACGGCAGAGAACGCGAGCGGCCTTCACGAAGTTGCCGTTCTCGTCGGTGGTGCCGAACTCACGGGTCTCCAGGTTGAACTTCTCGTTGGCCTGGGCGATCGTGTGGTTCTCTTCCTCGTCTGCCGTCAGGTAGTCGATGTCGTCGGTCACCTTGCCGTCGACCACGCGACGGTACGGGGTCTCGATGAAGCCGTAGGGGTTGATGCGGCCGAAGGTTGCCAGCGAGCCGATAAGGCCGATGTTCGGGCCTTCAGGCGTCTCGATGGGGCACATGCGGCCGTAGTGGGAATTGTGGACGTCGCGGACCTCGAAGCCTGCGCGCTCACGGGACAGACCGCCCGGGCCCAGTGCGGACAGACGGCGCTTGTGCGTGATGCCTGCGGCAAGATTGGCCTGGTCCATGAACTGGGACAGCTGGGAGGAGCCGAAGAACTCCTTGATGGCCGCCACGATCGGGCGGATGTTCACGAGCGACTGCGGGGTGATCTCGTCGGGCTCCTGCATGCTCATGCGCTCGCGCACCACGCGCTCCATGCGGGACAGGCCGATGCGGAACTGGTTCTGGATCAGCTCGCCGACCGTGCGGATGCGGCGGTTGCCGAAGTGGTCGATGTCGTCGACCTTGACGCCCTCGGCACCGGCATGCAGGCCGATGATGTACTGCATGGTCTTGGTGATGTCTTCCTCGGTCAGCGTGGAGCAGGTAGCCTCCTCCTGATCGAAGCCGAGCTTCTTATTGATCTTGTAACGGCCCACTTTCGCCAGGTCGTAGCGCTGCGGGTTGAAGAACAGGCCCTCGAGCAGCGTACGGGCGGAGTCGATGGTGGGCGGCTCGCCGGGACGGAAGCGCTTGTACAGCTCGATGAGCGACTCCTCCTTGGTGGTGGCGGGATCGCGGTCGAGGGTGCGCAGGACCATCTCGTCGCTGCCGAGCAGGTCGATGATCTCCTCGCGGGTCTCGGCCAGGCCGAGGGCGCGGACGAGCAGCGTAGCGGGCTGCTTGCGCTTGCGGTCGATGCGCACGGACAGGATGTCGCGCTTGTCGGTCTCGAACTCCAGCCATGCACCGCGGCTGGGGATGACCTTTGCGTTATACAGCGTTTTGTCGGATGCCTTGTCTCGCTCGGAGCCGAAGTACACGCCCGGGGAACGCACGAGCTGGGACACCACGACGCGCTCGGTGCCGTTGATGATGAAGGTGCCGCGGTTGGTCATGAGCGGGAAGTCGCCCATGAACACCTCCTGCTCCTTGATCTCGCCCGTCTCACGGTTGATGTAACGGATCTCGACGTACAGGGGCGCCTGATAGCTGACGTCCTTTTCCTTGCACTCGTCGACGGTGTACTTCGGGTCGCCGAAGCGATGGTCGCCGAACTCGACGCACATGTCCTTCGTATTGTTCTCGATCGGAGCGATGTCCTGGAACGCCTGGTCGAGACCCTCGCTCATGAACCATTTGAAACTATCCGTTTGAATGGCGATGAGGTTGGGCACGTCCATGACGTCAGGAATCTTCGCAAACGAGCGGCGATTGCGATAAAGTACTGTCTGACCAGCATTTTTGTCTTGGGCCACGAGGCTTTTCCTCCTTCAGGTGCATCCGCAAAACTGCGAAAAAGTTGCAATTTGCTAGAATACGGCGAAATGTCAAGCCCGTCAAGGAATTTTTTCACGAGCTGTGGAAATTTGTTGGTTTTCGCCGCTTCACCTGGGGAAACGCAGATATGACTTTTCTCGTGCGGAAGGCATTCTAGCACGGCGGACGGCGCGGCGCCGATCGGACGCGGAAAAGCCTTATATGGCAGCATCAGGCGGCGACCCCTGAACCGCGCGATCGCGACGATTCCGGGCACCCGCGCGCCCACGCGGCCAAGGCCGCACCGGCAGCCCCTGACGTTGCCCCCTTCCGTATCCGCGACGGCGCCCCTCGCCTTCGTCGACGGCCTGCCGCAAGGACGCGAAGGCACAGGGATTCCGGCGTTATCGTAGACAACCGCCACTGGGGCCCCATAGGCTGCCGACTGGGGGTACCATGAGCTCCATACCCGATTTCCGGGCATGACAAGAGAGGACCTCCTTACCATGTATATATCCGGCAACGATGCATCCGCGCAACCGCATCAACGCCCCGTGCTCCGCACCCGTGCAAGCCGCTTCGCCCGCGCCGCCGCGCCGTACCTGGCGGCCTTCGCCATCCCCTTCTGTGTGCTGCTGGCCGCCTTCGCCATGCGGGGGATCTGGCCCTTCGGCGACGTGTCGGTGATGCTCTACGACATGCCCGTGCAGTACGCCGAGTACTTCGGCTGGCTCATCCAGGTGCTGCACGGCCAGGGCAACCTGCTGTACAGCAACGCAGCCGGCCTGGGCGGCGGCATGTTCAGCCTGTTCACCTACTACCTGTCAAGCCCGTTCAACCTGATCGCGTTCTTCTTCACGCCTGAAACCGTGCCGCAGCTGTTCAGCGTCCTATACCTGGTGAAGATCCCCGCGTGCGCCGTGTGCTGCCTGGTGCTTTTACGCGGAAGGCTTCTGGCGGCGGATGCCGCAAGCTGGCGCGAGGCACGCGCCGCCGCGGCAAACGCCCCAGCCGGCCGGCAGGCGCTGCTGGTGCTGCTCGCATGCGCCTACGCGCTTACCTCGTACGTTCTGGGATATGCGAGCAACATCATGTGGCTCGACGGCGTGATCATGGCCCCGCTTGCGGCGCTGGGCACGTATCGCCTGGTGCAGCGCCGCGCATGCGGCGGGCTGTTCGCTGCATGCGCATGCGCCATCGTGTTCAACTGGTACACGGGATATATGGTGTGCCTGCTGTGCGTGCTGTGGTTCTTCTACGAGCTGGCGCGCAACCGCAGCCTGCGCGGACGGCGCCTGCGCCGCTGTTGGCGCTTCGCCGCCACCATGGCGCTCGCCGTGGGCGCGGGCATGGTGGTGCTCATCCCCACGGCGCTGGCGCTTCTGGGCGGCAAGGGCACGCACGCGGGGCTGGCATCGCTTGCATGCAACACGGGCCTGGCCCGCAACCCGCTTGCGGTGGCCGACCTGTTCTGCATCGGCACCTTACCCGGCATCACCACGCAGGCGAACCTGCCCGCTCTGACGATATCGGCGCTGGTGCTGGTCGGCGTCGGCATGTTCCTGGCGAACGGGGCCGTCGGGCGGCGCGAGCGCATCGCGGGCGCGGCATTCGCGCTCGTTATGGCCACGAGCCTGGTGTTCACGCCCGTGGCCACCATCTGGAGCGGGTTCGTGCCCGAAAGCTCCTACACCAACCGCAACGGGTTCGCCATCCTGCTGGTCATGACGGTGCTTGCCGCCGAGGGCCTGCTGGCGCTTTCGCGGCTCGATGCGCGGCCGCGGCGCAGGTGCGCGCTGCTGGGCGGCGGCGCGGCGTTCGTGAGCGTTGCCGGATCGGCCGCGTGGCTGTATGTGGCGAAGGGAAGCCTGCCGCAGGCACCCGAGCTGGTAGCGCTGGAATGCGGGCTGTTGGCGGCGTTCACGCTGCTGGTCACGGGCGCCGCCGGGACGCGCGGCGCTGTTGCGCGACCGGACGACGGAGGCGCACAACGGGTCGGCAGCAAGGCGGAGCAGGCGGACCGCACGGCGGATGCCGAGCGTGCGGACGCAGACGCCATGCGCGACGCCGCCTTCCCCAGCGCGAAC
>NZ_CABQJR010000038.1 GCF_902464545.1 uncultured Senegalimassilia sp.
AAAAGGGCCTCGCCGCGATCCAACGCGTCGAGCCCCTTCGTCATAATCAACCGATTCTTGCAGTCAACCCGAACAAGCGCAACCCTAGGCAAGCCCCAGCCAGATGGCCATCTTCGGCGCATACCCCAGCACGAAGATCACCACGATCAGCGCCGGAATGCCGTACTTCAACCACAGGCGCGTCCAGCGCGGGAACTTCACGCCCTCGCCCTGATCGGCCTCTGCCAGGAAGCTCTCCCATCCCCAGCCGCGACGCGTGGTGCAGAACAGCACGAACGCCAGGCTGCCCAGCGGCAGCATGTTGTTCGACACGATGAAGTCCTCGATGGACTGGATGTCGCCGATGGCCGGGATGGTGACACCCGACAGCACGTTGAAGCCCAGCGCGCACGGAAGGGACAGCACCAGCACCAGCACGGCGTTGAAGATGACGGCGCGGCTGCGCATCATTCCCCACTTGTCCATGGACCAGCTGATCAGGTTCTCGAACACGGCGATGACGGTGGACAGCGACGCGAACGCCATGAACACGAAGAACAGGCAGCCCCACACGTTGCCCAGCGGCATCTGCCCGAACACCACCGGCAGCGTCACGAACACCAGCGACGGCCCCTGATCAGGGGAAACACCATAGGCGAAGCACGCCGGGAAGATGATGAGACCCGCCAGGATGGCCACCACGGTATTCAGCGCGGTGACGGACACGGCCTCGCCGGTAAGGCTGCGCTGCCGCCCGATGCGCGAGCCGAAGATCTCCATGGCCGCGATGCCGAGCGACAGGCTGAAGAACGCCTGGCCCATGGCCGCGTACACCGCATCGCCGAACGTCGACCACCCGTCGGCGAACAGGCGCCCGAAGTCGGGCACCAGGTAAAACGCGATGCCCTCCGCCGCACCGGGCAGCGTGACGGCGCGGATGCACAGCGCGATCATCACCACGAACAGCGTTGCCATCATGACCTTCGTGACGCGCTCGACGCCCTTTTGCAGGCCCAAGCTGCACACCAGAAAGCCGATCACCACGGCCACGACCATCCATCCGATCAACCACGCGGGATTCTCCAGCATACCGCTGAACGCCGCGCCCGCGAACGCCGCATCAGCGCCGTTGAACATGCCCGACGCCATCTGCGGCACGTACGAGATCATCCATCCGCACACGGTGGTGTAGAACATCATCAAGATCATGCAGCCGATATAGCCCCACCATGAGAACCAATGCCACTTCCCGTTCGGCTGCAGCTTGTCGAAGGCCTGCGCGGCCGAGCGCTGCGATGCGCGCCCCACGGCGAACTCCATGACCATGACGGGCATGCCCAAGACCACCAAAAACACCAGGTACAGCAGCACGAACGCCGCTCCACCGTACTCGCCGGTGATGTAGGGGAAGCGCCACACGTTGCCCAACCCGATCGCGCATCCGGCGCTGATCAGGATAAATCCCAGCCGCGACGCGAAATGCTCGCGCGAAGCCGGCGCCTCCGTACCCGACGCCGACGCAGGCGCCTGGGGTTTGTTTTCCGCCATATCCATTCCCTTTCCCAACGCAAAAGGACGGCCACCTTGGGCAACCGCCCCATAACAAGCTGAAACGACGCACCCGCGTGCGCAGGCGCAACGTCATATAGTACCACTATCGCCACGCCCCACCGCCAACCCTCTTCCGGACGATTTCGCAGAAGTGCGCCCCGTTTTCGTCTCAGCTCTGCGAGCAGCATCGGCGCATGAACGCACCTCCGTCCCCTGTTCACCATGGGCGGTTTGCCCAACCCGATTGCTGCGTAAAAGCCCGAAAACCGCCCAGAACTTTGCGCCGAGCAGGCAGGGGGACGGAAAAGGACAATCATACCTGAACAGGGGACGGAGGTGCGTTCACGCCGGCACCGAACAGGGGCTGAGCGCGTTCCCGCCGATGCCGCCTTCCAAACCGCCCAGAACTTTGCGCCGGCGAAAACGGAATCCGCTGGCATTCTGCGTCGCAAGCCGCGGGCCCGCCCGCGACTCCCTTATAATGTGCGCGTAAGGAAACATCCCAAGGAAAGACGCCCCCCGTGAGCACCACCGAACCCACCGATACCACCTTGCCCAATCACAACAATCAGAAGAAGATCGCGCTCATCAACGACTTCACCGGCTTCGGCCGATGCTCGGTGGCGGTGCAGCTTCCCGTCATCTCCCAGCTTGGCGTGCAATGCTGCGTGCTCCCCACCTCGGTGCTGTCCAACCACACGGGCTTCCCCAGCTACAGCTTCCAGGATTTCACGCCCTACATGCGCGAGCACATCCGCGAGTGGCGCAAGCTCGGCCTGAAGTTCCGCGGCATCTGCACGGGCTTCCTGGGCTCGGCGGAGCAGATCGCGGTGGTCAGCGAGTTCATCGACGAGTTCGGCGGCCCCGACTGCATCGTGATGGTCGACCCCGTCATGGGCGACGAGGGCCACCCTTATGGCACCTACACACCGGAGATGTGCGAGCGCATGGCCGAACTCACGGCGAAGGCCGACATCATCACCCCGAACCTCACCGAAGCGTGCATCCTGGCAGGCGTGCCCTTCAGCAAGGACATGACCTGCGAAGATGCTGCCAAGATCGCCCAGCAGCTATCGCAAACCGGCCCCGCGCGCGTGGTGGTCACGGGCGTGGAGTTCCAAGACCGCGTGGCGAACGTATGCTACGAGCGGGACCGCGCGCCCTTCACCATCCAAACCGCGCGCTTAGGCGGGCAGCGCTCCGGCACCGGCGACGTGTTCTCCGCCATCCTCATCGCCGACGCGGTCAACGGCGTGCCGCTGGAGAAATCGGTGGAGAAGGCTTCGCACTTCGTGTGCACCTGCGTCGAGTGCGCCATCGATATGGACCTGCCGCGCACCGACGGCCTGCCCATCGAGGAGGAGCTGCGCAACCTGCGCTAGCATCGCGCATCGCGCCCCGCTCGCAAACCCGCACCTTGCAGCAAGCGCACCATAAGGCGTACCCTAAACAGAAGCGGGAAGGCGAACCACGATCTTCGCCCCCACCCCTAGCGAAAGAAGCTCATCATGGCGAAAACGAAAGCCGAGACCATCGTCTATCCCGTGCACAACGGGCTCTACGTCAACCTGACGAACCGCTGCAGCTGCGCCTGCACCTTCTGCATCCGCCAAACCGCCGACGGCGTGGGCCAGGACGGCGAAGGCGGCGAGAACAACCTATGGCTCGACCATGAGCCCTCCTTCGAGGAGGTCATGGCAGCGTTCGACGAGCAGGATATGAGCCGCTACGAAGAGGTGGTCTTCTGCGGATACGGCGAGCCCACCTGCGCCTTCGACATGCTCAAGCGCGTGGCCGCCGAGGTAAAGCGCCGCTACAACCTGCCCGTGCGCGTGAACACCAACGGCCAGGGCAGCCTGATCTGCGGCCGCGATATCGCGCCGGAGTTCGAGGGCATCGTGGACACGGTCTCCATCAGCCTGAACACCCCCAACGCCGACGAGTACGCCGCCATCGTGCGCAGCCGCTTCGGCGACGCGGCGTTCCCGGGTATGCTCGACTTCGCCCGCGAAGTGCGCAAATACGTGCCCAACGTCGTGATGACCACCGTGGAAACAACCATCAGCCACGAGGACGAGGCCGCCTGCCAACGCATCTGCGACGAGCTGGGCGTGCGCTACCGCATCCGCGCCTGGGTGAACTCGTAGGACCCGGCACGCTCCAGGCAACAACCCAACCAACAGCAAGAAGGCCCGCGGCGCGAACCGCGGGCCTTCTTCGTTTCAGGCGATTTCGCGCCAGCCTATTTCGCCGTCTCCAGATACGGGGAATTGCGGCTCTGCTCGATCTCGTACATGGTCTGTACGTTCTTCAACTCGTAGTCGTTGAGCTGCGAGGAGGAGATGGCATCGAACTCCTCGGGCGTGTACGTTTGCGTGTACCAACGCTTCGTGGCGAAGTAATCGGTCAGGTCCTGGTTCTTGAAGCCACGGCCGTGGCGCGCGAATATCTCGTTGCGCGCAAGGTAGAGCTCCCACAGCGACATCTTCTCCAACTCGGAGCGCGAGTAGTACTTCGAAGCGCTGCCGGGCAGCACGTAATCCTGCGAGCTCACGCTGGTGTCATAGGAGGAGATGCTGGTCACGGGCACGTACGTATGCGAGATCTGCCCTGCGAACGGGCCCGAATCCGCGCAGCTCAGCAGCACGGTACGCGTGGCGGACGTGCTGCCGGGGCACGTGGAGGTGAACACCACGCGGCACATGGAGCGCTGATCGTCGTAGATGGACTGGTAGATCTGGCGAAGCGCCTGCGCCAAGTCGTCCGACGCCGCATCGTAGTACGTGCCGTTGCAGCTTGACGCCAACGACTGCAGCGAGCTGCGGTTCACATCGCCGCCCACGCCCACGATGTAGACGGGGATGCCCGTTTGCTGGGACAGCGTGATGACGTCGTTCAGGCTGTAGTGGCTGTTGTTCTCCTCGCCGTCGGTGAACGCGATGACCACGCGCGAGCCCGACTTCAGGTTCGTGCGCTGCAGCGCCCAGTACAGCGCATCGTAAAGCGCCGTCTCGCCGGTGGGCGAAACCGCGTCGATGGCGCTGTTGAGGAGCGCCGCGCTCGAAGTGAACGGCTGGCGATTGTACACATAATCGTTGAACGAGGTGATCTCAGCCACGTTGCCCTGGGTTTTCACCATCTCGTCGACGAACGAGCTTGCCGCCTTCTTGGCGCTGTCCATCTTGCTGCGCGACCTCATGGAACCGCTCTGATCGACCACCAGGTTGATGTTCATGGCGTCGCCCACGGCAAGCGGGACCACCTGCTCCACCGTTGCCGCATACTGCGAACCGGACGAATCGGTTTCAGTGACGGTGAACTGGGACGCGTCAAGGCTGCTCGGCGTGGAACCCGCCTGATCGGCAATCTTCGTATATAGGGTGACCTGCGGATACGCGGAATTGTCCACCTGCGACACGAACAGCGTCAGCGGGCTTTTCGGCTCCGAGGACGTGGTTGCAGGCTGGCTTGATGCCGCAGGCTGCTGCACCGTCGTCGTTGGCGTCTGAGCGGTGCCCGAATCGGCATCCGAGGCATCGTCGCCGCCAGGCCACAGGAAATACAGCGCCGCGGCTATGGCGACGATGGCCACGACCACCCAAATGGTCGGGATGTCGCCGATGGATTTCTTCGAAGAAGCTTTGCCGGTTGCAGCACCGCCCGAAGCGGACGCGTTGCCGCCGGACGCCGAGCTTAGAGCCTTGCCGCACGATGAGCAGAACGTGTCACCGTCTTCGACCGAGGCTCCGCAATGGGGGCAGAACATGTCAGATCCCTTTCCTTCCAGTTAAGCGCCGCTTGGCGTTGTCGCCGAAAGCTAGCGCGCCGTACCGTCGTGCGTGCGTGCTTCCTGATAGTTCCTCAAATAGCCGGCGAATTCCTCGGACGTATCCGAATTCCCTGTTCGCCAGGCCTTATGGTCGATGATAGCGCTTCCGAACCCGTAATAGGCGTCGATATAGGCGATCAGGTCATCGAGCGCCTGAAGCTGAGCCTGCGGATAATCGCCGGAACCGCCCACGTGCACCATCTCGATGCCCACCGAGTACGAGTTCATGCCGTAATCCGCCATGGCCGAGCCGATGGGAACGGTGCCCAGCTTGTCGTCGCGCGATTCGTCCTCCACGCCGAACTGCGCGTTATGCCCCGTATCACCGTATCCCGCGTGGTGCACGATGGCGTCGAGCGGCGCGCATTGCGCCACGGACCCATCCTTGTTCACGATGAAGTGAGCCGCCACCAGGTTGCCGTTGCCCGCCCAGTAGCTCACCACCGATGCGGCATCGTTGTCGCCCTCGGTGTCATGAAGCACGATGTACTTCTGACATTCGGCAGGCTTTTGCCCATGCGCGAACTGTTCTTGGGACAAATCGACGACGGAAAGCTTCGCACGCAGCTCATCGGCGCTTTGCGTTTGCTTCTGCTGCGCAGCGTCCCCTTCGGAAGGCTGCGCCGGCCCCTGATCGGCAGAACCGTCGCGCGGCACATCGGCCACGTTCTCGAACTGCTCCTGCTCCTGTGCACCAGGCGCCTGCGCGTTATCGCCGCCCGATGCGCAACCGCATACAGCGACGGCAACCAGCGCGCACGCCAGCGCCGCAACGTATATCTTGCACGCGGTGACGCTTCTCCTTGCCATAGGCCCCTCCTTGCCGTGCCGCAACTTCTCATTCGCAACCAAGATACGCTCGCCGCAATGCCCCGACAAGGCCCCTATCTGGCCGAATGAGCACAGGGGCGGCAAATGCCGCGAAAGCCGAAGGCGCAACCTGGCCGGCCGATGGGAACGCAGGGCCACAGCGCGACCACAGGGCTGCGGTACAATACGGCAAGCAACGCGGCGCGACACGTGCGGCGCCGCATCCGCCCCAAATGCAAAGGAGCCTCCCATGATCGTCACCTCCGCAGATGTGGTACCCGGCCAAAACGTCCAAGTCCTCGGATTGGTACGCGGCAACATCGTCACCTCACGCCATATCGGCCGCGACATGATGGCAGGCATGAAGGAGCTGGTGGGCGGCGAGATCAAGTCGTACACCGAGATGACCGACCAAGCCCGCACCGTGGCGGAAAACCGCATGATCGCCGAAGCCGAGCGCATCGGCGCCGACGCCATCGTGGCCATGCGCTTCTCCAGCGGCTCCATCAACCCCGGCACCATCGAGATGCTGGCATACGGCACCGCCGTGAAGTTCGTGTAGCCGCTGTCCGCAGCGCCATATCGGGGTCCGTTCACGGCACTCCGCCAACCCCGCTTCATCCCGACTGCCCGCCCAACCGGCGGGCAGTCGGCATCTGGAAGGAATATCACCATGTCAACGCCCGAATTTATCACCAACCTGCGCGCGAAGATCGGCAACGACCCGCTATGGCTCACCGGCATCACCGCCTACGTGGAGGACGCTCAAGGCCGCATCCTGCTGGGCAAGCGCGCCGACACCGGGCAGTGGGCGCTCGTCTACGGCATCGTGGAACCCGCTGAGGAACCGGCAGACACCTGCGTGCGGGAAGCCCTCGAGGAAACAGGCGTCGACATCGAGCCCGTATGCCTGGTCAGCGTGAAGTCGTCCCCGTATATGGTCACCTACGCCAACGGCGACCAATGCCAATACATGGACCTGCTGTTCTTCTGCCGACCGCGCATAGACGGCAACGCGCAGCCCCGCGTCGCCGATGACGAGAGCCTGGAAGTGGGCTGGTTTGCCCCGGACGCCCTTCCCCAACCGTTGGCGACATCCACCCAATCGCGTTTTGAGCTGGTGCAACGCTTCAAGCAAAACGCCGCCCAAGGCAACCCCGCCTGCCTGTTCACCAGCAACCTCGTCTAGCCGGGCGCGCCGCCCAGAGCTTCGCCCCGTCCATTTCGCTTTCTGCAGAATTCCTCGAAATCGAGCGGTTGACCCCATGCCGGATGCGTTCGGCTTTACCATCTCTTTACCTTCTCTTTATATTCGAAGGCCAGATGGGAGTTTTCATGCACAACCGCACTACCGCGCACGCCTCCGCGATCGCCGCCGGCGTACTCCTTGCGCTGTTCGCCGCGCTCACGGTTTCGCTCGTGTTCGTAGACCGCCAGCCTATCGCAGGCGATGGCAGCTTGGTGGGCCTTGCCACCTTCAACCTTGATGCCCGCGCCATTCTCGGGCAAAACGACCTCATGGAGAAGCTGTCCAACGCGCTGCTCATCGTGCCGGCCGTCGGCGCGCTCATGATCGCCATAGTCGGCTGCAAGCAGCTGATCCGTTCCCGCAGCCGAAGCGGAGTCGACCGCGACCTTTGGCTGCTGTTGGGGATCTACGGCGCCATGCTGGTGCTGTACGTCCTGTTCAACTGCATCTCGCCCAACAACCGCCCCATCCTGGAGGACGGCACTTGCGAGCCGTCGTTCCCCTCGTCGCACACGTTGCTGGCCGTCACCATGTGCGGCACGGCCATGATCCAGGCCGTGCAACGCATCCGCCAAGAGGGTTTGCGCACCGCGGCCCTTGTCATCTGCGCCGTTGGCATGGTGGGCATCGTCGCCGCGCGCGCCATGGCGGGCGTTCACTGGACCACCGACATCCTTGGCGGCATCCTGCTCGGCGCAGCCCTGGTGGCCATATACCACGCGATAGCGTTCGCCGACTACGGCAAGGCCTCACGCGGAAAGCACGCACGACGCTAACCGCAAACCAGAACAAACCCATGCACATAGCGAAGGGGCTTGGTTGCCGACGATGGCGACCAAGCCCCTTTTGCATACCAACGATCGATGAATCCCCGGCTCCAGCATGCACGGGCGTCGAGAACCTACTCCCAACCCTTCCACACGTCAGGCTGATAGCCGACCGTGGCCTTCTTGCCGTTGCGGACCACCGGCTCGCACAGCACCTGCTGGTTGTCGAGCACCTTCTCGAACTTCTGATCCGCCGCCAGGTATTGCAGCAGCGCCACCGTATCGGCATCCTTGGCATCGGGGTTGATCAGCTTGTCAAGCCCGCCGACGGCGTTGGCCACCGACTGCAGCTCGCCTTTGCTCATGCCCTTTTCCTTCAGGTCGATGAACTGGAAGCTGATGCGGCGCTCCTTGAAATAGCGCTGGGCCTTCTTCGTATCGAAGCTTTTCTTCGTGCCGAAAATCTGGATGTTCACGCAAACGTCCCTTCAAATCCTACAGCTGACCGTGCCCATGATACGCCCGCGCAAGGGCGCGGCCCATCTCGTCGGCATCGGCCGCATCAAAACGATACGACACCGTCTGCGGCTGCCCTGGCGCAACGGAGCGGTCCTGCTCGACGCGCACGAACACGCACTCCACCTGCGCATATCCTTCCAACAGCACCGCATACGCATAGCATGTGGCCTGTAGCAGATGCTTCTCGTGCAGCTGCTCGGCGGTTTCGGCAGGCGAACCGCCGGTCTTGTAGTCCACCACCAACGCGCTGCCTGCCGGCTGCTCGCGCGTGCCGGCAGGGGCAACGCACCCCAAAAGGTCGATCTCGCCCTCAAGGTAGGCCGCATCGCAAGGGCCGCCCACACGGACAAGGAACGGCGCCTCGGGGATCACGCTTTCGCATGCGCCCATGCGCGACGCTATGTCGCTGGCGAACCACCGCTCAAGCGCAGCATCCAAACGATCACGCTGCTCGGCGGAAAGCCCGCACGAACGCTCCAGCGCCCGCTGACGCGCAGCATCCGGGCGCTCAAGGGCACAACCCGGTTGCCAAGCCAAGGCCGCCAGCTGCGCCAAGCGATGAAACGCCGTTCCCAAGCTCGTGGCAGCATCGGCGTCGCGCGCACCCAAGGAAGCGCTGGCGGCATCATCGACCGCATCCTCCACGGAGAAGTCGGCCAACCCGTCGCCATCCTCGGCGATGGAGGAATAGCTGAACATCCCCGCCCGCGCACCCTCATAGGGCTTGCCCCGCTCGGGCTCGTACGGCCTCACCACGGGAAGGGCGATCATGCCCGGCTTGCCGCCGGCAGGGCAACCGCCAACCGCAGCCTCGTCGACGTCCGGTCCGCCATCAACCTGCAAAACCTCGCCACCCGCAGCGCCGGACGCCCCCAGCAACTCCTCGACATCAGCCGGCGTCAGGTGCACGCATTCCACGCGCGCCGGGCGCTGCCCGCCGAAGTCGAACATGCTCACGCCCGGCTCGAACACACAGCACTCGCCCGCCAGCGCCGATTGCACGTCGCCCCAGCAGCTCTTCGACAAGCCGGTGACGTCGACCTTCGACGACTTGCCGCGCATAGACACCACAAGCGCCTCCTTCGCGCGCGTAAGCGCAACGTAGAGCAAGCGCCGCGACTCCGCAGCCTCGCCGCGCTCCTCATGCAGCTTGATGGCGGCGCGCCTATCGGCCGGAAGCTGGCTGCGCGAGATCATAGCGGCGAGCTCTTCATCGTCGAACTCGCAAAAAGGCTGATACGACCCGCTCTTCGCAACCAGCGACGAAGTCTTCTCCTTCAAGCGCTCGAGCACATGGCCGCCGTCGAGCGACACGTAGGTGCACCCTTCGATCGAGCAGCACTCCAACGCCTGCGACCGCGCCGCATCGTCGCGCAGCTCGGCCACCGCCACGATGGGGAACTCAAGGCCCTTGCTGGCGTGGACGGTCATGATGCGCACGAAATCGCCGCCTTCGGCGGACAGCGCGCCCGGCGCCTCCTTGGCAAGCTCCACGCGCAGCGCCAGCTCCTCGGCCACGCCCGCAGGCCCCATGCCGCCTGCCGCCTCGATATCGCGCGCCATGCGGATGGCCTTGTACACGTTCCCCGCGCGCGCCAGCCCCTCGGGCCCGGCCGCCTCAAGGCGCGCAAGCCACCCGGAATCGGCCACGATGCCCTGCATGATGTCGGCGAGCGCCGCGTTTCCCACCTGCTCGGAGGCGCGGCGCATCAGGCTTGCGCACGCCGCAAGCGCCGGCGAGACCGCGCGCCCCGACGCCACCTTGCGCTCGATATGACGAAAGCCCTGGTCGAACGCCCGTCTGCGGGGAATACCTCGCTCCTCGTCCATGCCCGTGGACAGCTCCAGCAAATCATCAGCGGACAGGGCGAACAGCTCGCTCGAGAGCACCTCGAACAGCGCCGTGGTCCACTTCGGGTTCGCGATGGCCTGCGCCAAGCGAACCATGAGCGCCACCTCGGGGGCGCGGTTGAAGATGGAACCGCCGGCCACCACGCACGGCAGCCCCTCGGCCCGCAGCGCCTCGGCGTACACGTTCGCACGGCCCATGCCGCCGAGCAGCACCACCATGTCGCCCGGCCTGTGCCCGGCCGCCGCGAACTGGGAGAACGACTTCGCCACACGCCGCGCCGCCACGGCAACCGCATCCGCAGACGACACCCCGCGCGACGGGGCCACGGTCACCTGCACCTGCACGCGAGGGCCATCAGACAGAAACGGTCGCTTGACCTTGGATTCCGCGCGCCCGGGCGCTAACGACATGAACTCCGCGCCGAACACCTGCGGCTGCTCGAAGATGCGGTCGCACAACGCCAACACGTCCCCGTGGCTGCGGAAGTTGTCGGGCAGCTCGATGATGCCCTCGGGATTGCGAAGGCGCACATCCTCCAGATGGCGACGGTACACCGACACGTCCGCGCCGCGGAACCGGTAGATGCTCTGCTGCGCGTCGCCGACGGTGCACATGCGCGAAAAGCCTTCCCCGGCCATGCGCTTGATCATGTCCACCTGCAGCTGGTCGGTGTCCTGGAACTCGTCCACCATCACCAGCTTGAAGCGGTCGGCGTACGCCGCCTGGATGGCGGGATGGTCGCGAAACGCGCGGGACGCGAAGGCCAGCAAGTCGTTGTTGTCCAGCAACCCCGCCTCGCGCTTGCGGCGCGCGAACGCGTCCGCAACCGACTTCGCCACATCGATCAGCGTAACCAGATGCTCCTGCACCAGCCCGCAACGCGCCTGCGCGGCGATGGCGCAGTACTGTTCTGCCAGTTCAACGGCTTGTTCGCCATACGGCGTGTTCTTGCCGAAGTTGCGACCGGGAACGGGGAAACCGTTCATGGCCGAAAGCACGCGCCGATACGTCAGCCCGTCGGAGCCGCGCCCGATCAGCTCGCGCGCGCCCCCCAACGCATCCTGCGTTGCCACCAGGAACTTGTCACGCGTGGAGCCGGGCTTGACGCCGTCGGCCAGGGCATACGCGGTTTCGGCGACGTCCACCAGCTGCGCCAGCAGCTTGATCGGGCTCGGCGCCTCAGGGGGCGCCACCACCGACGCCATGCCGTCGGGATGCGCCGAGGCGGCCTCCACCAGCTGCCGCACCATCCCCTCGACCGACGCCGTGCGAGGGCCCGCCGGATGCACGTCGAACGACGCGAACAGCGCGTCAAGGCGCTCCGGGGAAACGCCTTCGGCGACCGTGACCAAGTCGTCCCTGCCGCCGAGCACCTCTTCAAGCGATGCGTCCAGAAGCGTCTTCACCGTGGCCTCGTCGGCAACCTTGAACGCGGGGTCAAGCCCCAGCTCAAGCGCATGCGCGCGAAGGATGCGCGAGCACATCCCATGGATGGTGGATATCCACGCCTCGTCGGTTTTCAACGCCTGCTCGGTCATACCGCCGGCGCGCAGCGCGCCCTTCACGCGCGATTTGATCTCACCCGCCGCCTTCGACGTGAAGGTGATGGCCAAAACCTGATCGATGTCGGTCAAATACCCGCTCTCCAGCGCATGCACGATGCGGCGGGTGAGCGTGAACGTCTTGCCGCTGCCGGCGCCGGCGCTCACCGCCAACGACTTATCAAGCGTGTTGACGCACTTTTCCTGGCCGATGGTCAACGCCATGGCTATCCCCTCCTTTCCGAACACGATGAAACCGGGCACCATTTGCACGCCTCGGGCGTTTCGGGGCGCGGACGGATATCGCCTGCCAACATACGATCGAGCGCCGCGGCCACCGCCTCCTCCGTCTCGTCGAGCACGTCGGCAAACGGCCTGTCGGCGCACATGCAGTCCTTGTGGCGCATGTTCGGCAGATGAGCGTTCTCTATCACGCGCCCATCGTAAGCGCCCGAGATCATCTTGCGCCGCCCGTAGCACACGTACAACGCGCCCACCGGCTCCAAGCCCAGCGTACGGCGAACCACCTGCGCGTAGATGAGCGCCTGCACCTTGCCCAGGCGCCCCTCCTCGCGCACGCCGAGCGCGTACGACCCTGAAATCGAGCCCTTGTAGTCGATGATCGCGCATCGTCCTTCGCCGTCCACATCGATGCGGTCGGCCGTGCCCAGCAGCTTATGCCCCGCATAATCCACCGCACCGCCGCAAGCCACGTCGTATTCCAAATACTTCGGGGCGAAGGTGGGCAGAAGCTCAGCCTCGAAGTCCAAGTAGTCCACCAACTTGCGCTCGAGCTCGGCAAGCTCCCGATGCTCCACCTGCGACGTGGGGATCAAGCGGTTCTCCGACTGGCGAAGATGCGGCTGCAGCGCCTTATGACGCGCAAGCACGTCGGCCATGAGCTTTCGCGCCTGCGGAAGCAGCTGCGGCGTCACCTTCGCCTCGCCCAAATCCTCGGACATATGCTTATAGAAGCTGTGCAGCGCGTTGTGCGCGAAGTCGCCCATCTCAAGCGGCCCGAACCCCTCGTCCAGGTCATCCAAGCGCAAGCGCCTTTGCGCGAACCACTTGTACGGGCACTCCAGATAGCTTTCGATCTGCGAAGGCGACAGGCACGGCTCGTCGAGCACCTGCCCGCCCTGCAGCACACGCGGAAGCACCACGAGCGAGCGCACCTCAGACGACACCGCACCCGTCAGCGGCGGCTCGATGCGCGCCGCCTCAGGCGCCGGCACATCGGAGAGCGCATCGTTGGAGCACAAGGCATCTTCGCCGCGCAGCAACATCCCGTCCTGCAGACGTTCGGGAAGCGAATACGGGTTGTCGATATCCTCGGTGGCCGTGGGGTCGTCCCGATAACAGTCGACGAACTCCTCCAGCACCACGCAAGGGTACGTGGGGTCGGCGGACGAATCGTTGAGGCAGCGCTCGAGAATCAGCTGATCGGTTGCAGCGTGCTCGAACGCGAAGAACGCACGGCGCATGCGGGCAAGCGCCGAATCGGCGCGCTTCACGTCAAGATGCTCGAGCAGCACCCGGGAAGCATCCTCGGGATCGGCTGCCGGATAGGCGGTGCTTGTCAAATCGGCCGCCACGAGCACCCTACACGAGCCGCTGCCCAAAGACGCCGCCGTGTTCTGATCGGTCATCAGCACATCGGGCGCACCAAGGGCGGCGCCATCGCAACCGCGCGGCGCCACGACGCGCGAGACGTTGACTTTCAAACGTTGCACCTGGCCAAACGCCGCATCAGCCCCCAGCCCCGCCAGTTTGGCGGCACCGGCGGCGCGCTGCAGAGCGCGCAACGCGGCAAGCTGCTCGGCGCGCCACGCTTCCGAACGGTTCGTCATGCGCCGAACGGCAGCCTCAAGCTCCGCCGCAGCCTGGTCGTCCAACTGCAAGGCAAGCCGCTCCATCGCCGCGAACATCGGGTTGTCGCCGCGCAAGCGGGCACACAGGTCGGACCGCCGCGCCGTGCGATCGGCGCGCATATCGGCATCAAGCTTGAACGCCGCCTTCTTCGTCATCCCGGAAAACGGCGACAACGCCCAATCGGCCAGGTCAGCACGATCCCAACGCTCCACATCGGTCGCAGCGATGTCCCCATACCCTTCGATATGCGAGGCGCCGCCCGCCTGTCCATCATCAAGGAAACGGCGAAGCGAGCAGATGGCCCGACCGAACGCGGTATCCACGAAGCGACGCCGCCCGCGCAGGGCAACCACGTGGCCCTGGCAAACTAGCGCCGGCGCCACGCGCCCGAACAACGCCGCGGGGTCTTTCGCCGCAATCACCACAGCAGCGGCCTGCGTTCCGGTCGACTGCCCAACCCGGCAACCGTCGGCGCCACCGAAAGCGTCCTCACCGTCGGAAGCAACGTAATCGTCGGCAGCTGGGACTGCCGCCGCAATCGGCACCGCAGCCGAAGCCGGAGCCCCAACCGAAGCAGAGGCCCTCCCTCGATCCGCACCCGCACCAAGGGTGTCGCGCACGATATCGGCCAATAGCGCCGGCCACGCATATTGCCCCGAAGGGAACGCGAAGCGAACCCTCACGCCCTCGGGCGCGCGAACGGGGCCTTGGCTTCCCGAAGCGGCGCGAACCTCCACGTCCATCCATGGACAAGCGGAGAAAAAAGCCTCCTGACCAGGGGTAAGCGGAGCAGCATCTTCCAACAGCACGCGCAACGGGCGCTGCGGCAGAAGCTCGGGGAGCAGAGCCAGAGCCTGCCCCGGTTCGATCATCCCCAGTTGCGCCAACCGATCAAGGTATCCCCCGATCATCCGCAGCACCGGCACTTCCGCGCAGGTCACCCCCTCAAGCGCGCCAGCGCCCGCCGGCACGCCCCGCTGCGCATCCCGCACCGCCGCATCGAAGGCAGGCAGGCCGGCGCCGGCGGCAACGCAAGCTGCCGCGACGCGATCGAGCCCGAGCGCCCCCGTTTCGCCGGCACCAGCCGATGCGACCCCGTCATCGGCAATGCGGCCTTCCGCCGACTCGCATCGTCCGCTACCATCACGAACGTCGCCCGCCTCCGCCAACTCGCATCGTCCGCTAGCACCATCAAGCTGCGCGCGCTTACCGCTTTTCGGATCAACGCAGCCACCTTCAGCAGGCCCCTCGCAAGCCGCGCGCAGCAACGCCTCGCGCTCAAGACGCGAGATGAACGTCCTGCCGTCGCCGTAGAGCTCCCAAAGATCGCGAACCCAAGCGCCGAATGCGGCAACCGTCACGCCCATAAGCGAGCAGCCGCTATCTGCGGCCCGTTTCCTATACGCCACTGCCCGATCGGTATCCGGCAGCAGCACCACATCATATGCAATAGAAGTATCCATGCCCGACATTCTAGCGCACCCCCTGAGCGCCTCCGGTCCCATACATGGGACTTACCCGAAGTTTCGCCGCCCCATCGCCGCAACTCAACCCGCACCGCCCCCGCAATCAGGACCACCCGCATAGCGGGTGGTTTGCTCTTAGGGTATAACCCATGGAAG
>NZ_CABQJR010000039.1 GCF_902464545.1 uncultured Senegalimassilia sp.
TCCCCACCCCCCCATTCACCAGCGCAAACCTGTAGCAGAAAGCGAAAGCAGCCATGATAGACAACCGTGCGAACGCCCGCGCCGCCTACGCGGGGCAGCTCATCCTCACCTCCGAACACGCCGCGAGCATGGACTCGTGGGCGACCGGTCTCAACAACAACGTGCTTGTTCTGGGCTGTTCCGGATCGGGCAAAACGCGCAATTTCCTGAAGCCCAACCTGCTGCAGTGCGAGGGTTCCTACATCGTGCTCGATTCCAAGGGCCGCCTATATGACGAGATGGCACCGTATTTACGGGCCCATGGGTACGTCGTCGACCGCCTTGACTTCACCACCATGGACGGCGAGATCGGCTACGACCCGCTCCACCACGTTCGCTGGCGCAAAGGCCATCCTCTTGCGCAGGACATCATCGCGATCGCCAGCGCGCTATTCCCCCGTGCGGACATGGGCGACGACCCGTTCTGGGCGGGCGCGGCGGCTAACTATGCTGCAAGCTACATCGCCTACGTGTTCGAGGCGTTGCCCGACCGCGAGTGGAACATGGCGTCGGTGGTGAGCGTGTACGAGCAGGCGTGCGAAGGCAACGCCGACGCGCTGTTCGCCGACCTTTCCAAGTAGGACCCCGATAGCTATGCGGCTTCGCTGTTCCGCCGCGCAAGGAGCACGGCGCGCGCCGACAAGATGCACTCGAGCATCATGGGCATCATCGCCGCAAACCTGCTGCCGCTGACGTTCGACGGCGCACTTGCATCGTTTCGCAAGGTGCAGCAAATCGACTTTTGCGACCTTGGGCGCGAACGGCGCGCTCTGTTCGTGACCATGGACGACATGGACCGCAGTTTGGTGCCTCTGACCAGCCTTTTCGTACGCCAAGCGTTCTCAAGCCTGTGCGATTTCGGGGACATGTGCTGCAATGACGGCCGGCTGCCCGTGCCCGTTCGCTTCATGTTGGACGATTTTGCGAACCTAACGCTGCCCGGCTTCGACGACGTGCTCTCCGTCATCCGCAGCCGCGAAGTCAGCTGCACCATCATCTGCCAAACGGTCAGCCAGCTTGAGGCGCGTTACGACCAGGCGGTGGCGAACTCGATCATCGGCAATTGCGACCGGCACCTGGTACTGGCATTTCAGGACGAGCGGACTGCGAAGTATTTCGCGCTGCGTGCCAACAAGCTGCCCTCGACGCTTCTCGAGACGCCGGCCGGAAACTGGTGGCTGTTCGAGCGCGGCCACCGCGGCGTGTGCGAGCCCGCCTATGCGCTCGAGCAGCACCCGAGGTATCGCGAGTTTATTGCGAGTTGCGAGATGTCTACGGGGTGGGAAGTTTCCACGAATGGCGAGGCGACTGCAGGCTGGGATGAGCTTGCGAACGGCGAAGCTGCTGCGAATGACGAAGCTGCCTCGAACCGCGAACTTGCCGCGAACCTTAAAGCGCCCGCATGCTGCGAAGCTTTTGCGGATTGCGAGGCATCCATAACCTGGGAAGTACCCGAGGACTTCAAAGCTGCCGCTAATGACGAAGCGCCCGAGAATTGCGAAACGGCTGCAACCTGGGAGGCGCCGGAGAAACACAAAGCATTTTCGATCTGCGAAGACGACGATCTCGACTTCCTTCCCCCGCCGGGGCCGGACGACGAGATCTGGATCGACACGCTGCTCGACGCCGACAACCTGGACAGCGATTCCGGCGCTGCAGCCTAAGGAAGGAGCGAAGATGAGCGAAATGAACGTGCGCAAAAGTCCGAACGAAATGAGCACCTGCGCAAACTCGGGCAAGGCAAGCACCCGCAAAAGCCAGAACAAGACGAACGCCTTCGCAAGCTTTAACGAAGCAAACGCCCACGCAACTTTAAACGAGACGAGCGCCCGCAAAAGCCCGCGCGAAGCGGACGCCTGCGCAAACCCGAACGGGGCAAGCGCACGCAAAAGCCTGAGCGAGCGTATCGCCCACGCGAACGCCATGCGCGTGGACGGCGCATGGAACACGCCGGACGAGCAGCTTGTCGAAGCCGAGCGCAGAACCCCGTTTCAAGTTTGCGACATATATTGCGTGCACGCCGAGGAGCTGCTCGCAATCACGGGGCAAATCTCGGCCGCGCTGCCGAGCCGCGCCGCATATCTCGCACGGACCAACCCGCAAGCGGCGACGCATCCGGACAACCGCTCGGTCAAGGCGCATACTCAGGTCGGAAACCCCGCGTGCGCCTTCGTCTGGGAGATCCGCAACAACAAGGAAGGCGCGCTGGCCAAATCGTCGGACGCGCAATACGCCAAGGCCCTTGACGCCACGGATGCGCTGAAGGACCTCTGGGAAGACGAGCCGTGGCTCGACGAACTGCAGATCGCGAAGGCGCTCATCGCGCAAATCGTCCTACTCGACGACGACTTGCGCGCAAAAGTCCTCAAACGCGCGAACATCATCGCCAAGGAGTGCGCCGACACTCTCGCTCCGTACCTGCGAAGCTGAAAGCGGCAGGCAGCGCGAACACATCCTAGGCCGAATGCCGCTGTTCCGACCCGTCCCCGAAAACCCAAAGCCTACGGCAGACGACAGCAAGGGAGCTTTTGACACTTCGCCAAGAGCTTCCTAAGCACATCGGAGCAATCGATCTGAGCACCACGGCGGACAATCACCGTCCCCCGAACACCCGCTTCCCTACCCTGCTCGATGGGTCAAAACCGGTAACTTCTCGCAAAGGATCGCGCGGCCCAACGCTAGAATCTAACCGT
Source organism: uncultured Senegalimassilia sp. (assembly GCF_902464545.1). Lineage (GTDB taxonomy): Bacteria > Actinomycetota > Coriobacteriia > Coriobacteriales > Eggerthellaceae > Senegalimassilia. The sequence continues at coordinate 2,733 of NZ_CABQJR010000039.1, forward strand.
TCGAACCAAGAGGAGGAGCGGCACGTGGCCCAAGATTTCTACAATCTGCTTTACAACGGATACACCGGCGAGTACCAGCTGATGAGCTCGCTGTACCGCAACGGCCTGGACGCGCTTCGCCCGCCCGCGGACATGGGCATCGACGTGGTGTCGCTAAACCTCAAGCAACAACTTGAGAAGCCGGGCACACCACCCGAAACGTTCTTTTTCCAAGTCAAGACGGCGGTGACCACCGTCAGCGAGAACCCGAACCGCCCCGGCGCGTTCGCCGTGGTCGAGTTCAAGCTCAAGGACAGCGAGGTGGACCTTCTCGCCCGCTCGCGCGACCGCGCGCTGTTCTGCTACGTGTACAACAGCGAGGCCGGAGCGCTCACCGACGCGTTCGAGGCGCCGTTCATATGCTTCTGGCTTGACGGCACGCTCATCAAGAAACTCAACGAGGAAGGCGCGTTCTTCCGCAAAAAGGGCGAACCTAAGCTGACTCTGGCCTGCCAGCTGCGCAAACCCACGCACGAATACGGCCACTGGTACGCCCTGATAGTGAATGAGAAGGGTGAAAAAGTCGAGAACGGCTTCCTGGGAATCGTCGGCGGAGAAGGCTCCCCGGCCGACGACTGGGCAGAACACTACAGCGTAGCCGGCTACCTAGAATACGCCCGCTGGGGGCTGTAAGACGAAAGGGCGGGTCGCGAACAGGGGACGGAGGTGTGTTCACGAGCGAACAGGGGACGGAGGTGTGTTCACGAGCGAACAGGGGACGGAGGTGTGTTCACGAGCGAACAGGGGACGGAGGTGTGTTCACGAGCGAACAGGGGACGGAGGTGTGTTCACGAGCGAACAGGGGACGGAGGTGTGTTCACGATTTTCCTGAACACACCTCCGTCCCCTGTTCGCTTCCGCGGCGGGGCGGGTCCGCACCCTGCCCCGCCATCATTGCAAGCGCACCCCCACTCAACCTCGTTCGCTCTGCTGCTGCGTTCGCATCCATTCGCGGAGGTACTTGAAGGGCAGAAGCAGCACCGAGGCGTTGCCCAGGCGCGCGATGGGCACGACGAGCGTTTCGAGCAAATCAGCGAAGAACGGATTCTCGCCGTTGACGCTGCGAACGCTCCTGATGACGCAGCCGTTTTCCCGACCCGTCCGGCTTAGGCCATCGAAGTTGCTCACCCAATACAGCAGCGAATCGTCTTCCCGGATGCAATGCATCTTAACGATCGGCTCGTACGTTGTCGCAAGCGCTTCCTTATCGCGTGGCACGCCGGTCAAAAGGCGCCTTGCGAACCGCTCATCCAGCCGAGCGTCCACCAACTCTCGAATACGCCGTGCCGTATAGCTTCTATCGATCATCCTCGCAGCATCCACAACCAGGGAATTGAGCTTCGACGCCTTCACCAAAGGATCCGGCATTTCGTAAACCTCTTCACACAGCGCCCGCAGCGCAACATCAACGGCGGGGTCTTCCGTAAGAGTCGATACCGCCTCGAGCACATCGCTTTTCGGCAGCGACCAGTCGATGCTTTCCACGGCGCGCTTGATCGTGACAAGGTCAGGGACGGGAAATCCATCCGTCACCTCGATCGCATCGATGTCGCCGGCGGCGTTGACCACAAAGCCCTCCGTCTTATACGACCACTCGCTTGTGAACACGTCTGCGAGCTTATCCCACTTGGAACCCGAGACGGCGTTGTCTGAACACCCCTGATAGAAGGCCAATGCGCCCGTCGGGTTCACCTCAAGGAACGAATAACGCCTTGGCGACTTGCCCCTCTCGCGCTCCTTCTTTTCCTCCTTCGACTCGGGCCCGCACAGCGCAAAAACCAGCGGCCCGTCGCACTCGAGCTCACTCCAATCGTACAAGCGCATCGCACCATCGCAAATATCGCGCTTAACCGCGGCCTCGACCAGGCATTTCGGAATGACGAAACGCATGCCGCTGTCTTCCTTCGGCTTACCGAACTCGGATTGCACGGTCTCGACGGCCAAATGCTGACATGCCACGCCTTCAAGCACGGAAGCGGCATAGGGGTCGTCGATCCCCGAGTCCTTGTAATACGCTTTCTCATGAAGGATCAGCAAGTTGTTGGCACCGGCGATGGCGCTGTCCACGATGCGCGGGCGCGCGCCGAGATGCTCGTCGAACGCAAGCCAATCGGCAACAAACTCGCACGCCTTCCTACTTGCAGCGTCTTTAGCGACGTCAACCACCACATACTCGTCCCGCGCAAACCATGCGGGGTAATCGACTTTCATCAGCTTCTTGGGAACGGGGGCGCGCTTGGAATCGTCAATCGCTTCGAAAGATATGCTTGCCATGCCCGCATACGTCTCGTTAAACCGCTCGACGACTTCCTGGATAACCCCGCATTTCGAGTTCGCAAAAGCCTTCCGATTGCCGTATTTCAAAAACGGGATCTTGCTTTTCTTCCCCTCGTACTGCTTCTGGATGAAAACGTTGTCAGCCTCAGGGCTTTCGCCCGGGGAAACGCGACGCATGGTTGGGCCATCGAAATCGACCACGTACCGCGGGAACTCGCTTTTCTTCCTGTCATCGAATATCAGACCGGCGGCATTTGCCCTGGTGAACGTTCTCACGTTCACCTTCAGCAACAATTCCGGCGTCACCTTGAGCTCCAGCCCGATAATGTGCAGATTGCGCCCGCTCTTCGTTTTCTTAACCCAATCCCTGCCTGTTTTGAAGCAATAGAGATGCCCAGTGACGTTTTGCAGGGACGGCCCGTTCTCGCTGTTGCCCGCAAAAAGCGCGTTAAGCAGCAGCTGCACCAAGACGTGCTCCGGTACATCGCGGCTTGGCACCTGTTTTGGAAGCAAGTTTGTTGCCACGTCGGCCGGCTCCAAATCCTCGTCCTCGATAACGCCGCCGTAGCTGTTCTCGAAATGATCGCGGAGCCCCCTCACCGACGCAAGGCCTTTTGGGGCAAGGATATAGAACGGATCATCCCCGCCTTGACCGAGGATCGAGAGGATATACGGGGCGCCAAACGCCTCGAAAACGCGCGACGACCAAGAAAGACGGCCTTTGCCCTCTTTCGTCACCTCGAACACGTCATACCGCGCGTCAAACTCCTCGTGCGCCAAGGAAATGCTCAGCTTGTTAGTCAGCAATGCCATCGGTAAACCTCCTTATAGCTTGAATCGCCGTTTCATCGAACGAGCAATCGCCTTTGGCGAGAGCCGGCACCACAAGAAGCCTTCGCCCGTCTTTTGAGCGGTGCGTCTCCCGATAATCGCCCTCGTCAGGAGGCAAGACGTTAGCGACGATGGCCTTCTTGGCGTCGATCGCCTCCATCTTCGCGAACACCCAGTCGATGAGCTTCTCCGAGTCCCATCCCGTTCTGTCCGAGTGCTTTTTCCAGTGTTTGAAATCGATAAACACCTCTTGATCGCCCAGCGTGCCAGGCAGCACGAAGTCGAATTTCTCGAACCTGAAAGCGTCGTCGATATCCGCAACCGCAATGCCGCTTTGCTCGAGGACGAAACGCCCGCACACTTCGCCAAGGCGCCCCTTGTAGATGCTCTCGGCGACGATGGGGGTCATGATCCTTGTCGAGGCCTCCCATTTCGTAGCGTATCCACACTGCTCGAAATAGCTCCGCATGCCAGGGATGCGCATGAGCGCGTCCAGGCGCGCCGCCTTCTCGCTCACTTCGAAGCTTTTTGCGCCGACAGGCGGATCGAAGAGCACTTCGACCGACGCGAAATCATCTTTTGCGGTGTAGCGATACGACGTCCTTTTCGCATCGAGCTCGACGTAATAGCATCGCTCCATATACGGGACCTCGCTCCAACCGTCGGGAAGCGTCGGGTATTTGAGAACCTGATTCCCCAGGTCAAACCACGCCTTGCGAGCATCGGCCCGCCAGCCGGAGCCCAAAAGCGAGTTAATGCAGGCCCGCGACCTGTCGGACGCGCGCGCCGCCCCGTGCTGCAAGCGCTTGGCGCCCTTCGAAGGCTGGGGAATCGGCTCATCGAACGCGTCCACCATCGCCCCGAACTCGGGCGTGAACGTAAGCCCGCACGACTTCAGCACGCCTAGGGGAACGCCTTCCATAAGGCGGGCGTCAGCGAACAGCCTGATCACCGGCGTCTTCATGTTCGTCCTGCTCAAACGACCCACAGCCTGATACACCTGCTTCGCCCCGAACAGCCGCGCGCTATCGGTCGCCTTGTAGCCGTAGTCCATCCCGGAACCGCCAAGCGCGCGCAACGCCTCCGAAACGCTCCTGAGCAACGCCCCTCTGCTGATTTCGGCATTCTCGTACAGGTACTCGCATCCCAAGATATGATGCACCACCTGGTATTCGTCCACTTTCTCGTTTCCGGTGATCACCGGGGATGTATGGGTCGGGGCCTCCACGTACAGGCAATCGAAATCCATTTCCCCAGATGCGGGGCGATCGTTGATTTGAACGGGGGTTACGCCTTCGGGGATCTTGTATTGCAGGTTTTGCCCCGCACCCGCGGATTGATACGCCGTGATCACGAACAGCTTCTCGCCCGCCGCCAAGCGCGAAAGCGCCTGCTTCTTCGCACGTTCGAATTCCTCGTTGCCACCGCCGAGCACGCAAAACGCGTCGTCCACGTTGCCGTCGATCCCTAGCTGCTCGAAGACCATCCCGAACATGTCTTTGAGCTTTAGCAGGTCGAACTCGCCTCCGCCGGCCTTCGGCAGCGCGTTCAAAACGCAGAGCATGGCGTGAGCATCGTCGGCTTCCCAAAACCATTTGAACGCGGCGCAGACCTTCAGCACTCGCCGCTGCCCGAACGTCGAGCGCCCGTCATCGGCGGAAAAATCCATCGCGACCTTGTTGAAGGCCTTGCGAGCAACAGCCACATCATCGAACACGGAAAGCCACGCTTTCTCGCTGTACTCCCCTTCGGGGTCCACGTCGAAAACCTTGCTGACGCGAATCTCAACGCTATCGTAGCGGCTTACGCTGCGCTGGTAGTCTTCCTCGATTCCCTGCCGCTGGTCCGCATCCAGCATGATGCAACGGTCGCCGAGAGCCGCCTGGATGTGCTCGATATCGTAATTGCCCAGGACGGACGGTATGTCTAGGGACGCAGAAATGCCCACGACGAAGTTGCGACGGCTCAATTCGATAAGTTTGCGCTCTGCCGTGCAGGAAAGCGCGCAGCGCTCCATGCGCGTCAACGTGTCGTGCTGCGCGGACTCGGTGAACGCGTGCACCCTGAAGCCCTTGTGATACAAGCTCAAATCTGCCGGATCATCATCCGTTGCCCCGTCGTCGGCCGCCGCGCGACGCGCCCGCTCCTCATGCGCCATCTCGATAACGCGGCGGCGCGCCGGATTCGACTCGCCATGCACCTCGTCCATCATGTTCAACTCGGACAGCACCGTGCCGACAGCCTGGTCGAAGCTGATTTCGGGACGCTTTCCCTGATCGGCATCCTCGGCCACGACCGCTTGGTAGTTCTCAGCAACGCGGGCGATCCAGCTGACGATCCACCTGACAAGCCCTTCGAGCCTGCTCAGCAGCAACGGGACGGAGTAGGAATCGGCTTCGCGCAGCCCCGCCATCAGAGTCTCGCCCACGGCATAGGGCGGAGTGCCCGAACCGAATTCGATGGTGTTCTGGCTTTCAAGGAAACGGATCGCCGACCAGGAGCTGTCTTCGACATCGACGATATGGCTTTGGAAGTCGTTGAAGAGAAACGGCTGGTTCTTGTAGCGCAGCCTATCGCTCAGGCGGAACTGTTTGTCCAGGTGCAGCTCGAGATAGACCTCTTCCGCAGCGCTCACGATGCCGTTGAACTCCGCACGAAGCTCAGGCCCGCAGCCGATTTTGTCCGAGGGGCTACGGAACAGCTCGCTCGTGAAAGCCGCGCCTGCGTTGCCGTCGCCGCCCTTGCCGTCAATCTGGCGACCCTCGAGCGCGCGGCCCATAAGCATGCGGAACATGCTTACCATGTCCGCCATCTTGCCAACGCTTTCGCGAATCAGAAAATCGTTGATGACGCTCTTCGATAGCTCGAACTCGTCGATAATCACGACCGAGCCTCGTAGCAAGTCGCTTTCCCAAATGCTTTCCGACGGCTCGATGATGGGGGAATTTTTCACCAACAGCTTGTTCACGCTCATGAACAGCACGCGCTTCTTGTGCGTCAGGACCGATGGATACAGCACTCTTAGCCACTCCCACCAGGCACTTTACTCGACCAGTTCGCGTTTCTCCTGCCGCGTCATCAAGCGGTAGCCGCCTTCGTCAAGCTTGCACATGGATGCAAATACCGACGAAATATAGCGTCGAAGTTTGCTCTCGGCCTTCTCCGCCTCCTTCTCAGCACCTTCGATCGCCTTGCGCCGGGCGGCGCCGACATGCAGAGGGAGGTTCCTCGTCTCCTCGAGAATCCGTTGTAGCCTCTCCGCTTCTTGCAGCTCAGGAAGGTTCCGGATGTTGAATTCGGCCTTGATGACCGCGCGCTCATTCGACCCGGGCTTCTTGGGTCCTTTTTTCCAATAGGAGAACGGGGCGCTTGGCATAACGCCTTTTGCGGCGTTGATATTGCTTTGGAACATCCCTAGATTCGAGTCGAGCTTAACCACGTATGCGGCAAGCTCGGGACGGCCGCGCTCATCGAGGATTTGCAGCAACTCGTCAACGGGAAGATTCCGCTTCACGTTCGTCACAAAGACGAACCGCCTGCACTTCGGCCCAAGCGCTATAAGCTGATCAGCGATATGGCTCATGGACGAGTACGTCTTGCCCGCGCCAACCGGGCCAGCCAGCAAAAGCAGCCCGCATTGCTCAGGATCAACGCCGATGGACTGGCCCAAAACCCGCTCAATCCCCGAGCGCCTCCTGATTTTCTCCGTTTCCGCCACACCTACCTCCAATCGTTTCCGCTAGGCGAACAGGGTGAACAGGGGACGGAGGTGTGTTCAGGAAAAGGCTTGCACTTCCCGAAGACGCATCCTGAACACACCTCCGTCCCCTGTTCACCGTCCCTGTTCACGCATACCTGCACACCAGTTCGTTTTTACCGAGGTCATCAGGCCATTTGCATAAATGGTTGCTCATAAGCGTAGTCAACGGGTTAGAATTTTCACGACCTTATCAGGTCGTTATAACGGCTTTTTTAGCAAGGACGGCGCTATGACCAGCAAACAGTCAAACCGATGCGGAGCCAAACATAAGCACCGTCTTATGACGGTGAAGATGATTCTCGAAGAGGAGAGCGACCGAACGCATCGGTTCTCCGTCAAGCAACTGCTCGATAGGCTTGGCTTGCCCCACACCGAGGCGAACCAGCGCGCGGTTCGCAGCGACATCAAAACGTTGCAGGATTTCGGAATCGCCATTACGCGAGAGAAACATCGAACATTCGAATATTACATCTCCTCGCGGCGATTTCGGCAAAACGAGCTTAAGATGCTTATCGACATCGTTCAAAGCTCCAGATCGATCGACGAGCAAACGTCAAGAGACCTCGTGGAATCCATCCTCGCCCTTGGGTCGCATAGCGAATCGCAATCCCTGAAAGCCGAGATTCGCCTGGGTCGCCGACCAAAAACCAAAAATAATCAGGTATTTCGGAATATCGAGGTTATCCAAGGGGCGCTAGCCGCATCGCCGCGGCACAAGGTATCCTTCGAGTATCTTGACATAGGATTCGACCTGGAGAAGAAATCCCGATACAGGGAGACCAAGACGGAAACCCCGATTCTGCTCACGCACATCAACGACTGCTACTACATGGTTTCCTTCAGCGAAGAGCGCGATAAGGTCATAGCGCGGCGACTCGATCGCATGGAACAAGTTCTCGACACCTGCGTGGACGGCGCAGTAAGCGCGAAAATCAACGCTTTTGACCTAGAGGATTTCGAGTGCACGCAGTTCGGCATGTTCTTAGGAATATCAAAATGGATAACGCTTCAGGTCAAAGAACGGAAGATGATGAACCCGTTGTACGACCATTTCGGAGACAGGCTCAAAGGACACGTTGCAGTAAATCCCGACGGCGAAACCGCACGAGTGCGGGTAAAGGTAATCGACAGCCCCCAATTCCGTGGCTGGATAGCCGGCATGGACGGCAAAATAGAGGTTGTTGAACGGCAGCCCGCCGCCGCGCAATGAGTTTTCGCACCCGCCGAGGTAAACGCTGCCTCATTCGGTCACCTCCACATCCGCGCCCTTGGGCACGATCACCATGCGAAAACCCAGCTGCTGCAGATAGCGATCGACCTTGACCGCCGACGCGTTCTTGCCCGTCTCGAGCGCCGAGAGCGTGACCGACGAGAAGCCGAGCTTCCTCGCCATCTCCACCTGCGTGATACCGCGCGCCCTGCGCGCGTCCCGCAGGAACTCGCCGATGTCCTCGTATGAGTAAGCGTTGGTCCACATGCTATGCCGCCGTTCAAAATACTTTGTATTTGCCTCAATATCAGGAATGTTAAGTTTTTTGAACGGCGAAGCCGAGAGTAAGAGTGTTAGTACGCGAATCGTCGAAGCGCGCAAGTCGCAATGCGGGCGGCGCGAACACTACTCGTGACTTCTGGGCGGTTTTGCAGGCCGAATAAGCCCAAAATGCCGCACGGCGCCAACGTTTCCCCAGGTCGGCGAAGCCGGCGCCGCATAACACCCGCGGAAAACCACCCAGAAGTCCGAACCCATGGCAAAATCGGCGCCCGTTTCCTGCAGAACCGCCCAGAAGTCGCGGGGGGGGGGCGCCCGCGGGCAAGGCCGCGGGCGCCGTAACGATCAACATATCGCTTGAACTCGGCCGCGTACTTGGGCGATGGAACTCCCATCCCAGGGTCCAATCCTCCGTTGCGAACATCATGAACAATGAAAAGTCCCCTGTCGGCGGAATCAGGGGAGATTCAGATTCGCTTCGAGCGCGCATCCACGCGCCGACAATCGCCGGCTTTTGCTTGTTAGCCTTTCCGCGCGCCGCGTCGCTCGATCGCGGCGACGCCGAGCGAGAACGCAAGGCCGGCCGCGGCGAGCGCAACCAGAACCCAAATGGCGGACGCAAGGCCCGCGCCGTCGCCCAGCGCACCGAGCATGGGCGACGCGATGCCGCCGACGGCTACCGCCACGCCAAAGGCGAGCCCCGACGCCGTGCCCAAATGCTCGGGCAGATACTCCTGCGCCAGCGCCACGGCGGGCGGGTTGAAAAGATTCAGGCACATCGCCAACACCATAACCGCCACCACGCAAAGCCACACGCTGCCCGAAAGCAGGAACGAGGCAAGCGACGCCACCATGAGAGCGAAACAGCCGATCATGAGGCGCGGCGTGGGAACGCGACGCGATGCAAAGCCAGCCGAAGCCGTTGCCATCGCGCCGAAAATCGAGAACACAGTGATAAGCAGCGAGGCGGAATCTTCCGCCGCATTGAACGTGGCCACCAAGTAGAGCGGGAAGAAGCTGGTCACGCCATAGAACACGATGGAGCGAACCGAAAGCGCGCCGAGCACCACGCCGAACGCGCCCCAGCGGTCGCGCTTGCCCCGGCCCGCCAACGAGCCGCCTCCGCGGACGCCGAAGGCCAGGAAGCGCTTGCTCAGCGCAAGGAGCACCAGCGCGTACGGAAGGCAGAGGACCAGATACACGAGCGTGCCCGAAAGCCCGAACGCCGTAACGGCGGCGACGCTGATGATGGGCCCTAGACAGAAGCCTATTTGGCCGCCGACGGAGAAGATCGACATGCTCATGGCTTTGTCGTCGCCGCCGGCCAGGTATGCCAAGCGCGCCCCTTCCGGGTGCAGCATGGCATTGCCGATCCCCGAGACCATTGCCGCCAAAACCACCAGCCAATACGACTTCAGCACGCCCACCAGCGCGATGCCCAAGCCCGCAAGCGCCACGCCGACCGACATGAGCCACGGACGCGCCTTCTTGTCGCCCATGAGCCCGAACAGGGGTTGGATGACCGCCGACGCGACGTTCGACGCCAAAACCAGCGCCGTTATCTCAGTGTACGAGAACCCGGATTGAATCACCAGAAACGGCAGCACCGAAGCTAAGCCGCCCTGCGCGGCATCGACGCAAATATGCCCGCCCATCAAAACGAAGGGCAGCTTATTGGACTGGCCGCACTTCTTGCCCTTATCTTTGTTCCCGCTCATAACCTGCACTTTTCTTCAATAACCAAACAAACGCACGCCGCATGGGACAAGGTCCAGCGCCGTTTTTTTTGCGCGCAACCGCGCAACTCGGCGATCCCGGAGCGCCTTGCCGCCGCCTAACGGCAAAAGCCGACAGGAAGAGGGTCTCCCTCCCCCGCACGAAAGCCGCCACGCACCAGACGCGCACGCCGCGGCGATGCACGATTGTAATCGCACATGAACAGGGGACGGAGGTGCGTTCGGAAATGAACACACCTCCGTCCCCTGTTCACGCTCGCGAGACCCCCCGCGCAAGGCACGCCCTTTGGCACCCGTCTCACCCCTTGCGCCCCGCGAATCCGGCCCGCTTCGCAGCGTTTGCTGCCCCACCCTTGCCGCCCGCAAGCCCCGTTTGCGACTTCTGAGCGGTTTCGCAAGCCGAACCGACCCGAAACGCCGCGCGGTGCCGACGTTTCCCCAGGTCGGCGAAGCCAACGGCGACAACCCCCGCCGAAAACCGTCCAGAAGCCCAGGACCCATGGCGAAATCGGCGCCCGTTTCCTGCAAAACCGTCCAGAAGTCGCAGGGCACAAACGCTTGCTGAATAGCGACACGCTCTTCGCTTCAAAAACAGGACCCCCAGCGATAAACTCCAGGCAAGCAAGAAAGTCTTCAAGCGGAGTCGGGAAATCGGCGCACTGAGCGTGCGTCGTCACGCGCGAGGGCGAGCTCCTGTCAAGCAGCCCCCATTCCCAACAGGGAGAACGCCATCGACGGGCTCTACGCGCAGTATCCGGGCACGCCGGTCGTCGTCGACCGGGTCCGCAACATCGGCTCGCTCGCGCTTTCGCGCGCCAAGCTCGCCGGGATGCCGCGCGCGTACCTGCCCGGGCTCGCCGCGCACGGCGCCTCGAAGCTGTTCGCCGGAGACGCCAAGACCGACGAGCGCGGCGCGATGGTCATAGCCAAGACGGCGCCGGGCATACCCGACGCGCTGCTTGCAGTGGCCGACAGGCCGCCGGAAATAGAGGCCGCCAGGTCGCTCGCCGCGCAAAGGGACTTTCTGACCCGCGAGAACGCGCGCAGCAAGAACAGGCTCCGCAGCATATTGCTCGAACCGTGCCCGGAATTCGAGGCGCAAGCCGACCTCTCGGACCCGGCGACCCTCGAACTCATGGCCGCCGTCGGCGGCCCGTGGTCGATATCCGAGGCCTCGTCGCAGGCCGTCGGGACGCTCACGCGCGGCTGCAGGCGCGGCGAGCACCTAGCGCGCGAACTCCCGTAAGAGCGCGTCTTCCACTTCCCGAAGCGAAAGGGC
>NZ_CABQJR010000040.1 GCF_902464545.1 uncultured Senegalimassilia sp.
CGTAAGCCGCCACGCCGCCCGCGCAGCCAGATCCCACGACGATGATGTCGAAATCAGCTTCAGCCACCATTCGTCCTTTCTAACGTGTTCTCGTCTTGGTTGACCCGCTTCAGCAGCGGATCGTTCGATGATCGGCGCGGGCGCCCGGCGCCTCAGGGCGCCTGATGATCGATCGCAAGGCCGAAGCCCTGCATCGATCCCTGCAACCTGATGGGACGCCCAGCGCCCGCGCAGCATCGAGAAGAAGCCCGCCCTTGAAGGACGGGCTTTCAGACCTGTTACAGAGCTGCGGTCAGCGCAGGCAGGATCTCGTTGAGATCGCCGACGATGCCGAAGTCGCACTGCTTGAAGATCGGGGCGTTCTTGTCCTTGTTCACCGCGATGACGGTAGCGGAGCGGTTAGCGCCGACCATGTGCTGCATCTGGCCGGAGATGCCGGCGGCGATGTAGAGCTTCGGGGTGACGGTGATACCGGACACGCCGACGTAGAGCTCGGTGGGCAGCCAGTTGACGCCCTCGGTCAGAGGACGGGAGCAAGCGATGGCGCCGCCCAGCTTGTCAGCCAGGTCGCGGGCCTTCTGCAGGTCCTCCTCAGCGGCGAAGCCACGGCCAGCGGACACGACGACGTCGGCCTTGGTCGGGTCGGCAGCGGTCTTCTGACGCTCGACGTTGCCGGTGACCTTGGCAGCGCGCTCGGGGGCAACCCAGGCCACGTCCTCGGCAGCTGCGGCGCCGGCGGCCTTGGAAGCATCGCACACGCCGGCGGCGACGATGTAGACCTGCTTGTCGCCAGCGGCCTTCTGCACGCGCTCGGCGACGCCGCCGAAGTACGTGCCGCGGCCGCCCTCGGCGGTCAGCTCGACGGTTGCGCCTGCAGCGGCGGTGCCCAGCTTGGCAGCCAGGCGGCCAGCGATGACCTTACCGCGGCGGGTAGCCTCGACCAGCACCACGTCGGCAGCGTTAGCGGCGTCGACCAGCGCATAAGCGGCATCGTCGACCAGCGCGCCAGCCGGCACGGCAACATTCAGGACCTTGTCGGAAGCACCCTCGACGGCGCCGCCGAAGCAAACCAGGGACACCTCATCGGCGCCCAGCTCACGAGCACCGCCAGCCAGCTCACGGGCGACGTCTGCGTGCTCAGCGATAACCAATGCCTTCATATAAGACACCTCACCTTTCCGATTACAGAGCGGCCTTGACAGCGGCGGCCAGCTTCTCGATGGCGCCGTCGTCGGCAGCGTCGACGATCTCCAGCTTACGGGCAACCTGCTCAGGAGCCAGGCACTCGACCGTGGTCAGAGCGGCGGCCGGGGCGTTGTCGGCACCGGCGACGTCCATCGGCTTCTTGCCGGCGGCCAGGATGTCCTTCATGCCCGGGATGCGCGGCTCGGCGACGTCGGGCGTGACGGAGATGACGGCGGGCAGCTCGACCTCGACGACTTCGGTGCAATCCTCGAGGGCACGGGTGACGACGGCGGTGGAGCCGTTGACCTCGACCTTGCAGGCGGCGGTCACGACAGGCCAGCCGAGCTTCTCGGCCAGCTGCACGTCGACCTGCTGCAGGTAGTTGTCGGCGGAACCGTCGCCGCAGATGACGGCGTCGACGTCGCCGGCCTTGGCCAGCACGTCGGCCAGGGCGGCAGCCGTGGCGGCTGCATCCAGATCGGCCAGAGCCTCGTCAGCGGCCATGTACAGATGACCCATGCCGCGAGCCATGACGTCCTTCTTGAGCTTGGAGTTGTCGATGTCCTTGCCGCCAACGGTGATGGCGACGGCCTCATCGGCCAACTGAGCGCCCAGCTCCAGGGCGTTCTTGTCGTACTCGGAGATGGTCAGCTTCGCCTTGGAGAAGTCCAGCGTGCGGTCGCCCGCAACCTGAACGTCCTGGGCGTCGGGAACGGCCTTGAAAGCCACTGCGATCCTCATGGAATCCGTCCTTTCGTAAGACTTAAACGATACATACAGCCCGTTTACCACGGGCGTTATGCCACGATGGGAAAACGGGGCGGCCGGCAACCGATGCGCGGGCGCCCCGATGAAACAAGCGATGCTTATTCAGCGTACTTCTTGGCAACCTGACGGCCGGCGATGTATGCCATGACCTCATGGGTGCCGCCGCCGAACATGTTGCCGCGCATGTCGGCCCACAGACGACCGACGCGGACCTCGGTGGTGTAGCCCAGGCCGGCGTAGATCTGCAGGGCGGAATCGGCGACCTCCCAGCAAGCCTTGCAGCCATAGCGCTTCAGCATGGCGGACTCGAGCTGGACGGGCTGGTCGTTGTCCATCATCCACAGCGTCTTGTACAGCATGTTGCGGGTGTTCTGGACTTTGATCTCCATGTCGGCGAGCAGCTCCTGGATCATCTGCAAACGCGTGATCGGCTTGCCGAAGGCGATGCGCTGGTTAGCGTACTTGGCGGCGTCCTCGAGGGCTGCCTGAGCCAGGCCAACCTGCTCGGCGACGATGTAGGAACGCTCGACCTCGAAGTTCTTCATGAGCATCATGAAGCCCTTGCCCGGCTCGCCCATGCGCTGATCCTCGGTGAGGACGACGTCGTCCAGGTACACCTCGCAGAACGGGATGCACTGCTGGCCGATCTTGTGCAGCGGAGCAGTGGAGACGCCGGGGGTGTCCATCTTGACGAACCACAGGGACATGTTGCCGTTGTCGTGGCTGGGATCCTCGTCCTTGGCGACGACGATGGTGTAGGGCAGCTTCTCGCCCATGGTCACCCAGGTCTTCTGGCCGGACAGCTTGTAGGTGCCGTCAGCCTGCTTCTTGGCGACCGTGGTCATGGAGCGATTGTCGGAACCGGCGCCGGGCTCGGAGATGGAGAGGGAAGCGATCGGCCAGCCGGTCTCCATGTAGTGGTCCATGGCCTCCTGCTTCTGAGCCTCGGTACCGAACTCCATGATGTCGAACATGGACAGGGAGTTCTGATACAGGATGTGCATGCAGCCGCTCTTCTGGTACAGGCGCTCGATCATCAGACCGATGGTCACGCGATCCATCGGGATTCCGCCGTACTCCTCGGGAATGCCCATCAAACCGAAACCAGCGTCGCGATAAGCCTCGGCGATCTCCTGCGGCATGCCGTGATCCTCGTACATCTTCTTCACGACGTCCTCGGTGAAGTAGCGTTCGCAGAACTCATCCACGCTCTCGAGCAGCATCTGCTGCTCATCGGTCAAATTGAAGTCCATCTTCTCTCCTTGGCTCGAGTTTTGCCGGACCTCCGGGATTTGCCCGGTTTCCTTGAGCTGAACTATACGCGCTTGCAAAACAGCCGGAACCGGTCACTATGCCGGTTTTGAGTGGTTTTTAGCCATTTTGGCCTGTCATAGCGAATACCTATTAAATCGAGGGTGAACTGATAACTTCCGTACATAATTTGCTTGACCTGGGGTTATTCTGTGTCTTGCAGATGTTTTACTCGAAACATCGCACAGAGGTACGCTATTTCTTCATCCCCCCATTTGTTGTTCGCTGTCCATCTGATGTATACTGTAAACTAGCTAGAAAGATTGCATACATGGCCTATCGGCGCTTTGGCGGCGGCTGCGCAGAAAGGATGCACACCATGGGTTCGTTAGACACTATGGGGCTTTTGGGGAACTCGTTCATCGAGCTGGCACAGCATCAGCCGATAGAGAAGATCTCAGTCTCCGACATCGTCGCAGCATCCGGTAAGAATCGCAAAACGTTCTATTATCATTTCGAGAGCAAGGAGCACCTGATTCGATGGGTATTCCGTCGCGATCTTGCCGACGTGTTGAAGTCCAATGTCGCCGACGATGACCTGCTCTTCGAGCCCGAGGGCGACGACTCCTTCCCTTCCCTTCCCTACTACGTCCATAAGAAAGTCGGCGTGCGCAGCTTAGATGGCTCGGTGTTCTTCGACATGCTGGCCGAATGCTTCCAGTATCGCCGCTCATACTATGCAAAAACGCTGCGCATGAGCGGGCCCGACAGCCTGCAGGCCTACCTGTACCGCCTGTACGTCCCTGCGATGGCGGCGGATATCCGCTTCATTCTGTCGAACCGCTATCTGTCGGAAGGAAACGTCCGATTCTTGTCGGAATTCTATACCGGGGCGATCTTGTCCTATCTCCAGCATAAGGTGTGCGACCCCACTTGTGCCGATATCACCGCAGACGTCAAGCCGTTTCAGAATATCGTGCATTCCTCGCTTGAGAGCGAGATCAAAAAGCAACAGCTGCGACGCGTGTTGTGATCATCGTGAGGCAACTGCGACCAATCTCGCAATTCGCATCCCATGCGATTCGCTGCAGACAACGCTGAGCGACATACGTATGCATGACCAATTTCTTTCGCCCTGCATATCGCCCTTAACACGAAACGGCCTGCGAACCATTCGTTCGCAGGCCGTTTTCGTTGCTAGAAGCTCATGATGCGCAGCGCTCTATTTCGCGTGCTCCGCCTTGTCGTTCAGAAGACGGTTCAACGCGTTCAGGTAGGCCTTGGTGGAGGACACGACGATGTCGCCATCGGCGCCGCGACCCGTGTACACCTCGCCGTCGGGAGCGGTCACGCGGATGGTGACCTCGCCCAAGGCGTCGATGCCGCGCGTGACGGCCTGCACCGAGAACTCGGTCAGATCGTTGTCCACCTGCACGATCTTGTTAACGGCCTTGTACACGGCATCGATCGGGCCGGTGCCGAAATCGCATGCGGTGACGACCTGGTCGGCGGGATTGCGCAGCGTGACGGTAGCTGTGGGCTTGAGCGGGAAGCCGCAGGATATCTGCACGGACTCCAGCGAATACAGCGCAGCCTCGTTGCGATGGCTCTCGTTCATGAGCGACTCGAGATCCTCGTCGTAGATTTCCTTCTTCTTGTCCGCCAGATCAAGGAAGGCATCGTACATCTTGTCGAGCTTCTCCTTGTCAAGCTCGTAGCCGAGCTCCTCCAGGCGATGCTTCAACGCGGCATGGCCCGAACGCGCAGTGAGCACGATCTGGGACTTGCCGGCGCCGACCTCTTCCGGATCGATGATCTCGTAGGTATCGCGCTTCTTCAGCACGCCATCCTGATGGATGCCGGAGGAGTGCGCGAACGCGTTGGCGCCGACGATGGCCTTGTTCACCTGCACGTTGATGCCAGTGATGGACGAAACCAGGCGGGAGGCCTTGAGGAACTCGCGGGTGTTGATGTCGGTGTGGGCGTCAAGCTCCTGACCGTGCATCTTGATGCCCATGACCACTTCCTCCATGGCCGTGTTGCCCGCGCGCTCGCCCAGGCCGTTGATGGTGCACTCAATCTGGGTTGCGCCGTTTTCCACACCGGCCAGCGACAGGGCCGTGGCCATGCCCAGGTCGTTGTGGCAATGGACCGAGACGGTGACGTTCTCGATGCCGCGGACGTTCTCCATGAGGTACCTGATGCGGCGGCCGAACTCGTCGGGCAGGCTATAGCCGGTGGTATCGGGGATGTTCACGACGGTTGCGCCGGCATCGACGACGGCCTGGATGACCTTGGCCAGGAACGCATAGTCGGCACGGCCGGCGTCCTCGGCGTAGAACTGGACGTCCTCGACGTAGCTTTTCGCATGCTTGACGGCGGCCACCGCGCGCTCGATGCACTGATCCTCGGTGATGCGGAGCTTGTCGTGGATATGGCTGGGGCTGACGCCGATGCCCGTGTGGATACGGGGACGCTTGGCGTACTTCAACGCCTCCGCGGCGCGGTCGATGTCCTTGGCCACGGCACGGGTCAGGCCGACGACGGTGGCGTCATCGCCAGCCAGCTCGGCGATGCGGCGGACGCTCTCGAAGTCGCCGGGGCTCGAGATCGGGAAACCTGCTTCGATGACGTCGACGTTCAAACGTAGCAGCTGACGCGCCACAACAAGCTTTTCCTCGGTGTTCATGGAAGCGCCCGGCGATTGCTCGCCGTCGCGCAGCGTTGTGTCGAAAATTGCGATCTTGCGCGTCATTTCCGTTCCTTTCGGCTCTATTTACAAAACGCAAATCATTCTAATACACCTAGCGCAACGGTCGAGTTAAAACTACGTTCAACAAGTTACCCACATGTTAAATCTTGACCAAACCGAGCATTTGAGAACGCTTTTGCGGCATCGGGCGCGATCATGGAGCTGTAAGCAGAGGATTTTCGCATGCTTAAACGCGAAGGGGTATCGGGTCGACAGGTCGGAGGGGCATCCGGCAGCAGGAAGGCAAAGAAGCGTCCGGCGACCACCCCCACATTGCAGGGCGCGATCGGGGGACGGAACGCAAGGGAGCCTTTTGCCGCTGAAATGCGGGGGCTCCACAGTCGGCAAGGCGCAAGCAAACGTTAGCCGCCGAAATGCGAACCCTTTCGACCGTCTGAACGCAAAAACGCCCGCCGCGATTTCACGCGGCGGGCGCATAGCGATATGCGGTTGCCCGGCTACAGCTTCACGTACCAGAGGTTCTTCAGGTCCTCAAGGTTCTCGCGCAGCTTGGCCAGCACGCTGTCATCGAGTTCGCCTTCGATGTTCATGTAGACGATGGCCTGGCCTGCCTCGGGGTCGTTGACGATCTGCATGGTGGTGATGTTGATGCCGGCGTCGCCAAGAATGGAGCCGATGGTGCCCACGCGGCCGGGGCGGTCCTCATACTGGAAGATGAGCGCCTGCGGACCAGGGGCGATGTCAACCTTGTAGCCGAGCAGCGAGATGAGGCGCACGTGCTGATCCTCGCCGGAAAGCGTGCAGCCGATCTCGCGGCCATCGGCGACGACCGTCACCGAGGAGGAGTACGCGCCGGCGGATGCGTGCGCGCCGGTGTCCACACGGATGCCGTGGCGACGGGCGACGGCCTCGGCGTTGACGGGCGTGACCACCGTTGCCAGGTTCTTGTAGGAAAGCAGGCCCTGAAGGGTGCCGGCCATAAGGATGGTGGCATCGGCGGGAGCGGCCTTGCCCGAAGCGGTGAGCGACAGTCGCTTGGGCACTTCCCCGCCCAGCTGGGCGAGCATGCTGCCCATCATCTGGCAGGCAGGCACGTACGGGCCCACGGCGTCCATGACCTCGGGCGGCACGGGCGCCATGTTGAGCGCGGTGGGAACGACGCTGCCCTGAAGGCCGGCGGCAATGTAATCGGCGATCTGCACGCCCGCGCGCCTTTGCGCCTCGTAGGTGTAGGCGCCCAGATGAGGCGTCAGGATAGCATTGGGGAACTCGTGCAAGGGGCTTTGCGTGCAGGGCTCGTCCTCGAAGACGTCGATGCCAGCGGCGCCGATCTTGCCGGCTGCGATGAAGTCGGCGAGCGAGTCGATGTTGTAGATGCCGCCGCGCGCCACGTTGACCAGGATGACGCCGTCTTTCATGGCGGCGTACTGTTCGGGGCCGAACATGCCGATGGTCTCGTCGGTCTTCGGCAGATGCACCGTGATGAAATCTGCCAGGGGAAGGAGTTCGTCCATGTTGTCGTAGAGCGCCACGCCGAGCTGCTCGGCGCGCTCAGGGCTGCAATACGGGTCGTAGCCCACCAGGTGCATGCCGAACGCGCGGGCGCGCTCTGCCACCAGGCCGCCGATGCGGCCCAGGCCGAAGATGGCCAGCGTTTTCTCATACAGCTCGCTACCGCAGAACTTGCCGCGCGACCACTCCCCCGCATGCATGCTAGCGTTGGCCTGAGCGGTGTTGCGCGCGCACGCGAGCATCAGGCACATGGTCTGCTCAGCGGCGGAGACGATATTGGAGGTGGGGGCGTTGCATACGATGATGCCGGCCTCGGTTGCGGCCTCGACGTCGACGTTGTCCACGCCCACGCCCGCGCGGCCGATGGTGCGCAGCTTCGAAGCCGCGGCGATGACCTCGCGCGTGACGTGCGTGGCGGAGCGCACCACGAGCGCGTCGTATTCGGGGATGGCCTCGATGAGCTCATCCGTGGACATCTTCAGCTTGACATCTACCTGCAAGCCCTTCTCCGCAAGGCGGTCCAAACCGGCCTGCGCCAGCTTCTCGGTAACCAGGACCTTCTTCGTCATGCGCAAAAACCACCCTTCGTGTTGTGTTCGCATACGCCTCTATACTACACAACGCGAAACTTCACGGCGCACCCGATATTCAAATATCCGGAGAAAGGCCGATTGTCGCGAACGAATGCGCGAAAACCGGCTCGTCGACGGAACGCGCAAGGGGAGCCCCGGACAGCAAACCGCGACATGAGCAAGGGCTTTCGAAACCGCGCCGACGAATGAACGCAAGCCGCCTGCCCCTCTATACGCTCCAAGCCCAACATAGCCGTAAACAGCGAAAAGGGGCCGGGCGATATGCCCGGCCCCTTGAGGGAAACCGATTCACGGGATGGCCGGCACCCCGATATGGCTACGCGGCCAAAACCGAAACGTTCGCGCTATTCGGCCTCGTCGGACTTAACCCAGGAGAACATGCCGCGGATCTTGGCACCGGTCTGCTCGATCTCGTGCTTGTTGATGGCCTCGCGCTGCTCGAAGAGCCACTTGTGGCCGTTCTTGCAGTCGGCGACGAACTCGCGGGCGAAGTCGCCGTTCTGGATGCGATGCAGAATCTCCTTCATGGCCTCGCGGGACTGCTCGTTGATGACCTTCGGGCCGGC
>NZ_CABQJR010000041.1 GCF_902464545.1 uncultured Senegalimassilia sp.
AAGTCGACCGCATGGTCAAGGACGCCGAGGCTCATGCCGAGGAGGACAAGAAGCACAAGGAAGAGGTTGAGACCCGCAACAATTGCGATGCGCTGGTCAACGCCACCGAGCAGACCCTGAACGAGCTGGGCGACAAGGTGCCCGCGGACTCCAAGTCCGCCGCCGAGGAGGCCATCAACGAGGCGAAGACGGCTCTGGCCGGCTCCGATATCGAGGCCATCAAGGCTGCCACCGAGAAGCTGCAGCAGGCAGGTTACAAGCTGGCCGAGGTCGCATACAGCCAGCAGGGCGCCGATCAGGCGGCCGGCGCGGCAGCGGGCGCTCAGTCCGATGACGGCCCCATCGAGGCCGACTACGAGGTCGTCGACGACAAAGAAGGGAAGTAAGAGCCATGACGATGCAGAGCACGCCCGAGCCTGAGCGCGCAACGCAGGATCAGGGCACCCAGATTCCCATCCAGGATGAAGCATCCGATGTGAAGCAGGAAGGCGCCGCCCAGCAGGGCGGTGCCGCCCCCGAGGCAGCCGATGCCGCATCTGATGCGGTCAAGGAAGCCGAGGAAGTGCTCGAGGCCCAGGCCGAAGAGGCTCCCACCAACGACGAGCTAGTGGAGAAGGCCCAGGCAGAGGCGAAGGACTGGCAGGACAAGTATTTGCGCCTGCATGCCGAATGGGACACGTATCGCCGTCGTACGGCAGAGCAGCGCGAGCAGGAGCGCCTACGCGCCGGTGAGAAGCTGGTCGAGAAGCTGCTGCCCGTTATCGACGATTTCGAGCGCACCATCGACTATGCCGAGAAGAACGGCGAGGCCGGTTTGATCGACGGCGTGAAGGCCGTGCACAGCAAGTTCGTGAACGTGCTGGAAACCGGCGGCGTGCAGGTCATCAACCCTGCCGGCCAGGCTTTCGATGCGCTTGAGTGCCAGGCGGTCGCCACGGTCGACGATGCGTCGGTGCCGGACGAGACGGTGCATGAGGTGTACCAGAAGGGCTACAAGATGGGGACGAAGGTTCTCCGAGCCGCAATGGTCACCGTCACCACGGGCGGTCCGAAGAGGCCCAAGCCCGAGAGCGAAGACGAATAGATAGCTTTTGCGAGGGCGGGCGGTATGGTCCGCCCTCGTGTTTACTTAAGAAAGGAAGGTGGAGCGCATGCCGGCTACTCCGGACTACTACAAAACGCTGGGCGTTCCGCGCACGGCGACCACCGACGAGATTAAGAAGGCGTTCCGAAAGCTAGCGCGCAAATACCACCCCGATGCGGGTGGCAGCGAGGCCAAGTTCAAGGAGATCAACGAAGCCTACGAGGTCTTGTCAGACGATAAGAAGCGCAAGCTGTACGACCAATATGGCACGGCGAACGAGAATCAGATTCCCCGAGGATGGGGTGGCGGTTCCGTAAACGTCGAGGATATCTTCGGCGGCGCCGGTGCAGGCGGTTTCGGCAGCTGGGCCGATATCCTCGAAAGCATCCGTCGCGGCGAGGGCGCGTTCGGTTCGAACTGGGATTTCAACGGTGCCGGCGCCAGCGGCTTTGCAGGACGCCAGCCGCGTCCGCGCAAGGGCCAGGACATGAACGTCACGCTGAACGTTACGTTCGAAGAGGCGTTTTCCGGTACGGAAAAGCGTGTCACCGTTCGCGTGCCCGGTCGCGCCGATTCGGAAACGCTCACCGTCAAGGTTCCTGCGGGCGCCGTCGACGGCGGACGCTTGCGCTTCCGCGGCAAGGGCGCGCCCGGCGAGTCGGGCGGTGAAGCCGGCGACCTGCTGGTCACCACCCGCATACAGGACCATCCGTACTTTAAGCGGGATGGGGCCGATGTGCTCATCGATGTGCCTGTCAACGTGGCGGAAGCCGCGTTGGGCGCCAGCGTGGTCGTGCCCGCTCCCGACGGCACGAAGGTGCGCGTGAAGGTACCTGCCGGAACCCAAGACCAAACGGTCATGTCGGTTCGTGGCAAGGGGGCGCCGAGGGTGAAGGGCTCCGGCAACGGCGACCTGAAGATCACTATCAAAGTGCAGGTTCCCAAGTCCATGAACCCGCAGCAGCAAAAGGCCATGGAGGCGTTCTTGGAGGCGTCGCCCGATGACGTGAGGAGCTGGTAAGCATGCCCGAATGGAACGATCGCAACCGGCCCCTGTACATGATCGGCGTAGCGGCCGAGCTGGCAGGCGTGCACCCTCAAACCCTTCGAGCGTACGAGCAGAAGGGCTTGGTAACGCCCCAGCGCACTAGCGGCAATACCCGCATGTACTCGCAGGCGGATATCGAGCGCCTGTCCCTTATCAACGAGCTCACCGGGGAGGGCATCAACCTTGCCGGCGTCATCCGCATCCTCGATCTGCAGGGCCGCCTGGTCGATCGCGATCAGGAGATCGACGACCTGCACAAACGGGTTCGCCGTCTTGCCGACCGCGTGCACGAGCTGGAAACGCGTGAAAGCGTGAACTCCCTCGTGCAGTCGCCCACGGCGATCGTCGTCCGTCGTCCCAGCTCGCTTTTGTAAACAAATGCGTTGAACCGATTCAAAGGAGGTTCGCATGAGATTAGATAAACTTGCCGTTACCGCTCAAGAGGCCTTCCAGGCTTCGATGGGTGTTGCCGGCGATGCGCAATCCAGCACCATCGAGCCCATTCACTTGCTCAAGGCCATGCTGGACGCATCGGAGAACAATCTGTCCGCCATCATCAAGCGCATCGGCGCCGATCCGGCGCAGCTGTCGCAAAACGTCGACGCCGCCATCGCCGCCATGCCGAAGGCCAGCGGCTCCACCATGCCTATGGCCATGCCTAGCAACAACCTTATGAAGGTCATCGACAATGCCGTGAAGGCGGCGGAGCGCATGGGCGACAGCTACGCAACCACCGAGCACCTGCTCATCGCCTTGGCTCAGGACAAGGGCGACGCCGGCCGCGTGCTCAACGGCCTCGGCATCACGGGGAAAACCGTTGAGGAGGCGTACAGCTCCCTGCGCGGTTCCACCCGCGTCACCGATCAGCAAAGCAAGCCCGAGCTCGACGCCTTGAACCAGTACGGTCAGAACCTCACGCAGAAGGCGCGTGAAGGCAAGCTCGATCCGGTCATCGGCCGTTCCGAGGAGATCCGCCGCACCATCCAGGTGCTCAGCCGCCGCACGAAGAACAACCCCGTGCTCATCGGCGAGCCCGGCGTCGGCAAAACCGCCATCGTCGAAGGCCTGGCGCAGCGCATCGTCGCCGGCGATGTCCCGTCCGGCTTGAAGGACCACGACGTCATTGCGCTCGACCTGGGCGCCATGGTCGCAGGCGCTAAGTACCGCGGCGAGTTCGAGGACCGCTTGAAGGCGGTTCTGCGCGAGGTCAAGGAGTCGAACGGCCAGATCATCCTGTTCATCGACGAGCTGCACACCATCGTTGGCGCCGGTTCCACGGGCGATAGCTCCATGGATGCGGGCAACATGCTCAAGCCTGCCCTGGCGCGTGGCGAGCTGCATGCCATCGGCGCAACCACGCTCGACGAGTATCGCAAGTACATCGAAAAGGATGCCGCCCTTGAGCGTCGTTTCCAGACGGTCATGGTCAGCGAGCCCACGGTCGAGGACACCATCGCCATCCTTCGCGGCTTGAAGGAGAAGTACGAGATCCATCATGGCGTGCGCATCACCGATGCCGCCATCGTCGCCTGCGCGGAGCTGTCGAACCGCTACATCTCCGATCGTTTCCTGCCCGACAAGGCCATCGACCTCATGGACGAGGCCGCCAGCCGTCTGCGCATCGAGATCGACAGCATGCCCGAGGAGGTCGATCTGGCGGAGCGTAAGCTCACCCAGATGCAGATCGAGGAGCAGGCGCTTATGAAGGAGACGGACGAGGTCAGCCGCGAACGCCTTGAGCATCTGCGCAAGGAAATCGCCGACGCGAAAGACTCCTTGTCGAAGCGCAAGGCCGAGTGGCAGAACGAAAAGGACGTCATCGAGGACGTCCAAACGCTCAAGGCCGACCTCGAAGCTGCGCAAACCGAAGAGGAGCGCGCAACCCGCGAAGGCGACCTGGTGAAGGCCTCCGAGATCCGCTACGGCCGCATCCCCGAGCTGCAGCGTAAGCTGGAGCAGGCCGAGCAGGCGCTGAACGACAAGCAGGAAGACGGTGCCATCCTTAAGGAGGAGGTGTCGCAGGAGGAGATCGCCGAGGTGGTGTCCACCTGGACCGGCATTCCCGTGTCCAAGATGATGCAGGGCGAGATGGAGAAGCTCGTCGATCTCGAGGACAAGCTGCATGAGCGCGTCATCGGTCAGGATGAGGCCGTCTCGGCGGTTGCCGGCGCCATCCGCCGCAACCGTGCGGGCCTGTCCGACCCGAACAAGCCCATCGGCAGCTTCCTGTTCCTCGGCCCCACTGGCGTGGGCAAAACCGAGCTGGCGAAGGCGCTGGCGGAATACCTGTTCGACAGCGAGAAGGCCATGGTGCGCATCGACATGTCCGAGTACATGGAGAAGTTCAGCGTGCAGCGCCTGATCGGTGCCCCTCCGGGATACGTCGGCTACGACGAGGGCGGTCAGCTTACCGAAGCTGTGCGTCGTCGTCCGTACAGCGTCATCCTGCTCGATGAGGTGGAGAAGGCTCACCCCGACGTCTTCAATATCTTGCTGCAGGTGCTCGATGACGGCCGCTTGACAGACGGCCAGGGTCGCTTGGTGTCGTTTAAGAACGCCATCATCATCATGACCAGCAACATCGGCTCCCAGGCAATTCGCGAATACGAAAGCGCGAACGCTCAGAAGGAGACCATGGGCGACGTCATGGAAAACGTCATGAAGGGCGATGTGGAAACGGCGGCGAAGAGCTTGGCGGAGCTGTCCAACAAGATCAACGATGCGCTTCGCAACACCTTCCGCCCCGAGTTCCTCAACCGTATCGATGAGGTCATCACGTTCCATGCGCTGTCCATCGCCAACATGGAGCCCATCGTCGAGCTGCAGCTCGACGATGTGCGGCAGCGCCTGGCCGATCGCCGCGTCACGCTCGACGTCACGCCCGCTGCCATGGATCATCTGTCCATCGACGGCTTCGATCCGGTGTATGGCGCGCGTCCCTGCAAGCGCTTGGTGCAGCGCGAGATCGTCGATCGCATCGCGCAGAAGATCGTCGAGGGCAAGCTGCCCGATCGCAGCCATGTGCTCATCGACATCGACGAGGCGACTGACGAATACGTGTGCCGCGTCGAGCCGCCGCTGGAGCTTGACGCCGTACCGGTCGACTAGCCAAGCTGCCGTGCGTTGCGGTTATCGCGGCGCAGCTGCAAGCGTGTAACGAAAAGAGCGCCTGCCGAGTTTCATCTCGGCAGGCGCTCTTCGTCTATATGCGAGGTCGACGCTTCTCGTCGTCGGCCCTTCGACCGCATCGGCGGCGCAGGGCTTAGCGTTCAACCAGGTCAAGCAGCTCTTGCTTGCTATGCACATCTAGCTTCGAGTAGATATGCTTCGTGTGGCCCTTCACGGTGTTTTCGGTCAGGTACAGCGTCTCGGCGATGTACGCCTTCGTGCGTCCCTTGCACAGCAGCTGCATGATCTCAAGCTCGCGCGGCGTCAGCTTGTGCTGCTTGCCAACCTCATCGCAGCGTTCTTCAAGGCTTCGATAATCCGCCGGCGCGCTCACCGGCTCGCCGCGCAATTCCGCGAACAGCCACTTCGTATCCTGGTCGCGCATTTCCAAGCAGAACGAGGACACCAACAGCAGCACGAACATCAACGCGACCACGATCACGGCATCGTGTTCGCCGCCTGAATACGCAGGGGACATCATCGATCCGATGGCGAACGGCGCCGTATAGCAGGCCCAGCCTATGCCGAAGACCCACGGGGCGGGAAGCTTCGAATGCTGCGCCACGTCGGACAAAGTCAACCAAGCGAATAGCACGATAAGGTCCCAGGCGCTGCTTTCCACGCATCGCAGCACGGTGATTTCAGGGAACATGGTCTGGCTGAGCATGTCCAGCGCCAGCACCAAAAGCGCGATGCGCCACAATTGCGAGAAGTTAAACGGCTTGTTCAGCTTCACCACCACATACAGCACGATGCCCGAAATCACCATTTCCAGCAAACGCCCTAGCAGAAAGTCGACAGCAGGCACCTGGGATTGGTTTCCCGAGAATCGGCTTACCAGGAACGCGGTCACGAAGCTGAACGCGGCAATGGTCACGGCTACCTTCCATAGCCCTCGCATGTTGTGGGAGTCAAAGCGAATGACGGCCTTTTCTGCGCTGGCATTCTCCACGCCGGTGAGTGCGACGCGGCACATCAACACCGAGGCGACGGGTAGCAGCATGGCGAACGCGCATTGGGCCTCAATGGGGACGAAATGCGTGAGCGCTTTTAGCGTCGACCCCCCGATGTTGGCCAGTAGCAGGTAAACCACCGCATGGCGCAAGTCGAGCTTCGCGTAAAACGTGCCCCACTGCAGGTATAGCCAGCCAAGAACGCATGCGCATAGGGCCATGGCGGCAGATTGGAGCGGAATCGATGGGATTGCGGTAAGCGTAAATGCGAGCAGCAGCGCTCCTAGCGCGCCGGACGCGCCGACAACCGTTGCGGAAATCCCGGAGCTGAAAAACGCCGGAGCTTTGCGTGAAACGGCGGCGAACAGCAAAACGGCCACCGCCAGCAGAAGGTAGGAAAACGTCCAAGGAAGCTGGGCGGAGGGGCTGACTCCTCCGAATGCGTTGATTAAAAAGCCCCAAGCCAGCGGACACGCTATGCCCGTTGATGCAAACGCGGTCATCTTGGCGCTAAAGCGCGGCTTGTCGCCGGCTGGTTCGAGATTCGTCTCCGGTTTCGCTGATGCTGCGGTTTTCATTTCTCCCCTTCTCTCAGGAGGAATGGTAGCATACGCGGTTAACAATGAGCTTGCGCTCCAAGAAAAGAAGCGCAACAACTTGACCAGCGGAAATACCCGAGGCACCCCTTTCGGGTAAGTGAAGAAAACCGTGCAGCGGGCCGAAAATAACCACCAAAGGGTGGCGCGCGACGGCCTCGCCCGGCGTACTATCCATGTTGTCGGGAGCGAAGCCGCACCTTGGTCTTAGCCGAATCCAATTTCAGCCGAGGCCGTTTCGCCAATTGTTTGCGGCTTGCGCTCGTACGACGAAAGAGACGGAGCGTTGACAATCGATAGCATATCCGCGGAAGCTCGCAACGCCGAATGGCCAATCCCCTCCGGTCAAGCGCATCCCCATAACGCGCAGGCGATCCCCCCTCACTAGCGCTGCTTCCGAATCTCCTCCATAGCCCGCGAGCCCCCTTCTCGCGGGCCTCTTCTTTTTTCGGGGGGGTTAGCCGTTCAGGTAAGGAAGCGTAGCTCGAGCGCCGACAAGCAAGCACGTTCGGGCAGCGATAAACGGGTATAGGAAGAGAACCAGGCGCAAGAGCAGCGGTCGCATGAGCCGAACCTCTTATATATATCTATATATCTGTATCGCGGCACCGAATGCTGTTCGGCCGAAAAAGCGAATCCAGCGCGAGCGAAAGAGCTCAGCCTCGCAATGCCTCAAGGGCGCTCCTCTAAAGCTAGTCATATTAAAACCGCCCCCTTGCTCCATTCGAACTGCCTCTCGTTTCTCATGTTCAAGAAAAGGGGCGGTTCAGGAATGGAGGAAGGGGGCTTGCCGCTATACAGTGAACCGAGCAGAATCGGGGGTTGGTGATTCAGTTCCCTTCTTTGTGCGTATAGGAGAAAAAGGCTCGCGCAACCTTCTTCGCTCAGATCTATGGAGCCTTGCTGTGCCCGGCCGAATGTCCCTTTGCGTCCTCGACACAGTCGAAGAGAACGCATATCGCCAATGCGGAAAGCGGGCCGGGCCCTCTGTATCCCCCGTCAAACCGCTCGTCTTCGCCGCCATGAGATGTCGCGATGGCTTGGCTAAATCTTTCTGCTCTAAAGTCCCGCAGTCCGCTGATTCGCCATAAGAACGCACTGAGGGTCCAGGCATTGCTCCGCGACGCGTCTATATAGGCCATCGAATCGCAGGGAGGCAGAGCGCGAAGCGGCAAATCGTTTCGTTGGCATCCGTCCCATGCTGCCCAACGCCCTGCGTCCCGCCGCTGAGAGCGCTGCCATGTCGGACAGAGCCCCGCTCCCGTCGCCGCGGCTCGACCCAACGCTTTCTGGTCCAAGCTCCACCGCCCGTCGATATGCCGTGCGGAGGGCAGCGAGATTGCGCGTCGTGCCGCAGCGCATCCGCGTATAGGCCGTCCAGGTGCGGGGAGGGCCGCGTGCCTCGCGTTCCGTCTCCCGCCGTCGCGGCTTGCGGAGGCACAGTGCAACGTGTCCCGCCCCGGGCGCGCCCCGTCTATATACACGGAAGGGCGCAAAGCGCTCGAAC
>NZ_CABQJR010000042.1 GCF_902464545.1 uncultured Senegalimassilia sp.
GCACCTGAAAGCATTCGATATTCGGCTCCCAAATGCAACAACTAAAAGATAGGAGCGCTTATGCGCACTGTTGCGTTGGGATCTACCGGTATCGTCACGCCGCAGAATGCGTTCGGGGCGCTGCCGATTCAGCGCGTTTCCGAGCAGGACGCCGTGGCGCTGCTTCGTCGCGCGTTCGAGGGCGACATGACGTTCTTCGACACGGCGCGCGCGTACTCCAACAGCGAGGAACGCGTCGGCCTTGCGTTCGAGGGCATGCGCGACAAGGTCGCCATCGCCACCAAAACCCAGGCCCACACCCCCGAGGCGTTTTGGGAGGATCTGGAAACGTCGCTGCGCCTTTTGCGCACCGATCATGTGGACCTGTACCAGTTCCATTGCGTCGACCAGTGCTACAAGCCAGGCGACGGCACCGGCATGTATGAGTGCATGCTCAATGCCAAGGAGCAGGGAAAAATCGCCCATATCGGCGTGACGGCGCATAAGCTCGAGGTGGCCTTCGAATGTGTGGAAAGCGGCCTGTACGAAACGCTGCAGTATCCGCTCAGCTACCTTGCCTCCGACCGCGAGCTTGAGCTGGTTGCCCTGTGCGAACAGCGCAACGTCGGCTTCATCGCCATGAAGGGCCTGGCCGGCGGCCTGCTCAACAACGCCCGCGCCTGCATGGCGTTCATGACGCAATTCCCAGGCGTTTTGCCCATCTGGGGTGTGCAGCGCGAGGAGGAGCTTGACGAATGGCTTGCGTTCATGGCCGACACGCCGCAGCTTGATGACGAGATGCGCGCGTTCATCGCCTCTGAGCGCGCCGAGCTTGCCGGCGATTTCTGCCGCGGTTGCGGCTACTGCATGCCGTGCCCGCAGGACATCGTCATCAACCAGTGCGCCCGCATGTCGCTCATGATTCGCCGCGCGCCGTCGAAGGGGTGGCTCGGTGAAGAGTGGCAGCAGCGTATGAACGCCATCGAGGATTGCACCGAGTGCTACGCCTGCACCGCCCGCTGCCCCTACGAGCTGGACGTCCCCCAGCTTTTGCAGAAGAACCTGGCCGACTATCGCGCCGTCCTTGCGGGCAGCGTTGACGTGAAGGGCACAGGGGAGGAGTGAATCTGGAGCCGTCCTGTGTTCAACGTCGCGTTCGATGCATCCCTTGGGTGATTGAGTCGAAATGATACGAGGATGCTGACGCTATTGCGGGGACGTCTCTTTCTGCGTTGCCGTATCTTCAGGCTCTTAGGAATGGGGCGGCGAGAACTTCGAGTCGGTTGCTTCAGAACGAGCTCGTTGCGGCATGTCGTCCCTGGTAATTTGCCTTCCGATATGGTTTCATAGTCGCTAGAAAGCGAAGCGGGCGCGCCCCCTTTGGCGCGCCCGCTTTCACGTTCGGCGGGGCGAAATGAGGGCGCCTGGGCCGGACAGGGAAATAAGGTGGCGATCGGCGCTGCGTCGGCGTTACGGGCATGCGGTCGGGCGAAAGGCCGCGCGTCCAGGGCGGACGTTCGCGCCTTGGGTGCTTCGCGTGCGGCGAGGTCGAGGCCTCATGCGCTTCGGGCTCTTCATGGCGTGCAAGGCCGAGGATCTCGGGCTCCCGCGGAGCGGCCTGCCGATGTGCGCGCCCCTGACGCGCGCATCGTTGGCGGCTGCGCAGCCCGCTTTCGTCACCGGCGGCTGAAAAGGGGTTCACATGGAAACTTGGCTGCAGGGGATCTTCGCCGACACGCCGGTGCTCACGGTGCCGTGGAGCATCGACTATTTCAGCGTCATCGCCGGCGTGCTCACCGGCGCGCTGTTCGCGTGCGACCGGAAGCTCGATATCATCGGCACGGTGGTGTGCGGCCTGATCACGGGCTACGGCGGCGGCGTGCTGCGCGACACGCTTATGCAAGGGACGGGTGTGTATTTCACCGCGCATCCTGACCTTATCGTTACCTGCATCCTCATCTGCGCGTTCGTGTTCTACTTCCGCGGCATTTTCAAGCACCTCGAGGCAACGGTCTTTCTGGCCGATGCGTTGTCGGTCGGCTTGTTCGCGCTGGCCGGCGCTTCGAAAGCGGTGACCTTCGAGCAGGGCATGGTGCTTTCGGTCATCATGGGCGGCATCACCGCGGTCGGCGGCGGCGCCATCCGCGATATTTGCGTCGGTGAAGTGCCCGGCGTGTTCCAACGCAGCAACTATTACGCCGTTGCGGGGCTTGGTGGCGCGGCGGTGTACGTGGTGCTGGCGCGCTTCGGGTGCCCCTTGGCGCTTGCGGGCATCGCGTGCGTGTTCGCCGTGGTGGCGCTGCGCTACTGGAGCGTGTACTTCGATTGGCGCACCACTTCCGAGGCCGACCTGACGCCGCGCATCGCCCGCGGCCTGCATCGTGCGGGCGATGTGTTGTCGGGGGTTTTCCTGCACGGTGGCGATTCCGAGCGGCATCAGCGCCACGCCGGCGCGCGCATCGCACGCGGTGCGAGCCGTGATGACGAAGCGCACAAGGGCGCTTCGGGCGGCGATGATTCCGCGAACGGCGATTGGCCCGCCAACATGCGCTAGCATATCCCGAATATGACTCCTGAATCGAGCCAGGCTTCCTCGGCAGCCTGGCTTTCGATTTACATGTCGACGGTGGGAATTCGGTGCATGGGGGTCTTGCGGCGATTGGCGCTGCGGGAGGCCTGCGTGCGCGGCGGCTGGTACAATAGCGCAATCGATCTACGTTATCTTGCAGAACCGAAAGGCCCCATCACATGGCTGATTACATCGAAGGCAAGCGCCCCGTCATCGAGGCGTTCCGTACCGGCGTGCCCATGCGCCGTATCCTTATGGGCGACTACATGAAGCGCGACCCCATGATCGAGGACATCATGCGCAAGGCCAAGCGCAACGGCGTGAAGGTCATCCAGGTGCCGCGCGACGAGCTCGACCAGAAGTCCGCTCGCGGTAGCCATCAGGGCGTCATGGCTGAGGCCGCGCCGTTCAACTACGTGGGCATCGGCCAGGTGGTCGACGCCGCCAACAGCTACGCCGAAGAGCACGACGGCCGCGCGCTCGTGGTCCTGTGCGATCACCTCACCGACGCGGGCAACTTGGGCGCCATCAGCCGCTCCTGCGAGGCCGTGGGCGCATCGGGCCTGATCATCCCCAACAAGCGCAGCGCGCGCGTCGAGGCTTCCACATACAAAAGCTCCGCGGGCGCCATCACGCACGTGCCCGTGGCGCAGGTGTCCAACATCGTGCAGAGCATCCACCGCTTGCAGGAGGAGGGCTTCTGGGTGTGCGCCGCAACCGAGCACACCGACGACCTTGTGTGGAATGCGAACTTGAAGGGCAAGATCGCCATCGTCTTGGGCAACGAGCACGACGGCGTGTCCCGCTTGGTGCTCGAGCATTGCGACATGTACGCGAAGCTGCCGCTGGAAGGTGAAGTGGCCAGCCTGAACGTGGCACAGGCAGCTACCGCCGTCATGTACGAGTGGCTGCGCCAGAACATCCACACCGCCTAACGGCAGTCGCACCGCTCGGCGTTTCGGGGCGCTCTCGCTCCCCGAGCGAACCTGGACGTGAACAGGGGACGGAGGTGTGTTCACGGTTTGCCTTTAGGGATGTGCAAGTCTTTGTCGTGAACACACCTCCGTCCCCTGTTCACGGGCTCCTGTTCCTCTGTCCTAACGAAGACGGTGTGTAAGCGCCTGTGCTGACTTTGGCGGATTCGTACTAACTATGGCAGACTTGCATCGATTGGCTTACAAGTATTCTTCGCGAACACACCTCCGTCCCCTGTTCACGCTGACTTTTCGCGAACCTGTAATGCGCAATACATGAAAGGAGGGATGCGTGATGGCTAAGCAGCGTAAGAAGATCCTGCTGGTCGACGGCTATAACGTGTTGCGTTCGGGGTCGCGTTACCAAGAGGCGTTCGCGCATCCCGACTATACCGATGATGCGTTTAACGCGGCGCGCGAGCGTTTGATCAACGACGTTATCAACTTCGCCGGTCGCGAATACAAGGCCGTCATCGTGTTCGACGGCGGCGACAACCAGTTCTCCACTGGCGAGGTGGAGACCATCGGCGGCGTGCGCATCATGTTCAGCCCCGCCGGTACCTCGGCCGATAAGGTCATCGAGAAGCTGGCCCACGACGCGCGCGTGCGCAACGTCGAAACCATGGTGGTCACCTCCGACGCCACCATCCAGGACACCGTGTTCGGTGGCGGCATCGACCGCATGTCGGCCAACGGGTTCTCGCGCGAGGTGGGCATGTACTACGAGGACGTGCACCTCGACGAAACGCCGAAGGCGGCGCTCAAGCGCACGCTCGGTGACCGGATTAATCCGGACGTCCTGGAAAAGCTCAAAGCCATGCGCGACGGCGCATAACGGCTTCCTCAGCTAGCTGACCAGGGGGTTCGCGAAACAAAGGGCCTTGCCAGAACTGTGCTCGAATCATCGGATAAAGTTCAGACAAGGCCCTTTGCATTGGGTGTTTGCCGTTAAAACCCCAGGTCGGCATTGCTTTAGAGCGCACTTCAGCCTGCAAAACCGCCCAGAAGATTCTGCTCGGCATTCGGCGTCGGCTAAAGCGGTTCCCGAAACATAGGCGAATCGGGGCGCAGACGGCGCGTTCCGCGAACGAAAGCGCCCCTTTCGGGGCGCTTCGCTATTCCTTGGTGCTGTCTAGGTGCTCTTTTGCCAGGTAGATGGGGCGGCGCTTGTTCTCGATGTAGTCGCGGCCCAGGTATTCGCCGATCACTCCCAGCACGGCCAGCTGCAGACCGCCGAACAGCAGGATCAGGCAGGCCAGCGTGGGGTAGCCCGGGGCGTTCGTCCCGTACAGCAGGTACTCGGCCAGCACCGACAGCAGGTATATCACCGCCGCGACGGCGCAGATGCTGCCTAGCCACACCGCGATCTTGAGCGGCCAGGTGGTGAACCCGAAGATGCCTGTGGCGGCGTAGCGGAACAGCTTCCTGAACGACCATTTGCTGGTGCCGGCGGCGCGTTGCTCGGCCTCGTAGGGAACCTCGAGCGTGTTGAAGCCGATCCAGGCGAACAGGCCCTTGCTGAAGCGCTCGCGCTCGGGCAGCGCGAGCAGCGCGTCGCGCACGGGGCGGCGGAACACGCGGAAATCGCTGACGTTTGCGGGGATGGAGATGTCGTCGGCCATGCCGTTGAACGTGCGGTAGAACGCGCGCTTGAACAGCTTCAGCACGAAGCCCTCCTTGCGGTCGACTTGGCACGCGGCCACGCAGTCGACGTCGGAGTTTTCCATGAGCAGGTGGTACATGCGCAGCGCGTCGTGGGGCGTTTGCTGCATGTCGGCGTCGATGAGGCAGATGTTGTTGCCGCGCGCCGCCTGCATGCCGGCGTACAGCGCCGATTCCTTCCCGAAGTTGCGCGAGAAGTCGATGGCCTGCACGGCGTGCTTCCCGCGTGCGGACTCCACCACGCGCCGCAAAAGCTGCGTGGTGCCGTCTTGGCTGCCGTCGTTCACGAACACGATCTCGATGCCCACGCCTGCTTGCTCGAAGCACTCGGTGGCCGTTTTGTAGAACAGCGGGATGTTGTCCGCCTCGTTGTAACAGGGGACCACCAGCGTCAGGTCGTACAGGGCGTCGCTCATGTGTTCGTTCCAATCTAGCTTTGCCGCCGCTCTCCCCGTTGGGTGCGGCGCTTCCTTGCGAAGTGGGCATGCGATAGCGCCTTAGGGCGAATCGGTGCGCGCTCGAGCTACGCTCGATTATTCGCCATCGTGCAATATGCTACGCCTGCGTGCCGCTATACGCCATACGGCGAACAGCGTAACGGACGCAATGCCCACAACCGCCCCCGGGATAAGCCCGGGCGTGAGATAGCGAAGCTCGAGGATGTTGTCACCGGTTTGCACCGGTATCCCCATCAGCCCGTCGTAAGCCGCCTGCAGCTCGACGGGCTGGCCGTTGACCGTGGCGGTCCAACCGTCCTCGTAGGGCTGGCTGATCACGAGCGTCTCGTCCTGGGCGGCGTTGAACGTGGCCGCAATCCGCCCGTTCTCGTAAGCGGAAAGCGCAAAACCGTCGGAATCGATGCGCGACAGCTGATCTTCCAGGATTTGCAGGTCCACGGTGCCGGCCTGCACCAGCTCGGCGGCGGGAACATCCCAGAACGCGGATTGCGCGTTCGTCACGGTGTCGTCCTCGAAGCGCAGCTCGTAAGGCTGCTCGGCTAGCGGTTTGATGGTCACCTGCACGGATTGCCCGGCGCGCCCCCAGCCCAGGTACACCTGGTTGCACGACCCGCGCCCGCCGACGGTTTGCACGAGCGAGCCGTCGGCCCATACTTCGCACACGACGCCGCCTTCGTAATAGAGATCGTTCACGAACGCCGTCGGCGTGTACAGGTACACCGGGCCGTCAGCCGAAGGGGTCAGCGTGAACGTGCGCGCATCCTGGTCGCCGTCGCATTCCTGTACGTCGAGGGCGGAAAGCGCGCTCGCGTCATTGTCGGCTGCGTCGGCGAGCATGGCGTCCTGGTTGTCAAGCGGGCGCCCCTCTTGCCAGTCGACGTGTGCGCTGCCCGTGGTGCCCCAGCCCAGCGGCAGCGCAAGCTCGCTGCGGTATGCGCGCCACGTGCCGCGCAGCACGGCTCCTTCGGGCTCGGTCGCGGCAGGGGGCTGATCGTCCACGATGTCGGTGACGCCGAGCAGCGCGTCGGCGATGACGTTTGAGCTCATGTAATAGGTGCCGAACGGCGTGACCTTGCTATAGCCCAGGTCGTGCAGCAGCTGCTGGATGCGGTATTCCTGCGTGGAAGAGTAATGGTCGAACGTGCTCACGCCCAGCACGAGCGCCATGTTGTCCGGCCCGTTGACCTTGCTGCCGCCCCAATACGGCGCGGCATTGCCCACGCGGGCGAAGGCGGAAGCGCCGGCCGCGTTGTCTGCGGCTGCGCCGTTGGCGTTGGAGGCGACGCCCGTCTTGGTTTCGATTGCGCTCGCGTCAGAGACGGCTTCGCTCCCTGCGGGCGCGCCGTCAAGCTGGCTGTAGAAGCTCTCCAGCTCCGTGAGCGTGTCGGTGTAGCCGCTGACCGTGTAGCGGCATCGCGAAAGCTGCGCCTGCGCGCTGAACACCTGCTCGCCGACGAACACGCAGACCAGCGTGATGCATAACGCGGTACGCAAGATCGGTTGGGCTCCGTGGGGCGGGCAGCCGGCTCGGTTCGCGCTGGGGGAGGGGGGGTCGCGCATGGCGTCTGCGTCCGCACGCTCGGCATCCGCCGTGCGGTCCGCCTG
>NZ_CABQJR010000043.1 GCF_902464545.1 uncultured Senegalimassilia sp.
ATAGCGGGCGGTTTACTTGGCGCGGCTACGCGCGCGCCAGACTGAAGTCATTAAACGCAAAAACGGGGAAAGCAGGCCCTCCTGCTTTCCCCGTTATCGTCTGCATCAAGCTATGTAGCAAACGGCTAGTCGACGTCGATCTTGCAAACCCAGCCGTGCTTGTCTTCCAGCTTGCCATCCTGGATGCCGGTGAGAGTCTCGCGCAGCTGCTTCATAACCGGGCCGATCTCGGTGCAGCCAGCCGGGAAGACGACCTCCTGATCAGCACCGTTAACCTTGTTGTCGATCTGGCCGACCGGGCTGATGACGGCCGCGGTGCCGCACAGGCCGCACTCCACGAACTCGCCGCCGGCAACCTCTTCCCACGTGACGTAGCGCTCGTCGACGGTCATGCCCAGGTCTTGGGCAACCTGCACCAGGCTGCGACGGGTGATGGAAGGCAGGATGGAATCGGTGTGGGACTTCGGAACCACCAACGTGCCGTCCTCCTTCACGAACAGCACGTTCGCACCGCCGGTCTCCTCGATGTAGGTGCGGCTTTGCGAATCTAGGTAGATGTTCTCAGCATAGCCGTTGCGATGCGCTTCCATGGTCGGGCGCAGCGACATAGCGTAGTTCAAACCGGCCTTGATATTGCCGGTGCCGTGCGGTGCGGCGCGGTCATACTCGGACACGCGCAGCTTGATCGGCTTCAAGCCGCCCTTGAAGTACGGACCGACGGGCGTGACCAGGATACGGAACGTGTACTCGGGAGCCGGAGCAACGCCGATGACCTCGCCGGAACCGATCATGAACGGACGCACGTACAGCGTGGCGCCGGAACCGAACGGCGGCACCCATGCGGCATTCGCCTTCACAACTTCCTTGACGGCCTCGACGAAGCGATCCTTCGGAAAGCCCGGCATCTCAAGACGCTCAGCGGAATCGAACATGCGGCTTGCGTTCATGTCCGGACGGAAACAAACGATGGAGCCCTCATCGGTGGTATAGGCCTTCAGACCCTCGAACACTTCCTGGCAATAATGGAAGATGCCGGCGCACTCGGAAAGATGCAGGTCATGATCGGTGGTCAGACCGCCCTCGTCCCACTCGCCATCCTTCCAATGAGCTTCGTAGCTGTAGTCGGTCTGATGGTAGCCGAAATCAAGGCTGCCCCAGTCAAGATCCTTCTTCTCGACCATCGTGATGCTCCTTCGTGAAAGGGCGCTTTGCGCCCAACGTGCAAATAACGCTTGCCGAATACCTTACACCCAAAACAGAGGGAAAATGGGGAACATCTGGCCCTACGGCAGGCCGAAAGGACGCAACCACGTAGGAATTTACCTGTTCGAAACAATCAGCGAGCAGGTCAAATCTTGGGAACCCGAGAGGCACCGCCACGTTACCACCATAGCGAACAGCACAATACGCCACCCTCTGCCTGCGGCATGGCGAGGAACCATTGCGCCGACAGCCCATACGACAACCCTCAGCGCAAACCGCGCTTGGAGGTGCCGGCAGAAGCTGCTCCACGGCACCACAACCCAGCTCCTCGCCGGCATCCGCAAAACCACCCCCTTCCTTTCATCCAAGAATCAGCGAATGCATTGCAGAGAGGTTAGCGCGCAAGCAGTACCACCCATCCCCATACATGCCACCAGCCCTTGGACGAACCGCGCATAACCTTAGACGAGTGCGACTGCCCTTAAAGACAAAAGGCCGCCGACGAACGTCGACGACCTCTTGATGATCCCCTAGCTAAGCCACAGCGCTAGATACCCATATGATCAGCCCGCTACATGCTGAACAAACCGAACTGCGCAGCAACATAAGCAACCAAGATAACCACCAGCAGCACGGGCGCGATGAACTTCACCATGACGGTGAACATCTTCTCGGCCTTGAACGGGCCAGAGGATTTCACCTCGTCGATGATAGCCTTGGGCTTGATGATCCAGCCGACGAACACGCATGCCATCAGCGCGGCAAGCGGCATCATCACGGAGTTGGAGATGAAGTCCAGGAAGTCCAGGATGGTGCTGCCCGGCCCCAGCGGCTCGATGAAGGCCAGTTGGCAATAACCCATGTTCACAATCATAGCCATCACGAAAATGAACACCATAGAAGTAATAAGCGCCTTCTTCCGCGTGATATGCGCAGAATCCTGAACGATGGACACGCAGGTTTCCGTAAGCGAGATCGAGCTGGTCAATGCCGCGAACACCACCAACAGGAAGAACAGGAAGCCCATGATCGAGGCGATGCCGCCCATCTGGTCGAACACGGTCGGCAAGATCACGAACATCAGAGACGGGCCGGACTTCGAGGCAACGGCCTCGGCAGAACCCATAGCCACGAAGGCAGCAGGCACAATCATCAAACCAGCCAGGAAGGCATAGCCAGTATCGAAGAGCTCGATACGGCGCACGGACTGCTCAAGATTGTCAGACTTCTGCATGTAGGAACCGTAGGTGATCATGATGCCCATGGCCAAAGAGAGGCTGTAGAACATCTGACCAAGAGCAGCGATGACCAGTTCAACGCTGAACTTGCTGAAATCAGGAGTCAGATAATACGCCACGCCATCAATAGCACCGGGAAGCGTAAGCTCATAAATGCAGATACCGGCCGTCATAACCAGCAGCACGGGCATGAGGATGCGATTTGCGCGCTCGATGCCGTTCTTCACACCCAGTGTCACAATTGCGAACACGATAAGCAGAAAGGCGATCGCCCAAATGAAGCTCTCCCCGCCACCGCCAATGAAGTTGGTGAAATACGTACCGCCATCAGCAAGGGCCGCAGAGCCATCCATAAGGTACGCGCCAGCATACTTGAGCACCCAACCACCGATGATGCAGTAGTACGGCACGATGATGAACGGAATCGCCGAAGTGAAGATGCCGATGAAGGCGTATTTCTTCCCGAAGGATTTAAAAGCACCAAGCGCACTCTGCCCGGTTTTGCGACCAAGCGCCGCCTCAAGCATCATCAACGTAAAGCCAAACGTGACGACCAGCACCACATAGGTGATAAGGAAAACGCCGCCGCCATACTTCGCAGCCAGATACGGAAAACGCCACAGGTTTCCCAAGCCGATAGCCGAAGCCGCAGCAGCCAAAATAAACGCCCACTTGCCCGACCAGGACGCACGTGCGCCCCCTGAATTAGCTGACATGACAATCTCCCATCTTTACGATGGCGCAATCCTGCGAACATGCCGTAAACGGTCCGGACCTGTTTACGGTTTCAAGCTGAAGAAGGCTTGCCGCAAAGCAGATTCACCTACCGTCTTCGGCAGGTCCGCATGAGACCCCGCAAGCGCCGAGCGCACGATGCCGATATTAACGACTCGTACAATCCCCGACACCCGCATTGCGCCAATGAACTGTATATAACTTTGAGATTATAGTCCTCGTAAGCGCTTTCAGTGACCAATAAAAATCCGAATCGGGAAGCGGCGCATAACGGAAGAAAGCCGGCCTCCGACCAGCCCATAGCTCAGAGATGCCCATCTGAAGCGCCAGGGCCGATTACACGGAGCGCATACAGCGCAGGACCGAGCAGGCGAGCAGCGCCCGAACGGAGGACGGCCCCGCAGGGACGCCCCTCCGGGCGGGCCCCCGGCACCGCGATCGGCGGATATCGCGCATGCCGCCCGGAACCCGCGGGGCGGCCCCAGAACGCGGAGAGGCCCGCGAGGGGAACATCCCCCCTGCGGGCCTTCAGGGGCACGATACGCGGCCGTCCGCGGTTCGCGGTCATCTGCCATCAAGCAGGTTCGCGAGCGCAGGAAGCCCTTCGGTGGCTTGCCGGGCGATGCGGCAAGGACCCTTCGACAATGCCGGGCG
The DNA here is from genome assembly GCF_902464545.1 of uncultured Senegalimassilia sp. Lineage (GTDB taxonomy): Bacteria > Actinomycetota > Coriobacteriia > Coriobacteriales > Eggerthellaceae > Senegalimassilia. The sequence goes on from NZ_CABQJR010000043.1 coordinate 3,831, forward strand.
CTTGCGCCGCGAAAGCGCAGAGTCTTGTGCAGTTCGGGGGCCTAAGACGCAGAGAGGCCCGCAGGGGGCGATCCCCCTGCGGGCCTCTCTCGGCGCATGCGGCGCACGGGCCCGGCGCGATGCCGCCGCCCTCCGCGCATAG
>NZ_CABQJR010000044.1 GCF_902464545.1 uncultured Senegalimassilia sp.
CTCCCTCTTTCAACCTGAGAAGCCGAAGCGGGCAATCCTCCTCACCCGCTTCGGCGCAATCCCCCGTCGCCCAACGAGCCGGCGGGAGGAACCGGGAAAGGCAACGACCCGTCGGCGTTTCGTCCGACAACAGCGCTCTCCGACCCGCCCGGCGGGCAAGATCGCGAACGCATATATAAATAGGTAAGGGATAACGGCTGGGAGGTCGGATATGATTCAGGATATTTCGCACATCAAGGCAACGCGCATCGTCGGCGGCGTGGGCTGCGGCAAAACGCAGCAGCTGATCGAGCGCGTATGCTCGCTGCTTTCGGGCGGCGAAAAGGCAGGGAACGTGCTGGTGCTGTGCGCCACGCCGCAGGCATGCGAGTCGTTCACGCTGCGCCTGAACGCCGCTGGCGAAGAAGCCGGCGTGAACGCCGATGAGATCGCGGTGATCACGCCGCGCGCCTTAGCGCTCGAGGTGCTCTCAGATGCCGAAGCGGTGCGCTGGTCAGGCCGCGAGCCGCGTCTGCTCACCGCCTACGAGGAGCTGTTCCTGCTCGAAGATATGAAGGTGAGCGGCCTGCGCCCCAAGCGCCTGCGCGAGATGCTGAAGTTCTTCTACCGCAGCTGGACCGAGCTTGCCGATGACGATCCGAACTGGCTTTTGCCCGGTGAGGAGTCCAACGTGCACACGCTGCTGAAGGACAACCTGGCCCTCACGCGCAGCATCGTCGAGCCCGAAGCGGGCAATCTGGCGGTGAATTACCTGCGCGACCACGCCGGCGCGGTTGCCGCCCATTCGTTCGCCCACGTGCTGGTAGACGACTATCAGCGCATCAGCAAGGCGTCGCAGCTGCTTGCCGGCCTGATGGCGACCGAAACGCTCACCATCGCCGGCGACCGCACCGCCTGTGTGCAGGTTTATGACAGCTACCCCTATGCCGCTGGCTTGGACGAGTTCATGGATGCGCACGAAGGAGCGCAGGATATCGAGCTTTCCGCATGCCACACCTGCGCAGCCGGGGCCGCTGCGGCATCCAAGCTGCTGGCCGACCCTGTCATGCAGTCGATTGCGTTCCATGCAGCGGAAGACGTCGCCGCAGGTCAGACGGTCGTGCTGGAAAGCCCGCTGCCCGAAGACGAGTTCGGCGCCGTTGCGCGCTTCGCAGCCGAAGCCGTGGCGGACGGCAAGAACCCCGCCGACATCGTAGTGGCGACGCCCAACGGCGTATGGAGCCGCAACATGGTGAAGGCGCTGCTGGCGGCGAAGGTTCCCGCCCAGGCGCTGGACGATCGCCAGCCGGTACGCGGCGACATCCGCGACAACGAGCGCTGTGCGCCCGCCCGCGTGCTGACGGCGCTGGACCTGGTGGCCGATCCGGAGAACGCGCTTGCATGGCGCTGCTGGTGCGGGTACGGCGATTGGCTGGCCAACAGCTCCGCCATGGCGAACCTACGCAAGCACGCAGGCGAGCGCGGCACGGGCCTGGTGGAAGCCCTGCGCGAAGCGCTGGGCGATGCACTGGCCGCTAACGCGGGCGACGCTGACCGCGTGGTGGGCGCCAAGCGCGTCGGCGATGCGCACGAAGCGGGCCTTGCGCTCATAGAGTCCGCGGCCGGCCTTGAGGGATCGGCGCTGCTGGATAAGCTTGCCGAGCTGGTCACGGGCCAGGAAGGCGCGACGGCGCCGGGCATCGTGAGCACGCTGTGCCTGGGCGAGCGGGACAACTCCGCTGCCGCCATGGCCAAGCGCTTCCGCAGCCGCCTGCTGGCGCCCCGCATCGACGCCGCAAGCGCCGTCCAGGTGGTCCCCTACGACCAAGTCGCGGGGCTCTCGCCGAAGGTGCTGATCGTCAGCGGTTTCGTGAACGGGTTCATCCCCTGCCGCGAATACTTCGACAGCTCCGAGATGCCCCTGGACAAGCAGGAGAAGGAGCACGCGAAGGACGCGCACCGCGTGTACGCCATGGCAGGAAAGGCAAGCGAGCAGCTGGTGGTTTCCCGCTTCGCCACCACCAGCCTGGAGACCGCCGGCGTCATGAAGCTGCACATCGGCCGCATCCGCCTGCAAGACGGCAAGCGCATGTGCGCCATCGAGCCCAGCGACTTCATCGAGCAACTGGCATAAAAAGGTTGGCCGAGAACCATCCCGATAGCTCATTGAGCGCGCAAAGCACCGCACCCCACCTCGTGGACGTGAGCGCAAACTCAAGTAAACGCAAAAAGCCCCGCACAATGCGGGGCTTTTTAATCCGTCGATTCCAACCTTGACGCGTATCGGGTTAAGAAGCTGAACAATCTGCCTAAGCGCCTCTAGCTCAGCCGCCAATTGATTTTCGGCGGTTTCCTTTTTTCCTATTCTTTCCTATTTGTCTAGCGGAAGCGCAAAACGCCTATGCGAAAAGCTTATAGCAGTGCAGCTTCCCAGTCGGCTTCTTTGAAGCCGGTTAGCACGAAATCGGGGCCGACGACGATGGGACGTTTTACCAGCATGCCGTTGGCAGCCAGCAGGTCATAAGCTTCCGCGTCCGACATGCCTGCATCTAGCTGGGCTTTCACATTATGCTGGCGATACAGCTGCCCGCTGGTGTTGAAGAACCGGCGCAGCGGCAACCCGCTTTTCGCGTGCCATTCGGCCAGCTCAGTCGCCTTGGGATTATCCGCCACAATGTCGCGATCCGCATACGCCACGCCATGCGCATCCAACCACGCCTTCGCCTTCTTGCACGTTGAGCACTTCGGGTACTCGATGAACAACACTTCCTGCACGATGAGCTCCTTCCTTTAGGCGGCTCGCCTTTGCGTTTTGCGTTGCATAGCGTAGCAGGACGCCACCGCACCGCTCAACCAAGCACAAGTGAAACGCGATTCAGGCAGATAGCGCTACGTCCCCTAAGTGTCCGGATCCAAGACGCAAGGCGACCCCTTCCGCTTGGAGACGTCCCTGTTTGCAAGGGGGGTTTGGGGAAAGGGTGTCTCCAAGCGGAAGGGGCCGCTTGAGGGTATTCGGTTGTCAGGGCGGCGGCCCGATGGGGAACCGCAGGGGCGGGCCGGCCTCCGCGCCGCCGCCGGGCAGGGG
>NZ_CABQJR010000045.1 GCF_902464545.1 uncultured Senegalimassilia sp.
ATAGCGGGCGGTTTACTTGGCGCGGCTACGCGCGCGCCAGACTGAAGTCATTAAATGCAAGAAAGGGGCGCGATTGCGCCCCTTTCCAAGGTATCGGAATATTCAGCTTACCGCTTAGACCCTACGCATCCGCGCCGGGTTTGAAATCGCGACCCTCGCGACGCCACTGCATGTACTCGGCGGAAGCCGCGAACAGCACGTCGGTGGAGGAGTTGATAGCCGTCTCCACGGAGTCCTGGATGACACCGATCACAAAGCCGATGCCGACGACCTGCATAGCCACATCGTTGCCGATACCGAACAGGCTGCAGGCAAGCGGGATGAGCAGCAAGCTGCCGCCGGCGACACCGGAAGCGCCGCAAGCGGACACGGCGGAAAGCGCACCCAGAATGACAGCAGTGCCGAAACCGACCTCAACGCCCATGGTGTGCGCAGCCATCATAGCCATCAGAGAGATGGTCACAGCGGCACCGCCCATGTTGATAGTTGCGCCCAGGGGAATGGATACGGAGTAGTTGTCCTTGTTCAGGCCCAGTTTCTTGCACAGCTCCATGTTCACGGGGATGTTAGCCGCGGAGCTGCGGGTGAAAAACGCCGTGACGCCGGAATCCTTGGTGCAGCGCCACACCAGCGGATACGGGTTCTTACGGAAGCATGCGAACGCCAAAAGCGGATTGGTCACAAAAGCGACCACAGCCATGGCGGCAAGCAGCACGAGCAGAAGCTGGCCATATTCAGTGAAGATCTCAAGGCCGTTGGTGCTGACAGAGGTGTACACCAAGCCCATGATGCCGAACGGAGCCAGGGAGATGATCCAACGCACGACCTGCGAAACCGCGTCGGAGATAGAGGCGAAGACCTCCTTCACACCATCCTTGGCGTGACGCAGGGCGATACCGAGCAGCACGGCCCACGCAAGGATGCCCAGGTAATTCGCGTTGGTCAGGGCATCAACGGGGTTGGATGCGATGGACAGCAGAAGTTTGGAGAATACCGACCCGATATCGGAAGGAGCCGCAGAGGTGTCCTGCGCCGCAGCCAAGGTAAGCTCCACAGGGAACAGGGAGCTCATCAAAACGGCGACAAACGCCGCGATGAACGTGGCTGCCAGGTACAAGATGACGACAACCTTCATGGCGCCGGCGCCCTTCGCGTTAGCGAGCGCGCTGATGACCAAGAAGAATACCAGGATGGGCGCCACGCCCTTCAGCGCGGAGACGAACAACGTGCCGAACATCTCGAGCACGTCGTTACCCGGCCAAAACACGCCCAAAACAGCGCCGATAGCCAAACCGACGAGAATGCGCTTGATCAGGCTGATGTCGTTCCACTTCCGCCCGATCGCCTTCAATGTTTCCATACCATTCGTTCCTTCCCGCCCGCCTTGCCCCGCAACGGGGAAAGCGAGCTTCAGCATAAAGCAGCTGAGGGGAACATGCATGCGTGCATGCTCCCCTCAAATGGTGCGGGCGAAAGGACTTGAACCTTCACGGGGGTTGCCCACCAGAACCTAAATCTGGCGCGTCTGCCAATTCCGCCAC
>NZ_CABQJR010000046.1 GCF_902464545.1 uncultured Senegalimassilia sp.
CGCCCTCCCGGCGAACCCGCACCCGACGCGAAACGCCGGCGGGCGAGCTTAAGCTCCGCGCTGCCGCAAACCTCGGGCATCGCGAACAGGCTTCCCAACGCCGCCGCGCAAGCATCACGCGCTCGCCAGCATAACGACCCCCGGTCATCCGTCGGTCGCTCGCATCGCCCGGTGTCGCCCTTGGAACATATAGGTTACACTAGACGTAAAGCATGCGCGTTCGCGCTCATTCCGCGGATTGATCCTCTGCGGCAAGCATTTCGCTTGACAAATCCGCGTGTCACGATATCTTAATCCTATCAAACGTATATGAATAAGCAAAGCCTTATTTATAAGAAATGAGAAGGGGAAGAAGATGGCAGACGAGAACATCCTCCTCAACGTGGCAGGCCTTTCGGCCGCCGTGGATGAGAAGGTCATTCTTCACGACGTCGACCTGACCGTGGGCGCTGGAGAGACCCACGTGCTGATGGGCCCGAACGGCGCCGGCAAATCGACGCTGGGCCACGTGGTCATGGGCGATCCCGAATACACGGTGACCGGCGGCAAAATCACGTTCAACGGACAGGATATCACAGATCTGTCCACCGATAAACGCTCGCACGCGGGTCTTTTCCTGAGCTTCCAGGCGCCGGTGGAGATCCCCGGCGTGCCCGTCAGCAGCTTCCTGCGCGCCATTTCCGCAGGCCGCCCGGGGGTGGGCGATATGAAGGGCAAGCAGTTCCGCAAGCACGTCAAGGAGCTGGCCGAGGAGCTGAACATGGACCCGGCCTACCTGGACCGCGAGCTGGGCGTGGGCTTTTCCGGCGGCGAGAAGAAGAAGCTCGAGATGCTGCAGCTGCTGCTGCTCGAGCCGAAGCTGGCCTTCCTGGACGAGACCGACTCCGGCCTGGACGTGGACGCGCTGTCCGTCGTCTCGCGCGGCATGGAGGTCTATCGCAAGCGCTGCAACGGCACGCTCGTCATCATCACGCACAACACCCGCATCCTGGAGCACGTCGACGTCAACCGCGTGCACGTCCTGGTCAAGGGCCGCATGACGGCCGAGGGCGACGCGTCCATGATCGCCGACATCGACGAGAACGGCTTCGAGCAGTTCGAGCAGGCCGCGGCCGCAGCCGCCGAATAAGGGGCAGCCATGGCTAAGCAACGCACCGAGGTAGCGGACATCGACCGCAGCCTCTACGACTTTTCATACGGCGATAGCACCGAGAAGCTCGAGGCGGGCCTGACGCCCGAGATCGTCCGCGAGATCTCGGAGAAGAAAGACGAGCCGGGGTGGATGCTCCAGCATCGCCTGAAGTCGCTGGAAATCTATCAGAGCATGCCCACGTCGGACTGGGGCCCCTCCATCGCCGGCCTTGACATGGACAACATCGTCACCTACGTCAAGCCCAACACCGACCAGAAGTCGGACTGGGACAGCCTGCCCGACGACGTGAAGAACACCTTCGACCGCCTGGGCATCCCCGAGGCCGAGCGCAGCTACCTGGCCGGCGTCGGCGCGCAGTACGACTCCGAGC